>JAUNJJ010000007.1 GCA_030533325.1 Oscillospiraceae bacterium
GCCCATTTTCCTATACTTGTTACTCCTTCATGAAGTGTTATTTCTGTTAAGTTTTTGCATTCGGAAAATGTCCCTTCCCTTATACTTTTTACTCCTTCAGGGATTGTTATTTCTGTTAAACCACTGCATCCGTAAAATGCTTCTGTATCTATACTTGTTACCCCTTCGGGAATTTTTATTTCCGTTAAGCCACTGCACCAGCAAAATGTTCCCGCCTCTATAGTTGTTACTCCTTCAGGAATTTTTATTTCCGTTAAGCCACTGCAGTCTGAAAATGCATTATACCCTATACTTGTTACTCCTTCAGGGATTGTTATTTCTGTTAAGCCACTGCACCCGAAAAAAGCACTTATCCCTATACTTGTTACTTTTTTCCCGTCGATTTCATCCGGTATAACCACAACTGTATCTTCCCCACTATATCCGGTTATCTCCACAGTCCCGTCCTCAAGTTCTTCATACTCTAACCCACTGTCATCCATGGCAGCCAAAACCTTTTGTTCTCCACAAATATTTAAATCACTGACAATATTCTGTGGCAAAACCGCTGTCATCATTGAGAGGGCGCATACATATGCCATTACTTTTTTCATCTTCATATTAACCTCCTGTTCTCCTGTTTTTATCTTAATCCGGACAAAAATTACAATTTACTTCATTACAACTAGCCTGTTAAACCCATACTTTTTAAAGATAAAGAGCCATTCTCACTAATCCGTGAATGTATACGAATCATCATTCAGCTGAATTTCTTCATAATCTGCAGTTACAAGGTAACTTTTTCCGTTTTTGTATGCTCTGCCAAATTCGCAGTAACGAAGATCAAACATCTCTGAAACAGCATTTTCGTATTCTTCATCATCATACATATAACTAAGGTCTTTAATGGATTTACCTTCTTTTACACTTTCTCCGTCATACACATAACTCACTACGCTTCCCACACCCATCCAGCAGCTCTCAATACAAAAACTTCCGGTACGTTCATCAATCTCAAAGCCACTGTGATCTCCACGGAAATCTTCACCTATAACCTCAGCATTGTGGTACTTTACTGTATAAAATGTGGTGGTAAAATCAGCTTCACATGTACCTGTAATAGTAATCAGTTCAGGAATTTCATCGTTATTCATGTCCCAGATAAAATACCTTACCACATCTATTCCTTCTGTTTCAAACCTCAGTTTATCCAGCAATTCTTTGTAAACGGTCTTATACTCATAGGTCTGATAATATTTCTGAAAATCCAGATTCCAGGATGAAACCCAGCCGTACTCATCGCCATCATCTGTATCTCTGCATTTAAGCCATAAAATACATTTTGAATAAACGCATTCAAGTGCTGTGATATTCCAGCCTTCTTCCAGCTTCCAGACTTTCTTAAGTCCGCTGTTTTCGGATAAAATTGATTCTAATGAATATGCATATATTTCTTCTCCCGGTACATCAGCTATAACTTTTCCTGTTAAATTTTCCGGAACAGGGAATTCTCTCTTCATTTCTCCGGAGACAGAACGACTTCTGAATGTCAGACTTACGAAATCATCAATTGCACCGTAAAGTCTGGAGAATTCTTCAAGTTGTTCCTTATCGTCTTCATTGCATTGACAGTCGGTAGGACGCTGGTAATACAGATATTTTCCCCCTGAATATCCTACAGGTCTTTTTACCATTCCGTCATAAAATTCCTTCTCCAGCGAAAAACTCATAAGTTTTCCACTGTATCCTTCCGTATATGCTATCTTTGAATAGACGATCATGTCTCTGATAACAAAGTGATTTGCAAAATCGGCAGGAAAGAGCATTTCAAACTGACCGTTTTCAAATGATATTTTTATTGTACCGTCTTCATTTACAGAAGCTTCTGCTGAATCGTCTATATCTTCCGGGTAAGGATATGGTTTTACCGTTCCGGTTGTTTCATAAGCCGAGGTAACTTCTGAAGTGGCAGTATTCTGTCTTTCTGTTTTTGCTGAAGTAACAGCCTGTTTATTTTTTATATCAGTTACAGTAATTACTGCCGGCTGTACTCCGTTTCCGGTCACTGCAGTAACTGCCGGTCTGGCTGTCTGCGATACATCCTGTGAAACAGAAACATCTGTAAATGCTGACGTTTCCGGACGTTCTGTTACACAAACTGTAGTAACCCTGACTTTATCATTTCCGGACAGGATATTTTCTTTATTTCTGCCTGAAAAAATACTCACACTTAAAATAACACATGCACATGCTGCAATTGCTGCTATATATTTTATCATACTAAACCTCCTGTATTCTACCACATTAACTGATTCTTCATACTGATTTTCTGAATTATCTGCAAATTCCTTCTGCTGAACAATATCAAATATTCTGTTTTTCTGTTCATCCGACAACGTATTACAACTGTTGCTTATTTTCTCAAGAAGCTCCGGATCCATATCCCCGTTATCTGAAAGAATTTCTGAAATTCTGTCTTTGTCAGCCATTAAACTGAACCTCCTTCTGCATAAGAGTTTTCTTTAATTTTTCTCTCGCTCTCTGACTTCTCTTGTTTACAGAAGCCGTAGTCATCTTAAGGATTTTTGAAATTTCAGCAGCAGTTTTACTGTGGAAAAACTGTAGAATGAGGATATCTGAATCGGGCTTTCCAAGACTGAGAACTTCATTCCACAACATTTCCTTTTCGGACCTGCTTACCGCTGAATGTTCAGGTGTTTCATAATCTGTCGGTTCATCATTAAGTTCATCAAAATATTCATTATGCTGTTTCCTTCCGTACAGTTTTCTGAAAAGATCAGTTGCTTTTCTTTTAGCTACTGCAGTAATCACTGCCTTAAGTGAATCCATAGTAAAATCATGTTTTTTGCATTCTCTTACTGTTTCAATAAAAACATCTGCAGCACACTCCTCCTTATCCTGTTCAGCCGCCAGCCCTCTTACTTTGTCAGTTATGACGGTATATACATAATTTCCGTAACTGTCAATAAGTTTCCGGTATCCTTCATTCTCCGATTTTCTAAAAGCTTTTATTATTTCTTCATCGGAAATCATGATTTCTCCTCCCCGTTTTCTTTTCTGAAGCACTTCATTCATACAGTCGTGCGTACTTTGCAAAAGTGGACATGAAAATCGAAAAAATTTCAAAAAAATTTTGAATTTCAATATAAAAAAGCCGTACCCGATAAAAATCAGATACGACTCTAAAATGCATATAAAAATTTTAATCTTCAATAAACGCCTTAAACGCCCTGTATGCCATATACACATCTGACTTTGCGACAATTTCATACGGAGCATGCATTGAAAGAACAGGAACGCCGAGGTCGATAACGTCAACATCCATATTTGCAATGTATGCTGCAACTGTTCCGCCGCCGCCTGCGTCTACCTTTCCGAGTTCACCTGTCTGCCATGTAATATTGTTTTTGTTCATAAGAGAACGGATTCTGCCTGTAAATTCTGCAGAAGCGTCTGATGTTCCGGACTTTCCGCGTGAGCCTGTATACTTTGTAACTACAACACCGTAGTTGATATATGAGGCGTTGTTCTTTTCCATAACTGACGGATAAGTCGGATCAAAGGCTGCGTTTACGTCAGCTGAAAGACATTCGGAATTTGAAAGAACAACTCTTCCTCTTACACCGAAATCTTCGGCAAGATTTTCGATGAAATATCTGAGATAGGATGAATTAAGACCAGTGTTTCCGTCACTGCCTGTTTCTTCCTTGTCAGTTAGAACTGTTACTATTGTCTTTACAGGTGTTCTCTCAGTATCAAGTATCGCTCTCAGAGCAGGATATGCACATACTCTGTCATCGTGACCGTATGAACCAATCATGCTTCTGTCAAAACCTATATCCTTTGCCTTGAATGCAGGAACTGCTTCGAGTTCAGCTGAAAGGAAGTCCTCTTCAGTTATACCGTATTTTTCATAGAGAAGTGAGAGAATGTTCAGCTTGACAAGTTCACTTTCCTTGTCTGATTTGAAAGGACGTGAACCAACTATGATATTAAGGTCTTCGCCGGCAATAATGGAAGAACCTGTTTTCTTCATCTGCTCTGAAGCAAGGTGAGGAAGAAGATCGCTTACAGCAAATACAGGATCATCTTCATTTTCACCGATGTTTATATCAACCTGCGTACCGTCCGTAAGAACAACAACACCATGAAGAGCAAGCGGGATTGCTGTCCACTGGTATTTTTTTATTCCGCCGTAGTAATGAGTTTTAAAAAGTGCCATCTCACTATCTTCATAGAGAGGACACTGCTTAAGATCAAGTCTTGGAGAATCTACATGAGCAGCATTTATTCTTACACCGTTCTGTATCGGTTCTGTACCGATAATGGCAAGAATAAGTGCTTTTCCTCTGTTGTTCCAGAAAATCCTGCTGCCCGGCTTAAGTTCCATTCCCGGAACATATTCGGTATACCCTTTCTTCACTGCAGCTTCAACTGCAAACTTTACAGCTTCACGTTCTGTCTTTGCAAGGTTGAGAAAATTCTTGTAATCTTCAGAGAAACTGTTTATTTTACTTACTGTTTCATCATCAACAATCTGATAAACATTTTTCTTGTTATAAAAAAGCTTTTCTTTAAGTTCCTTTTCAGGAGATTTTTCCTTACTCAATATACTCACTCCAAATCTTTGAATTTGTTTATATAATATGCTTTAATCTTGGCTGACATCTCATTTACTATGTCATCAAGTCCGCTTATCCCATCATTATTCTTTATTATAAAATCCGAATTATCCACAAAAAATTTTTCATTGTGCTGGGATTTCATTCTTGATAATGCCTGTTCCTCAGTAAGACCGTCTCTTTCCATAATTCTTCTGAGTCGTGTCTCCTCATCGGCAATAACAGAAATAATTATCTCACAGAAGTCATCTGCTCTGCTTTCGAATAAAGTAGGTGCATCAAGAAGAATGAGCTTATTTCCCTTTGAAGAATTTTCCCTTATAAGAGCAAGAATCTCAGAGGTAATATGAGGATAGGAAATACTGTTTAAAAGTTCCAGTTTTTTTGGGTTGTTAAATACTATGTCCGCTAATTTCTGACGATTCAGCGACATATCTTCGTTAAGAATATGTGCACCGAAGCAGTCAGCTACTTCTTTCAGACATACTGTGCCCGGATTCATAATTGACCTTGCAACCTCATCAGCATTTATCACTGCAAATCCGTTATCACGAAATATCCTGCAGGCTGTAGTTTTACCGGAACCAGTCTGACCGGTCAGGCCGATAACCATAACTCCGTCTAAGTTGTTCACGATTCTACCACCTCATAACCTGCAGCTCTGATCAGTCTGTTGTAAACGGCCAGACCTACACCTTCCTTCCGTGGTGCTCTGACATAAAGATTTTTTATTCCTCTCTTGTCAGCTTCTCTGAGTTTTGCGAAAATCTGTCTTGCCTGCTCCTCCGGTGTTGCACCATATGTCATATATTCAAAAGGAAACTCAGCTGCATCCTGGTCGAATATAAGACAGCAGATATTTTCATCCGGCTGAGCACCGACATACTTAATGAATTCACTGAGGCTTTCTCTTACAAGAACAACACGTGCCTCAGGAGAATAATGTTTGTACTTCATTCCCGGAGAACGTACTTCCTTAACTTCAGGTACAGTATCTGAAAGAATATTGCTGTCAATAATTACTTCATCAATTACCTTTCTGAGCTGCTCTGCAGTAATAAGACCCGGTCTTAAAATACGGATTGTATCGTATCCTTCAAATGATATTACAGTTGACTCAACACCCACACTGCATTCACCGCCGTCAACAATTGCTGCAATTCTTCCGTTCATATCGTCAGCAACATGCGCAGCAGTTGTCGGACTCGGTGAACCTGAGCGATTTGCAGAAGGTGCAGCAAGTGGTCTGCCAACCATTGAAATAACCTTTCTCATTATTTCATTTTCAGGCATTCTGACTCCGACTGTGTCCAGTCCTCCTGTAACTATATCAGGAACAATGCTTCTCTTAGGAAGAACCATTGTAAGAGGACCCGGCCAGAATTTCTCAGCAAGACGATATGCTGCATTCGGAATGTCTTCGGTATATCTTTTCATCATTTCAAGGTCAGAGATATGTATAATAAGCGGATTATCTGCCGGTCTGCCCTTTGCATTGAAAATCTCAGCAACAGCTTCACTGTTTACTGCATCTGCAGCAAGTCCGTATACCGTCTCTGTAGGCAGAGCAACAACCTCACCTTTTTTAAGAAGTAAGGCTGCTGTTTCAAGGTCACTTTCATTGCAGCTGAGAAGATTTGTTTCTTTCATAGACTTTCTTTTCCGGTTCGCACTTCCTGCGAAACCTGTTTCTCCTTTATTATAAAATTTCTGAAATTACTGTTCGTTCTGAGACGCAAGCTTTGCCGCCTGATCTGCAGTTGCAAGTGCGTCAACTACTTCGTCTATATGACCATTGAGTACATCCTCAAGCTTGTACAATGTAAGGCCGATTCTGTGATCTGTGATTCTTCCCTGAGGATAGTTATATGTTCTGATTCGTTCTGATCTGTCACCTGTTCCGACCTGCATCTTTCTCTCTGAAGCAATCTTGTCAGCCTGCTCCTGCTGAAGCGCTTCATAAAGTCTTGAACGAAGGATTTTCATCGCCCTTTCCTTATTCTTGAACTGGCTTCGTTCATCCTGACACTCGACAACTGTTCCGGTTGGAAGATGAGTGATACGGACAGCGGACTCTGTCTTGTTGATATGCTGACCACCGGCACCGCTTGCACGGAAAACGTCAATCTTAAGTTCCGTCGGATTTATTTCAAGTTCCACTTCATCAGCTTCAACAAGTACCGCAACTGTAACGGTAGATGTATGAATCCTTCCCTGTGACTCTGTTTCCGGAACTCGCTGAACACGATGTACACCGCTTTCATACTTGAATCTTGAATATGCTCCCTCACCCTCTATGGAGAAGCTTATTTCCTTGTATCCGCCAAGTTCTGTTTCGTTTGAGCTGAGTATTTCCTGCTTCCAGCCCATTGATTCTGCATACATGGTATACATACGGTAAAGTGAGTTTGCAAACAGGGCAGCTTCCTCACCGCCGGCACCGCCTCTGATTTCTATAATTACATTCTTTTCGTCATTAGGGTCTTTAGGAAGGAGAAGTATACGGAGTTCTTCTGTAAACTTTTCCATATTTTCCTTCTGTACTTCGAACTCTTCCTGAGCCATTTCCTTCATTTCTCTGTCAAGACCGCCTGCTTCAAGAAGTTCCTTTGCTTCTTCGAAGTCTGACTTTGCACGAAGATATTCGTTGTATTTGTCCACAACAGGTGTAAGTGACTTGTACTCCTTCATGAGCTGAGTGTAAAGTTCATTATTGTTTATAACTGAAGGATCAGTAAGCTTCTGATTTATTTCCTCAAACCTCTGAGCTGTAAGATTTAATTTTTCAAACATAAATTCTTTCCTTTAAGTAAATAATATTTTGTCTTTGTCATTCTGAAAATCAATCAGTTCCTGCTAAGGTTCCTTCGGCGTCCTTACAACCTGTTTAACCTTGCTTTCTATCTTGCTGCGGGGCACCATAAATTCTCTTGCACATCCGACACACCTTAACTTAAAATCAGCACCGGATCTTATAACATAAAATTTATTGTCACCGCACGGATGATTTTTTTTCATAACAAGTGTATCTCCCGGCTGAATATCCATAGTAACCTCCTCATAAAATTATTGCCTTGCACATCCGTTCCCTGCGGTCACTCCGTGCATATCGGCACCGGTGAACGAAAAAAAATTTTTCGTTCACTATATATGCATTCTATATTATAAACTATTTTTTCAGATTAAGCAATAATTTACGGCATGTTTTTTCAAATTACAAAGAAAAAATTTTGCTCATTTTTTGTACTTTATTTTATTTTGGTGTTTTTGTTGATTATTTAAGTATTTTCCTGTATAATTAGCTATAGTATTACTATTAGCAATAACCAAATATAGTTTTGAAAGGATAATCACAATGACATACAAAACCCACCTTGCCGCAGGATACACTGCCTCACTCCTCATTACTTCCCCTTCAACTCTGAGCGAAATGATTATGTGCCTCGGAATATCCACAATCGGCTCAGTGATAAGCGATATCGACGCATCATCCTCCGCAAGCAGAAAAGAACTTGGAAAAGTAACAGCAATAACAACAGCCGGTATAATTGCAATATTTGCCGGTGACCTCTTCCTTGGGATTGACATAATCAGCAAATTCCGCAGCAGTGCAGCCATAATGCGCCTTATAACCGGCTTTCTTATATTTATCGGAATATGCGTATTCGGCGAGCATCAGCCCCACCGCTCATTTATGCACTCACTTGCCGGTGTGGCAGCAGTCTCCCTCAGTTTCGCAGTAATTATCCCCTCATCAGCCAAATACATGGCAGTATCCATGCTTTCCCACATAGCCCTCGATATGCTCAACCGAAAAAAAATACAGATTCTGTACCCTCTTCGCAAACCGAAAATCGCATTCGGAGTTTGCTATGCTGACGGATTTGTAAATCATATTCTTTTCTATATTGCCGGCGCTGCAGCAGTGATTATTTCCGCGGTAAAGGTTTATGGTATTGTGCGGGGAATGATTTAGATTAACGAAATTTGTTATCGTAAGGATAAAAAAATAAAGCCTCCTGGAATCAGGAGGCTTTAAATACCCAGCATATTTTAAACCATCATTTAAGCAGAAAAGCTACTGAAAATTCATCAGCACGCTCCCATTATGCCTGTGCTTTTGCATTCTATTCGTTTTTTATGCGTATCAAGATCTGCTTCTCTTGTAGGAATCGGAATATGACTCTCCTTGTCAGTAAGACTAAGCACTATATCTATTGATGTTCCAAGCGAAATGTAATTACCGGCAGAAACAAAAACCGGCTTTACATTGTCCATTGTTCTGAGTACGCAGCCGTAAACTTCACCGTCAATTATAATATCAGTGCTCTCTCCTTTTAACTTGCCTGGTTCAGTATAATCTGTATTTTCAATCTTATAATATGATTTTGCAACGCCTATTGACGGCTTTCCAATATCAAAGGAAACCTGAGATGCAATACCCATGTGTCTTGGATGGAGATAACCATTACCGTCGAACATATAAATATCCGGATCATTTTCCAGAAGTTTAACTGTTTCAAGTATTAACGGAATCTCTCTGAATGAAAGAAAACCAGGAATATACTCACATGTAATCTTTCCTGCATATGATTTTCGCTCAACAACTTCATGCGTTCTGTAATCAATAACAACTATACAGCATACTGCACATTCTTCATTATCTTTATTATTCCAGTACGCAAGATCAACACCAGCAATAGTTTTTATATTATCCGGAACGATTTTATCAGTTAAATCAAGCTTATCTCTGAGTGCATTCTGAATTTCAATATATTTTTCTTCATTTTTCATAACAAAACATCTCCACTTCTGCTCATCCTGCTTTATTTACCTTAATCTTTCCTTTTTCCATAAGAAAGATAATATCCCCATCATCATCAAACTCGACAGTTTTTATATCTCTTCCATTAAATCTTTCCCCTTAAAGTGAACACGAACAAATCTCAAATCACATGAAAGAAAGAATACCTGTTGTGCATACAGTTCTGTTTATCAGATCTTTATCTTCCTGCGATTTATTCCGTGAATCTGCTATTTCCTTAAACACACTATAGTTATCTTGTATTTTGCAAAAAACTTCTTCGAGGGTTGTTAAATTATTTTCGCTGACACATGAAATAATTTCAGAAATAAATGTTGACAAATAATCATATAAATGTTCTGTATATATTGTCAGTGAGAGATTTTCAGTGCTTGCTGAATGTGCAATTTCATTTCGAATTCTATACAATCGCTGTATTTGCCATAGAATATGATTGTAATAGTTCTTGTACTTTTGAATTAAATAATCCAAATCCGTTATTATTTTTCTTACTTCTTTTATCCTATGTAACAACAAACAGGAACAACTGCATTTGTTTTCAAGTTCATAATAAAGAACATCATTCTTCATTATTGTTATAATATCCTTAACGAGCTGCGATTTTGAACTATTTTTAATATCAAAATTTGTTGTACTGAAATTTAAATCTACATTGCATCTTATCATATCTTCTGCAAAATTTCTGAGAATCCTGAATAGATATCTTATCGACAATGCAGCTGGTACAGTGATTTTTACATTTGAAATAATATCCGAACACATCTCTGTCCTTGACAGTGATTCTAAAGCTATCCAAAGTGTCATATACTTTTCTTCATGAAAAAAAGAAGCACGACTAATATTGGCATAACTAAATGCGCCTAACAACTTATCTCCAATTTTCTTATACCTGCTATCTTGAATTATATTTATTGTATTTTCAAAGACGAACCCAGACGAATCAATGTAATCATATGTTTTAAACAAATCTTCACAAGATAAGCTCTTGAAATGACGACTCATCACATCAACAGCAATGATATTAATATTATGCATATCCCAGGCATTGATTATATTATAAAAGCTCAAGGTGTTGATTTTGTCTGATATTTTCTTTATAGCTAAATTTGAAGCAGAATAAATATCTTTTGCTTTGAGTTGATATTCTACATATTTCTTATCTCGTTCAAACAAGTTCTTTAGCTTATCTTTATCTGTATCAAATTTTTTTTGAACTATTGATGCACCGGTGTTTACATCAAGGCACAAAACATCGGATAATATTTCTGAGTGTTGCAGCGACAGATTTTTAATATTTACAAATATTTTAAAATCACGTTCAGAAGAGAGCAAGTTGTTTTTAAAATATTCCCATCTCTCATCTGAAGTTTCTGGTTTAAAAGAATTATAGAAAAAACGATCGCACTGGTATAAACTCTTAGTCGACCATCCGTTATATATACATTGACTAATAAGAACTTGTGTATGATATACTAAGTCCTCATTATTGCCATTGTCAATATCATTTTTTATTTCATCGAAAATCCAGTGAATATAACTTTCTCCAAGTATAGAAATTGCATATGTAGCTTGAAATTTCAATGACAGCTGTTCGCTTTTCTGACCATGTTTTTGATTCAAATGGTTAACCAGAGCTCTCCATAAAGATATATTGTGCTTTTTCAATATTATGTCCTTTTTTACAATTTGAGCACATTCATCAACGCAGGCATCTATGTTATGGTTAGTTGTAAAAATACCAGAGAACGTTTTATCGATCACAGATATCAATTCGTTTAATGACGAGTATGTGTTGAACAATCTATATTGATATATATCAAGCGTACGTTGGTCAAGCAACTCATGCCACAATTGCAAAAAGAAAAAATATTTTTCCTCTACACCTTTTCGTCCCAGGTCACTATTTAAATCTTTCTTTATCATTTTTTCAAATCTCCTATTGACAAAATACAAAATACATAGTATAATATGACTAATACATCAAATAATAATTTGAATAACAGAGGTTCATTCTTTAGTGGTGAGGCTTAGCCCCTACGAAAAGAATTGGCCTCTTTTTTATTTACATTATATCATACAATACTGCATTTTTCAACCTATATATTTATTGCCTTATGAAAAAACAAATTTTTCAATATTCTGAGGCATTACCGCCAAATAGATTATCATTTCCTGTACATAAAATAATCCCCTTAAAGCGAACATGATTTTTTTGTCCGCTCTAAGGGGATTTTTTAAGATTTATATTTTTTCATTCAATCAGACATTAACACCAAAGCTTCTGCAGAGAGCTTCGAGGCCGCCCTGATATCCTGAGGCAACTGCGTTGAACTTCCAGTCGCCGTTGTTTCTGTAAATTTCACAGACTACGATAGCTGTTTCGATTGAGAAGTCTTCAACAAGGTCGAATCTCAATACTTCCTCGCCTACCATATCATCATCAGATGACATCTTTGCAACGTGAACATATGCGTTTGATACCTGACCGAAATTCTGCTTTCTTGCAACAGCATCGTGAATTGTAACTGTGATTGCAATTTTGGAAATATTTTCAGGAACCTTCGAGAAGTCAATCATAATTACTTCATCATCACCATCTCCGGCGCCTGTTCTGTTGTCCCCTGTGTGAACTACCGCATCATTTCTGCTGTTAAGATTGTTATAGAAAATGAAGTCCTCGTCACATGTTACCTTTCCGTTTTCACCGAGAAGATATGCACTTGCGTCAAGGTCAAAATCGTATCCGCCGTCGTACTTGTTTGTATCCCAGCCAAGTCCTACAAGTGCTTTTACAATACTTTTGTCGAGACTAACTCTCTGTCCTTTTGAAAGATTTACTGCCATTTTTCTTTACCTCCAATAAATTAATCTGTATGCATTATTTCTCAGATATATCTCTTGATAATCTGGGAAACACCGTCATCCTTTGTGCCTTCACCAACAGCATTGAACTTCCATTCACCGTTGTTTCTGTAAAGTTCCCCGAAAATCATAGCTGTCATTCCTTCATAGTTGTCTGAAAGATTGAAGCGGCAAAGCTCCTGATTGTTGTCAGAATTAACTATTCTGATAAACGCATTCTTAATCATGCCGAAGCTCTGGTTTCTCTTGTATGCCTCGTAGATTGTAACCGCAAATACAATCTTATTGTACTGCTGCGGAAGGTCGCTGAGGTAAACAAGTACCTGCTCGTCATCACCGTCTCCTGCACCTGTAAGATTATCACCCTGATGAAGAATACAGTGTGATCTGTGTGTGAGGTTGTTGTAGAATACAACGTCATCCTTTGATGCAATCCTGTCATCTGTAAGTGCGATAGCAACTGCATCACAGTCAATATCCTGGCTTCTGCCGCCGAAAAGACTGAACTTCTTCGGTGCCTCGTCCCATCCGAGACCAACCATTACTTTCTTTAAACCCGCATTTGACTTTGTAAGGTCAATTCTCTGACCTTTCTGAAGATTTACTGCCATAACTATTTTCCTTTCCCTATAAAATTATTTGTTTTTCATTACTGCTTTTCTTATAAGATCAACCGGAATGATTGAAACTGCCATAACAAGTACAACAAGCCATTCTACAAAATCAAGACCGTGACATCTGAGGACAGCACCGCCAAGATATGTCATAGCTATCTGAACAACAGCAATAATTCCGAGTACCTTTAAAAATCCCTTGTTTCCGCCAATGTTTTCAAAAAGATTTGCCTTGTCTGTTCTTGCATTAAATGCATTGAATACTGCCGAGAAAATGAAGAATGCAAAATATGCTGTACCAAGTTCAAGATACTTGTCACCTGATGAAAAATCTGCAGGATTAAATGTATTTACACCTTCAAGACCTTCAACAAATATCTTCTGGAGTGGTGAAAATGTGAGCATGAAGAATCCGAGAATGAACATCCATAAGCTTCCTGTAATGATGCTGCTCCACATCTTCTTGCTTACAATACTTTCTGAACGTTTCTTCGGCTTTTCCTTCATAAATCTCTTAAGTGCCGGTTCACCGCCGAATGCAAGAGCTGCGAGTGTATCCATTACAAGGTTTACCCAGAGAATCTGAATAACTGTAAGAGGTTCATTAATACCAAGAAGAGGACATACGAATGAAATAAGAACAGCCGCTACGTTAATTGTAAGCTGGAAGACAATAAACTTTCTGATACTGTTGAAAATAGTACGTCCGTAAAGGATAGCCTTGTCGATTGAATTGAAGTTATCGTCAAGAATAACGATATCACTTGCCTCCTTGGCAACTTCCGTACCGCCGCCCATAGCGAAGCCAACGTCTGCTTTCTTAAGAGCCGGTGAGTCATTTACACCGTCACCTGTCATACCAACAACAAGTTCCATTTCCTGAGCAATTCTTACAAGACGGCTCTTGTCTGTAGGAAGTGCACGAGCAATAACTCTGATGTTCGGAAGAACTTTTTTGATTTCGTCGTCTGACATTTTCTGAAGTTCATCGGAAGTAAGAACAACGTCGGTATCTGATGTAAGGAGGTTTGCTTCCTTTGCAATTGCAACAGCTGTATCCTTACGGTCACCTGTAATCATAACTACCTGAACACCAGCCTGATGAACTTCAGCAATAGCTGTTACTGATTCAGGACGAACTTCATCACGGATACCGAGAATACCGATAAGCGTCCAGTTTCCTTCAGGAAGTGAATCTTCACCAAGTGCTTCATCAGCTATCGCAAGGCCAAGAACACGAATCGCTCTTCCTGCAAGTTCATTAATCTTGTCTTCAATTGCCTGTCCGTTTGTAAATTCCTGTTTGTTTCCTTCTTCATCGAAGTAGTATTTACATCTTGAAATAATCTTTTCCGGTGCGCCCTTTACAAGAGTACAGTTGTAATCACCCTTAACCTGTGTAGCTGAGTACTTGTTTGTACTGTTAAACGGAATTGATGACACCTTTTCAACTGAAACACCATCAGGTACAAGATCAGCTACAAATCCAAGAACTGCCTTTTCAGTTGCGTTTCCGCCTACTACCTTTACCTGTCCATCTTCCCTGCTGACAATTGATGTTGTGTTGTGGTGAACAGATACAGCAAGAATTTCGGAAAGTTTCCCCTTTACTTCTGATGCCTTTGAAACCTCTGTCATATTGCCGTCAACAAAAGTTACAACTTCAAGTTTACCCTTTGTAATTGTACCTGTCTTGTCTGAGAAGAGAATATTAAGACTTCCGGCTGTTTCAATACCGTTAATCTTTCTTACAAGAACATTGTCCTTAAGCATCTTGCCCATGTTCATAGCAGAAACAAGAGCAATCATAAGAGGAAGTCCCTCCGGAACCGCCATAACTATAATGATAACTGCGAGGATAACAGCGTCAAGCACATCGGCAAGGATATTGGCAAAACCACTTGAAAAATACACACCGAAACCGCCGCCTGTCATTATTCTCTGGAATAAAAGTGCAACCGCAATAGCGATACCGCCGATATAACCGAATTTGCTTATTCCGTCAGCAAGATTTGAGAGTTTAACCTTAAGAGGACTTTCTCTGTCATCATCCTGCTGAAGTTCCTTTGCAATCTGTCCGTAAACTGACTTGTCACCGACAACGGTAACTTCCATAACTGCATTTCCCGAACATACAACTGAACCTCTGAATACTTTGTACGGATTGAGAAAATCCATTGCTTCGCCTTCGTCCGAATAATTTTCAGGAACCGGTACCTTTGAAGCTTCTTTAGATTCACCGTTAAGAACTGACTGGTCAACCTTGATATCACCGTCGACTATCTGGCCGTCAGCCGGAATCTTGTCACCTGACTGAAGAAGTACACAGTCACCGACTACGATATCATCAATAGGAATTTCTTTAATGACACCGTCTCTGTAAATCTTGCATGTAATCTTTGAAGCTTCCTCCTGAAGTTTCTGAAATGCATTTTCATTTCTGAACTCTGAGAAAGTAGAAACGAATGTAGCAAGAGCGATAGCAATTGCTATACCAACCGGTTCATACCACTCAACGTCTACATTCGGAAGTATATTAGTAGCTCCCAGAATGAAAATCAGAAGGTTTACGCCAAGAGCAACACAGAGAATCTTAATCATCGGATCTCCGAAATTTCCCATAAGCTTGTCAAAAAATGTTTCCCCCTGAACCTCACTGAGCCTGTTGCTTCCGTGCTCGTTCAATGATTTCTGCACCTGGTCTGATGTAAGACCAAATTTCTTTTCCCTGGATTTGTCCATTTTTTTCTCCTTTTCAAAAAATTATATATTTTTAAACAGTTCTGCCTCTAAAAGCATACTGTTTTCATCCCTTAACAGCCTGAAAGCAGTACCGTTATTCAGTTCAACTGCATAACCCTTAGGTACAATGATGCCATCCGGCGATAAAAGATTTTCAAGTGAAATATTCACCATATAATACCGTCCGTCCCTGATCTGAATATATGCCTTTACTTCTCTGTCTGCAGCCTTTTCATCAGGAAAAATATTTGAACAGAGATTCCACATACATATCGGTGCGTTGTTCTCAGCTATGAGCGATGATGATTTGTACCATCTGCCCGGTGTCCCGCGCCTCTGTGCGTAGAAATTGAGTTTCAGTATATATTCATCCCTTATTCTGGTTCCGCAGAACGGACAGACAGGATTATTTATGTCATGCATTACAAAATATTTTTTTTCACAATTAGGATTTGAACACCTGTGAAGCATATCCCATGTTTTTATAAGACCTCTTTCCCACTCTATTGCAGCCGGCCTCTCCGAAGGATTATGAAGTCCCTTGCAGAAAGCACGCATAAACAGTTCCTCAAGATAAGGTCCAAGATCCTTTACTGTAACCTTCAGATCAGAAGGTCTGTTAGACGTATCCTCAGGATCTTCTATAAATGTTGCCTTTTCACCAAGACAAAGATAATCGTCCTCCTCAGGATTCTGTGAATAAATCTTCGGCCCTATTATAGGGTGTCTCAGAAAAATATACTCATAAATTAAAACTGCAAGCGAATGAAGATCAGTCTGAACACTTGGAAATTTACGCTTATGCCTTTCCATTCCGAGTGTCTGAAGTATCTCAGGTGCTACATACCCTCTTGTACCAATTACTTCAGGAGGGAACAGTCCCGGCACTACAAGTGAATCAATGTCTATTATTACACAGGTTCCTGTACGCGGGTCAACAAGTACATTGTTGCATGAAAGATCAGAATGTGCAAGTCCTGCCTGATGCATTCTTCTCAGTGCTCTCGAAAGAAGAATCGACATCTTAATCATGGTTCTGAAGTCTCCGAGTTCGGAGGAATTGAGATATTTGCGGCTTTTGCCGGTAAACCAGTTACTTTTCTTATCTTTCCCCTTTATCTGAAGAATCTGCGAGGCATTGTCACCAAAAAAGAAATTTTTCGGATATGCCGGACATACTATCCCGAACTCAGGCTGTACTACAATATCCACAGGCCAGCAAAAACACTTTGAAAAATATTTTGCTGTTCTTTCATCATTTCCGTTTGCTCCGCCTTCACTTTCTGAAACAGTCGGATTGTATTTTCCTATTATGGCTTTGATACGGTCATGTATAGCCGGATCCGCAGCATTTTCCGGATCGTTAAAGAACTGAAGCACAAAAGACTTGTCCGGTGTAAAATATGTGTATTTCATTCCTCCACGCGGCGGGTTCTTTGTTACAACATACTCGATTTCCCTGCCGCTCATAAGTTTTGCACGTCTGATATTATCCATTTTGTTACCACATCTCGCATACAATAAGTGTTCTGTCGTCAAATGATCCGCGTTCAGTATAACTGTCAAGCCAGCGTTTCAGTTTTTCACTGTCTTTCTCCGGAAGATCATCTTCATAGTTTCCAAGAGCAGCTTTCTTTATCAGATTTACGTTTTTCCAGAGAGATTGAAGAGACAATCCGGTAAGTTCAGAAATCCTTTTTGCATACTGAACAGCAATAATCTTTTCGTTGTTATTTACCCATGGATGATAAAGCGGTTCAGGAATATTGTCAGGTACAGCTTCTTCCCCGTCTCCGGAAATCCGGACAATTTCATTAAGTTCAAGATCAAGAAAAAGACGAAGAAGCTCAGGTGAATTCGGAAAATAATCATCCGCAACACCGTCAGTCATAATCATAACCGCTGATGACTTTCCTCTCATTATCTTGGTTTTACCCATAAGAGTTTCACGTTTTGTCATATTTTCGGAGGTAAGAAATTCTGTCTCTCCTGAATAATTTCCGCTGTCCGGCTGACTGAGAAGTCTAAGTGCCCTGTCAGCATCGCTGTTTCTGTCAACCGAACAAATTATACCGTCACCTATCTGAATAGCTGCCGCAAAATACTCTTTACCTTCAGCCGTACTGACAGGTATCATAATGCAGATAAGAAATGTTCCTGAAAAATCTTTTACTTCCAGATCCCTGTCTACAAGACGAAGATATTCAAACTTTGATTTTCTATCTTCAAATGCTTCAGAAACAGACTTCGAAGCAGTCTGAACAGAATCCTGAAGCATGGACGCAAAATATCCGCATCCTTCCATAAAGCCTTCATCACTCACCGGAAGAGAAAGCTTCTCCCTCATCTCATCCGGTGCCTCAGCAAGTTTTTCCTTAAGGAATTCTACCGCTGACTTACATGATTCCCTGGCTCCGATTCTTGAAAACTTTCTTGAACCGGCTCCGTCAGACACAGCCATTATTCTCCATTCTCCCGATGAATCAAACTCAAACCAGTCATCGCAGTTTGTTCCGTCATGCTTATGTTTCTTACCGCGGACAGTTGCTGCAATTATTCTTCCGTTTTCAAAATCCTTTTCTGAAAAACGGTATTCATCAAACGGTTCAGGTTCATCCTCAGGAACAGGTTTATACTGCCAGAGAAATGCAGTTCTGTCTGTAATATCAGCACTGCCAAACACCGACATAGGATCCATATATTCTTTAAAATCTTCCTCAGTAACCGATGAAATTTCGCTTTCTTCTATGTCTATTATCTCTTCTTCACTGCTAATCACTCTGCCACCCGCCTTACGGTACTATAATAAAGCCCTGCGGCGGCGGCGGAAGTTCAATCGGCTGTCCCGGAAGTGCATCCACACTGCCTGAAGACATTTTGATTGAACCTGAAACCCACGCAAAGAACTGAGCAAGATCACCGGCTGAAAGACTGTTCATCATAAGAACGTTATTTGTTATCTTCTTAAGTACTGTTGTGTCAGCCTGAGCACCCGCTGCACATGCTATTATATTTGCAGGCTTGCTGTTCTTAAGTTCCTCAGCTGCCTGTTCCCACTCATCTGTAGGTGCACCGTCTGTAAGAATAAATACAAGAGGCTTCCAGTCACCTTTCTGATCAGGTCCTGCCTTTCTCACTTCATCCTCAATACACTCTGAAAGAAGTCTGAGTGCTGCACCGAGTGATGTTATACCGTTTGCCTGAAGGTCAGGCTCCTTAAAATCGATAAGTTCTGTAAGCGGACAAACCTGTCTTGCCACACTGTCAAATGTGATAACAGACAAATAAGCTGTTTCAAGTGCCTGGGGATCACTCTTAAGTTCCATGAGGAGTGCCTTAACGCCCTGTCTTACTGCTTCAATAGGTTCTCCGTTCATTGAACCGGATGTATCAAGTAATAAATATACCGGTAATCTCCTTGTAAAATCTGCCATATTTTTTCTCCTGTTCATTAATATTGTGTATTATGTTTTATACCAGCCACTTTAAAACATCTGAACTTTATTCAAGTTCAGATGAACCGATAATAAGTAATAAAGGGTTAATATATAAACATTGACATTATTATATACTCTTTTTTCAAATTTGTCAATAAAAAAATCGTTTTTTTTGGAATATTTGTTATTGTTTCTGTAAAAAAAATCTCCGGAAAACTCCGGAGATTTACAAGTTAATCAGACTGCGTATCCTTTGCTGTTAATTACTTCAATAACATCATTTACATACTTAGCACAGATTTCATCTGTTTCTGCTTCAACCATTACTCTGACAAGAGGTTCTGTACCGCTTCCTCTTACGAGAATACGGCCGTTGTCTCCAAGTGCTTCTTCTGCCTTTTTAACTGCAGCAAGAACGTCAGCATCATTCATAGTTTCATTTTTATCCTTTACGCGGACATTCTTAAGAAGCTGAGGGAATATTGTTACAGGTTCAGCAAGCTTTGAGAGAGTTGTTTTCATTTCAAGAACAACTTCCATTATCATAAGTGATGTGAGGATACCGTCACCTGTTGATGCATACTTGCCGAAAATAATGTGTCCGGATTCCTCGCCGCCAAGCTTGAAGCCGTTTGCGGACATATTTTCGTATACAAATCTGTCGCCAACCGCTGTCTTTTCGTAGGAAATACCCTCAGCATCAAATGCCTTATACAGACCGATATTTGACATAATCGTTGTTACTACTGTATTCTTTTCAAGCTGTCCCTTATCTTTAAGATACTTTCCGCAGATATAGAGAATAAGATCACCGTTTATAAGTCTGCCTGTTTCATCCACGGCAAAACATCTGTCTGCGTCACCGTCATATGCAAATCCGATATCACATCCGTTATCCTTTACAAACTGCTGAAGTGCTTCAGGATGTGTTGATCCGCATCCGTCATTGATGTTTGTACCGTCCGGATTATTGTTTATTACATGAGTTTCTGCTCCGAGTGCATCAAATACACTCCTTGCAATAGCTGACGCACTTCCGTTTGAACAGTCAAGTGCAACTTTTTTGTTTTTGAATGAACGGGTTGCAAGTGAAATAAGGAATCCTATGTATCTGTTTCTTCCGGCACTGTAATCAACTGTACGTCCGATATCCGCACCTGTTGCAAGCGGAACTGAATCCGGGTCTCCGTCAATATACTCTTCTATTTTTTTTATTGTTTCCTCATCAAGTTTTTCGCCCTTTGCATTCATAACCTTTATGCCATTGTCATGATATGGATTATGGCTTGCTGAAATCATAATTCCGCAGTCAAATTCATCAGTCTTTGTTACAAAAGCAACACTTGGAGTTGTTGTAACGTGAAGCAGGTATGCATCTGCACCCGAAGCTGTGATTCCGGCAGCAAGTGCATATTCAAACATATATGAACTTCTTCTTGTATCTTTTCCGATTACTATTCTGCACTTTTCTGTTTTATTCTGAGAATAATACCATCCTAAAAATCTGCCTACCTTAAATGCATGGTCAACCGTAAGAGTTTTATTTGCTTCCCCTCTGAACCCGTCTGTACCAAAATATTTTGACATGTTTCTTCTCCTTTGAAACTAAATAATGTATAAAATACAGTTATCTCTGTATTTTTATCTGAGTTATATTAATGATTATACAACTTATTATATAAAAAATCAAGCATATTTATGTTTTTTGTATGTTAAAAAATTGCCGGTTCGGCAAATACAAATAATGCAAGTATTTATTTTCTCCACCAAATATTCATATTGTAGGTTGAATATGGTCGATCTTCTGTGTTATCATATATAAAGGATTTTGTGTAATGTTAATATTTTTTCAGTTATTATTACTATTTCATGTGTAAATATAATGAAAAGAGGTATTTTTGATGTCTTTAAAACTTAAAAAAATTTGTTCATTGATTACTTCCATTGTACTTGCTGCCGGTTTCGGAACATCATTTGTATCTGCTGAAGAATCTTTTTTCTTCATAGATCACTTTGAAGACGGAAACCACAGCTGGACAGGACGCGGAGCTGCGAAGCTTCAGTTAAGTGAAAGTAATCCCTATGACGGTGTAAACTCACTTCTCGTATCAGGTCGTACAGCTGCGTGGAACGGTGCTCAGAAAGAACTCGATATGACTCTGTTCCAGCCCGGAGGTACATACAGTTTCAGCTGTAATGCCATGCAGGATGCCGGTGGTTCATCGGAAACATTCTATATGAAACTTCAGTACACTGATGCTGCCGGTGAAACCAGATACGATCCGATTGCTGAAGCAACGACAATGAAAGGCGAATGGGTACAGCTTGTCAATACTGAATACACCATTCCGGCAGATGCTTCAAACGCATACCTTTATGTGGAAACCGCCGAAGGAACATTTGATTTTATGATTGACAATGCTGTCGGTGCAGGCCAATCAACACAGATTGACGGTCCCGGCGAAAAAAAGCTAATTTACGGTGATATCAATTACGACGGAATGATTAACATCCCTGATTTATGCCTTATCAAAAGTGCACTTACTGAAGGGCTGACTGATTCAGCAGCCAAAGCAGCCGCTGACTGTAACAGAGACGGAAAAATTGACTCCGAAGATGCTATGCTTATCTTCCAGTATATGCAGGGAAAGATAGAAGAATTTCCTAAACCGGATAACGTATGGGATACATATCAGGAAACCGCTTCACCTGAGATGCAGAAATTCTATTCTGATTCAATCTACAGTATGGGCAACACAGCCAGACTCAGACAGAAAGTTGAGCAGGCCGAATCAGGTCAGAAAACTACTGTTGCCTATATAGGCGGTTCCATTACTGAAGGAAACGGACTTGATACCTGCTACGCAAAACGCTCATACAACTATTTTGCACAGACATTCGGTACAGGAAACAATGTTTCATATGTTAATGCAGGTCTCTCCGGTACATCATCAGTTGTAGGTCTTATGCGTGCACAGAATGATATCCTAAGCAAAGAGGCTGATGTTATCTTTATCGAATTCTCAGTAAATGATCATCCGGAAGAAATATACAAAAAGAGCTTTGAGTCTCTTATAAAACAGTGTCTCTCACAGCCAAATGATCCTGCTGTCATTGTCCTCATCACAAGAGCAAAAGGCGGATATTCTATGCAGGAGCAGATGGTTAAGTCAGCCAGGAACTTTGATGTTCCGATTATTAGTATGGACACAGCACTTACAAAAGCATTTGAAAGCGGAACACTCAATAAAGAAGACTATTATTCTGATGAATATCATCCTCACGCTGCAGGTAATGCTCTTATCTCCGACTGTATTTCATATTACTACAGACAGGCTCTTAAGACAGAGAACATGAGTACTGAATACACAATTCCTGAAACATCAGCATACGGATCTGAATATGCAACGGGTACTATTATTCCGATAAATGAACTTACAAACTTCAATGCAGGTTCATTCAAAACTTCAAGTCATCCAAGATTCCCTTATGCTTTCGAATTCCAGAAAGGCAGTGCAAACCAGCCTATGACATTTACTACAACCGGTAAAGGCATCTTCATCGTTTACAAGTCAAACCAGAACTCATCACTGGGTATACTTGATGTCACTGTAAACGGTCAGAAATCATCTATTAACGGAAACAGACAGTACGCATGGGGCGGTCCTGAATCTGACTGTGCCTACTTCCAGAATACAAGCGGTGAACTTAACGTTTCACTTAAGATGCAGAATGCCGGAACAGACTTCAGTATCTGGGGCATCGGTGTCGTAAAGTAAGCTATCTTCATAATACAATATATATCAATTCACCCTCGTTTGTATCTACGGATGCAGACAGGAAAACCCTCACATCACATAATTCATATGATGTGAGGGTTTTCTGTTATCTGAACTGATTTTTCTCTGAATCATAATCAAAACCGACAGAAGCTAGTTTTTTCACTAATTCTTCTTTCCGGACATCCAGATCTTCACACAATTCATCAAGTGAACCATAGAAGTCACGGAGCTTTGTATTTATTACACTCAGAAGTATAATCGGATCTTCCGGCAGCATTTTTTCACCTCCTGAATTTAATGTCAGAGCGGAGCTTCCGTATGAAGAAGCTCCGCTCCGTATAAGCCTAATCAACAAGAGCTGATATCTTTCCAAGGAAATAATAAATCATATTTCTGATATCGGCCTTATCATTGGCATAATCTGAATTAAAGTCTCCGTTAGCGGAATAATTTCCTTCCAGAGCAGCATTTTTCAGCATAATAACATCAACTATGTTAATAATTTCATTTAATAATTATTCTTTCTTTTCCTTTTCTGTTTTCTCGATCCTCTTATACAGAAAGACATCCGTACTTGTATTTAGTTTAAAACTGCCGTTTTTTATGTAGCATGATGCGGCACGCTGTTTTACAACACTTTTCAGGCTGCTCTTCTGGATAAAAACTATGATAAATGCAATAGCAATTCCAAGACCAATCGAAATAAGAATATCCATATTGTTCCTCCCGTATTACTTTAATAAAAATACTTTTATGATATAGACGATTACAGAGCAGATTACCGACCATATACCAAATGCTCTCCAGAAAGCACCCTTATCAAGCGGAAGGTTGCCGACAAATTTTCCTGTCTGTCCGTTCATGGCAAATGTGTATTTCTGATTGTTCCAGGTAGTATTCAGAATCCATACGGGATAGAGAACATATTTTGCGGTTCCGTTGTGCAGTGAAATTGATGTGTGTTCAGCTGTAACTGAATTATATCCTGTCACCGATTCCCTGAATTTGTCTTTTACGCTTTCTTCTATTCGTTCATTTGCACGTTTTATGCTCTCCTCTGCACTGACATCATATCTGTCAGCAAGATATCCGGAAAGATAAGCTTTCTCAAATGGAACAGCATCCTTATAGTCAAAAGGTTCGACAGATTCCATAAGGTCATCTTCCATCTTTGACGATCCGTCAACCGGCACATGTTCAAAAGCAATTTTTCCGGCACGCCTTACAGAATAGTAGCTCTTCTCAACATATCTGTACCGGTTATCTTCCCATCTGCGTTCCTTAACTGCCTTGTACCTTACATCAGCATCCGAATCAGCATCAAAAAGCCAGAAAGGTACATATACCCCTTTGATTTCATCAATGTGATTCTGGTCTTTGAACATCTTCGGAAGAAATTTCTTTCCTTTAAGGTGTTCACTGAGCTTTTCGACAGCCGTTTTTTTGTCAAGTTTAAACGGAATAACCATATCAGGTCTCAGATCTCCGTCAAAACTTCCCTTCATTACAACAGGATTTCCGCAGTACGGGCAGCTTGAAGCACCGGTTGTTTCGTCGGCAATTATTTCACCGCCGCATGACTGACATGAAAAGACTTTCATACCCGCTGTCTCTCCGTCAGACCATTCTGTCCCGGCATTTGTGTTCCAGTTCATGCTGCTTTCCTGTTCACTGTCCTGAGCTGCTTCATATTCCTTCATAGCCTCAATGGTAAATTCGGAATCACAGTAAGGGCATTTCATCTGCTGCGTCCCGCTGTCAAATTCGACCTTACCGCCGCAACACGGACATTTGTACTCAAGTAATGCACTCATAATAAAAACTCCTTAAAAAATTATATAAATAAACCAGTCAGGTATGCCGCAAGTGCTGCTGCAAGTGCAACAACTATAAGAGGTGCACCAAAATATGCAAACAGTACTGCAGCTGCTGTTCCCACTGCTGCTGAAAGGATATTTCCTGTGCTGTAAAAAATTGCAGGTATTGTCATTGCGCTAAGTACAGCATAAGGAATATAGTAAAGAAAACTTCTGAAAAAACGGGATTTGATTTTTTTGCTGAAAAATGCAAAAGGAATCATTCTTATAAGGTATGTAACCATCGCCATAACAAATATATAAAGAAAAAGTTTCATCAGTGATTTTCCTCCTCATCCCTGACAGGAAATAAAAAAGCTCCGGCAGCTGATGCTGCAACCGCACTGATTATTACTGCAAATCCCCCCGAAACAACTGTCTGAAAATATCTGAGCACAATACTTATCAGTGCTGCGATAACAACAACAGTTAAAACGCTCTTTTCCTTTCTGGACGGCGGTACAATTATGGCAATGAACATACCGTAAAGCATAATACTAAGTGCCGCAGATACGGAAGACGGAAGAAGTTCACCGGCAGATGCACCTAAAAATGTTCCGGAAACCCATCCGGCAAATGCAACCATTATCATTCCATACATATACCATGGCGTCAGTTTCTCCTTCCTTCCGGCAGAAACCGCAAATATCTCATCGGTAATACCGAAAGCTGCAAGGAGCTTATGCGGAAGTGTAAAGGATCTGTCAAGTTTCTGGGAAAGAGACAGAGCCATCAGTGAGTACCTGAGATTAATTGTGAGCTGAACAAGTGCCATCTCTATAAGTGAACCTCCGGCAGCAATTACGCCAACTCCGGCAGCCTGTCCTGCCGAAGTAAGATTGGAAGCAGAAATCAGAGCAGCCACCAGTGTAGTGAGTCCTGACTTAACTGCCATTATTCCAAATCCGAATGAAACCGAAAGATATCCCAGTCCAATCGGTATCCCGTGATACATACCAAGTTTAAATTCCTTTTTCAATACAAGGCAACCTTCTTATTTTTATTTTTTAACATTAACTTCATAAATTATACCATAAAAATATAAAAAAATCAATATTATATAAATTCCGTATTTTTACAATTCAGATTTTGTATATTAAAACTAAAAAAATATAAAAAAAGGGTTGCGTTTTTTTAAAAACTGTGATATAATACAAATATCAACATAGCTTACCTGAATTTTATGTATGCTATGTTAAGAAGGAGGAATTTGTATGAAAACAATTATTTCAGCTAAAAAAATGAACATCCCTAAGGCTTTCGACGAGTACGCTAAACAGAGAATCGATTCAAGATTATCTAAGTTTTTCGGCGACGATGCTGACGCAAAGATTGTAATGTCTGAAACTAAAAATCAGATCGTTGTTGAACTTACTGTAAGATATAACAATATAATTTACAGGTCAGAAAAAAGCGCAGTTGACAAGAATGACGCATTGGACGCAGCAATTGACAAGATTATCAGACAGATTCGCAAAAACAAAACAAGAGTTGAAAAGAAACTCAAGGAAAATGCTTTTTCAGGTGCTTATCCGGACGATATCGAAGAGCAGTATGACTTTGAAGTAGTAAAACACAAGAAGTTTACGATGCGTCCTATGGATGTTGAAGAAGCTATTCTCCAGATGAACCTTCTCGGTCACAGTTTCTTCATGTTCAGCAATGCAGAATCAGGTGTAACAAACGTTGTTTACAAAAGAGCTGACGGAAACTATGCAGTTCTTGAACCTGAAGTTTGATTTACATAAGCCACTACTACAGCATTAATCCGCTGTAATGATAAACTTGCCTCTCAGGAGGTCCACTACACTGCACGTAGGGCTGTCTTTTCGGACAGCCTTACGTGTTTTTGATATTGACACGGAAAAAGAAATGTGGTAAAATATTCAGAAAAAGGAGAAGATAAAATGAAAAAAGTTCTTTCAAAGTTTGACTACAATTCACCTGTGGTAATCACCTTCACACTTATAGCTTTTGCTGTTCAGCTTATTAGTTCCATCCCCGGAACAGGAGCATTTCACAGTCTTTTTGTAGCCTCAAGAGGATCTTTTTTGAATCCACTGTTCTATGTCAGGCTGTTCACCCATGTAATCGGTCATGGCAGCTGGGCTCATTTTGCCGGGAATTTCAGTTATATACTTATCCTCGGACCAATGCTTGAAGAAAAATACGGAAGTAAGAGACTTACGTTTATGATGCTGATTACAGCACTGCTTACTTCAGTTATTCACATCATATTTTCAGGTGCAGGACTCTGTGGTGCAAGCGGTATAGTATTTATGTTCATTCTTCTTGCTTCATGCGGAAATATACGTGAAGGAAAAATTCCTGTAACTCTTATTCTCGCAGGTGCTGCTTACATCGGAAAAGAACTTATTGATTCAATCGGACACGATCAGATATCACAGCTTTCACATATTCTTGGCGGAATAACAGGTGCAGCGTTTGGATTTTTATTTGCACCGAAAGAAAATGAAAAAATAATTCCATACTGATAAAATTATAGTAAACTCATCATTATCAAGTTTTAATGATGAGTTTTTTCTTTTTTTTGAGTAACTCCATTGTTGATTTACGGTTATCCGGACATTCACTCCTGAAGAAACCAGATATCCCTGTTTTCAAATTCACGTCCTTCAAGATATGAAAGAAGATTTGGTTCAGGAGTCTTTTTAAACAAAATACGGTAAGCACAAAGAGCCTGATATTTAAAGCCGGATTTTTTGTTAGCTTCAGGATTTCCGTATTTGGTATCTCCAAGAACCGGACACCCGATAAATGCCATATGTGCTCGTATCTGATGAGTTCTTCCTGTAACAAGTTCTATTTCTGTGAGAACCCCTCCATTATAATTATTATCGAGGATTCTATATTTTGTAATAATTTTCCTGCTGCCTTCAAATTCGTCCTTCTTTATGGTTACTGTATTATCAGCATTGTTTTTTCTGTGCCATGCAATAAGTGTATCACGCTGTTTTACAGGTTCTGAAGCAAGAATACACAGATATTTTTTTACTACACTGTCTTCTCTGATCTTCCTGTTTATTTCTCTTAGTGCAGCTGCATTTCTTGCACCGATAACAATCCCTGCTGTATTTCTGTCAAGACGATTGCACAAAGCCGGAGAAAATGATTTTTCCTCCTCAGGATTATACTCCCCTGTTTTATAAAGATAATTTTTCAGTCTGTCTGCCAGTGTATCACTGTCGTTTTTGCTGTCACTGTGTACAAGGATACCTGGTTTTTTATTAAGAAGAATAATATTCTCATCTTCATAAATGATATCTGCTCTTTCAAGCGATTTTCCCTTTTTAAGATTATCTTTTTTTTCTGATTTCTGTTTACCAAGAAGTTCGTCGTTTATAAATATCTTAAGTTCATCTCCCTCACGAAGACGTGTTGATATATCACATCTTTTACCGTTAAGTTTGATATTTTTGGTTCTTAGAGCCTTATACATAACACTTTTCTGCAGTTCAGGAAAAGTCTTCTGAATAAACTTATCGATTCTCTGGTCAGCATCATTTTTATTTACAGTAAACTGTTTCATTTTTTATTCCTTTACTTTAGCATTTATTATAAAAAGTATAGCATAAAAAAATACTTTAATCAATATTCGCAAAAATATATTTTGAAACAAATATGTTGTTTAGCATAATTTTTGTATATTATCTCAATTGACTTTGTGTAGTTTTTATAGTATAATAAACACAGATATTTTTATGATGCAGGCAGGATACCGATATGAGAATAAGGAAAAAATTTCTGACATCAATGCAAATGATGTCATGCGGAATCATGAAACTGAAAAAAGTTGGTATTACAGAACGTTTTAACGGACCGGGCTCTGTTCTTCAGTTAGCTGACATTATGAGAACAGATGGATGCAATAAAGTTCTGATAGTATCCGGAAAAACAGTTAAAGAAAAAAAAATCACAGATCCGTTTGTAAAAAAACTTCACGAATATAATATTGATCATGAGTTTTTTGTAGTACCCGGAGGTAAATTTAATTCACAAAGTTTTGAAGAAGGATACAGGACATACGTCCGTTCATCATGTGATGCTGTTATGGCATTTGGCGGTGGAACGGTCATTGACTGTGCAAAACTCATTGCCCTGAAAGCAGCAAATCCATCAAAAAATATGACTTATTTTACTGACTTTACTGCTGTTCCTAAAAAAGCTGTTCCCCTTTATGCTGCACCTACAACACCAGGATCCGGCTCGGAAATTTCCATGCTCTCTTTTTATACAGATGAAAAAGGACACAAACTCCCTGTACTTTCATCAGAATTTGTTCCAGGAGCCGCGGCACTGGATCCTGATCTTATGATGACTCTGCCTCCGGAGCTTATAGCATACTGTGGAATGAGTACTCTTACAAGAGCAATCGAATCATATATAAGCACATATTCAGAGAGGTTTTACCGGGATACAGTCAATGCACCAAAGGCATGCCGGATGGTATTTGAAAATCTTTACGATGCATTTATTGACACTGACAATAAAACTGCAAGACTTAATCTTCTGAAAGCTTCCTATTATGCCGGAATTTCATTCAGACGTTCAGCCGGCGGATACATTCAGGCAATTTCTCACAGAATGTCCGAACTTTACGGTATACATCATGGTCTGGCGGACGCAGTTCTTTTGCCGTATATTCTTGAAGAGTATATGCCGGAAGTAGTTGAAGACCTCTCGGTCATAGCATATCACTGTGACTTTTCCGATGACAAAAATGCAAAAGTTGAAAATGCATTTCGTATAATAGAACAAATCAGAGACCTTAACCAGATGCTTGGAATTCCGGACTATATCGCAGAACTTCAGGATACTGACGTTCCGCTTATAATAAAGCGCACACAAAATGATGCAAGACTTTGCGGATGTCCGAAAATATTAATGGACAGTGATCTGGAAAATATTTTCTCAGTTTTATTATACAACAAATCCAGAGATAATAAAAATGCAGTACTGTAAATTCTCAGTACTGCATTATTTTATTATTCTGTCATCATGCCATTATCATCAAAGTTTCTCTCAACGCCTTCGTATACATACTTGCCTGCAAAAATAGCACCATCACCAAAGTAATATACTGTTCCGTTGATTATCTGGAAACCAGTCTGAAGAATACCCTCAGAATTGAAGTAATACTTGTTTCCGTCAATATGCTGATACCCTGCCACACCGTGTCCGTCCGAAGCAAAGTAATAATAGTTTCCGTCCATATTAATCCAGCCCTGCTGAACTACACCGTTTCCGTCAAGGTAGTATCTCTGACCTCTTACAGAAATATAACCTGTCTGCTTGTTACCGTCATTCCAGCTGAAGAAGTATCTGTATCCGTCAATATTTCTGAATCCCTTTGTCATTCGTCCGTCCTTTTCAAAGAAACATGTCTTTGAATTGTATGACTGGAATCCTGTCTTCATAATTCCGTCATCGCCAAAGTAGTATATGTTTTCACCTATCTTAACTTCACCAGTTGCAATAGTACCGTCCTGATTTGTATAATATACGTCCTTGTTATCACCATATTCAGAGAAGCCGACAGCAAGTGTGTTTCCGTTTTCATCAAGGAAGTATTTGTTTCCGTCAATAGTATTAAGTCCCTTTAGTGGTTCACCCTTGTCGTTCTCAAAATGCTTTGAGCCTTCAGGAACAGCTGGTTTTTCAGGCTGTGTTTCCTGATTGTCCCCACCGTTCGGAATAGTCGCCACAGCTTCCTTAGTGGTTTCTGCAACAGTTGTCACAGGAGCCTCAGTTGTTACTTCAGCATTATTGTCAGGACATCCAAACTGGTCAAAATTATAAACCGTATCATCTACAAGAAATTCACCATTTGCCGCACTGAAATCTTCTGTAAAATAGTGTGTTCCGTCGTCAAGAATCTTCCAGCCTTTAGCAAGCTGACCGTCATCTGATGCGTAGAAATTCTTTCCGTCAATCTGAAACCATCCAGTCACCATAACACCGTTCTTGTCAAAGTAATAATCGTTTCCTTCAACACTCTGGAAATCCTTCATTGCTCTTCCGTCATCTCTGAAACAATATACATTTCCGTCAACTGATTTGAATCCGGTATACATTCCAAAGTTATCCGGATCGAAATAATATACATCTGAGCCTATATTGTAAAGCCCGGTGGCAAGTGTTCCATCCTTTGAAACGTACACTATATTTCCGTCAAAGGTTGTCCATCCGGGAGTAATTCCTCCGTCACTGTCGAAAAGGTATGACTGACCGTCTATAACACAAAGTCCGACTGCTCTCTGATTTGTTTCGGGATCTATGTAAATCATCTCACCGTCAATCTGATTCCAGCCAGCTGTGCTCCCGTTATCAACCGACAGACTGTTATTGGTACCGGAAAGTAATTTTCCGGCTACAGGAAGAGATATTAAAAGAACTGCACCAAATACGCAAACGGCTATAATCATCGGATCCTTTTTCTTTTTCTTCTTTTCCGGACTGTAATTTACTTTTTGCTTTTTGTTTTTTTCAGCCAATTTTTTTCACCTCATACAAATATTATAATCCCGTCTCCGCTCAGGCATATATGCCCCATACCATCTCATTTTAACATATTCACTCATGTTTTTCAATACCTTTTTTTTACTTAGCTGTATATTACGTGAATGTTATCATATTATCACAAAAAACAGAGGTTTTTATCTCCTGTTTATACGAAATATATATAAAATAAAACCACGTCTTTCAGAGACGTGGTTTAAATATTTTATGGTATCATATCTGTGATTATGTACTCCATGTGAAGCGGTGAAACATAATTTCTTATCAGCGATTCATAGATTTCGTAAGCCTTCTCATAAATCGTTGTTATATCGTGCACAAAACTGCTGTCCTTATCAGAGCTCACTGATATGCTGTATGTTTTCTGTTCATCGCCCTCTTCAAAAAGCTCGTATAAAAATTTTCCTGTTTCTTCTTCAAAAAGTTTTTTCATAATTCCTGTTCTCCTGATTTTTTTATTCAGCTCTTCGCTGTGATTATTATTTTACCAGAGAACCGGATTATGTTCCATACCATTGATTACATATCAGATACCATTCATTGCATTTTACTTCCTGTAGCAGTCAAATGCCTTTTCAAGTTCAGCCTGATCTGAGTTTGAGGTAAATTTACTTACGACAGGAACTATAACAAGTCCGGCAAGCATAGCTATCGCACCTGCGTTGATTGGTGAGGCCATATTAAGTTTGAGCCCGGCTGCTGCAGCAGTGAGTTCAGGGAAAAATCCGAGACTGAAAACAAACATATGAACAACCGTTATGCCAACACCGGAAATAAAACACGCTGCAACAGCGGCTCTTGTAACCTTTTTACTGTAAAGGCCGTACATGAACGGAGCAAGAAACGCACCGGCAAGTGCACCCCAGGAGATTGACATAAGCGTTGATATATATGCATTTTTATTAAGAGCAATAACAACTGAAATAAGGAGGAATACAGCTATGAAAATTCTCATAACAAGAACTTCCTTCTTTTCGTTCATTTTTCCCTTTGTAAGCGGACGAATAAGGTCGATAGTAACTGTTGAGCTTGATGTAAGAACAAGTGATGAAAGCGTAGACATAGATGCCGAGAGAACAAGTACAACTACAAGTCCAATCATAATGTCAGGAAGACATGAGTTGAGAAGAGCCGGAATAATCGCGTCAAAGTCAAGCTTTGCACCGTTTTTGTCAATAAAAATTCTGCCTGTTCCGTCTGCTGCATCAGCTGTACAGTATACTCTTCCGAGACCGCCGAGGAAGTATGAACCTCCGGCTACAACAAGAGCGAATATTGTTGAGATAACTGTCCCCTTCTTTATAGCATCTTCACTTTTGATTGCATAAAACTTGTGAACCATCTGAGGAAGGCCCCATGTACCGAGTGATGTCAGTATGATTACACCGATAAGATTTATCGGGTCAGGTCCGAAAAGTGAGTTGAGTGAATTTGCAGGAAGGTTCTTGGCAGGATCTGAAATCTGTCCGAGCTGATCAAGTACGGATGAGAATCCGCCTTTTTTGTTAAGTGCGAAAATAATAACTGATATTATACCTCCGAGCATTATTATCCCCTGTACAAAGTCATTTATTGCAGTAGCGGCATATCCGCCGAGAATAACGTAAACTGCTGTAAGTACAGCCATGGCAATTATACATACTGAATAGTCAACATTAAACGCCATTGAGAATAATCTTGAAAGTCCGTTGTATACAGAAGCAGTATACGGAATAAGAAAGATGAATATAATTACTGCTGATGCGGTTTTAAGTTTCTTTGAATTGAAACGTTTTTCGAAGAATTCCGGCATAGTTGACGCCTCAAGGTGTTTACTCATTGCTCTTGTACGCTTACCAAGAATTATCCATGCAAGTGCACTTCCTATTACAGCATTTCCTATACCTATCCATGTGGCAGCCACACCGTAATTCCATCCGAACTGTCCTGCATATCCTACGAACACAACCGCAGAAAAATATGATGTTCCGAATGCAAAGGCTGTAAGCCATGAGCCTACATTTCTTCCTCCAAGTACGAATCCGTCAATCGAGGAACTTTTGCTGTGCGTTGATACACCAATACCTATCATCATAAGTATGTAGAGTATCAGAATTAAAATTGTCATCTGAAGACCTCCGATTTAATAATTTTTATCGACGTCGCTTTAAACCTTTAAAGCGCCAAATCAAATTAATTATACCAAGAAGTATAGCTTTTGTCAATAGAAATTATGAAGAATAACAAATTGCGGCTTCTGTTCGTTACTGTTCATGTCTGACGTTTTCCTGGCAGATAACTTGTATAACCAGGGTTAAAAGCAAAACATCCTCATTTCAGACTACTGCACGAATAATCTGAAACGAGGATATTTTTACTAAATCAGAACAAATTATTTTTAAAAAATATAAGGGCTATCATAAGACTTAATAGTATTGCAAAAATAATAACCAGAGCAAACCCGTAAGGATTCTGTGAAAGCGGCATGCTCTGCGGGCTGAGGTTCATCCCGTAAGCGCTGAATATCATCGTCGGGATTGAAAGAACGATTGTGATTGTAGCAAGGAGCTTCATGATGATATTCAGATTGTTGTTGATAATAGAGGCAAATGCATCAGTCATACCACTGAGGATTCCGGAATAGATGTTTGACATCTCGATGGCCTGTTTGTTTTCGATAATAACATCTTCAAGGAGATCCTGATCCTCCGGATATTTTTTAATGGCCTCTGTCTTAAGAAGTTTTTCAAGAACCATTTCGTTTGAACGGAGGGATGTCGTAAAGTACATAAGGCTCTTTTCGAGTTCGAGCATCTCGATGAGCTCCTTGTTTTTGGTTGACTTGTGCATGTTTGTTTCTATCTGCTCGCTCTGCCTGTTTATGTTTCTGAGGTACTGAAGAAAGAGTGAGGCGTTTTTGTAGAGAATCTGAAGAACAAATCTGGTTTTCATATGAGTGTGGAAGTTTCTGATTTTTGACTCGGCAAAAGCCTTGTGAACTTCCGTCGTTTCCAGACAGACTGTGATTATTGTTTTGCGTGCAAGGATAATTGACATAGGTATGGTAACATAGTACTGTTTTTCGTTTCGTACTTCAATAATAGGAACGTCAACGATAATCATAGTATAGTTGTCCTCAAGCTGAATACGCGAACGTTCCTCGTCATCGAGTGCTGCCCGGATATCGTCAGTTTCGATACCGTGCTGCTGTGCTACCTGAATAAGTTCTGTTTCTGAAGGTGCTACCATTGAAATCCAGCAGTCTTCCTCCCATGTATCGATGGTACTTATTTTTCCGTCGTTTGTTTTGTAAATCTGAATCATAAAAAAAATTATACTTCCTTTCCGGTCCGTTCAGAGATGACCGAAAAGGGTGGGAAATATCTGAACGGATCAAAATTTTAAAATGTAATTGTGCCCAGGATCGCCGTCCATTAATTTTTCACCTTCTTAATATAATTTGATTTATCTCAGAAGAATTCGAATAAATCCATTCTTATTTTATCATATATGGCATGATTTTGCAAGAAATTTTTTCGCTGATTTAAGATTAAGGATTAATGATTATTTCTGTGTTTTCGCCGAGTTCTTCTCTCAGAATTTTTTCTGCGGCTGTTGGGTTATCAGTACAGACTGAGACGGAAAGAAGATTTACTGTTCCGTTGCTTTCTACCTGTACATCTGCGGTGATTTCAGTGAAGTTCAGTCCGAGGGAATGAAATTTTTCTCTCAGGGAGTATTCTGTGTTTTTTCTGATTCGTTCCTCCATTTCTTCGTCAAACTTTCGCTCTATATTTTCATAGCCTTCATTCATCGAAATTTCATTTACAGAAATATTTTCAAAATCAATTCCGCGGAACGCAGATAATGTAACCATGATAAAAAAGGCAGAAAAAATAAGTTTTATCTGGGATGAAAATTTTTCTTCGGAGATCAGTGTACCTGCTGCACATATTATCAGTCCGGCAACACATCCGTTAAATGCTGCTGTTTTTATCATTTCCATGGCTATTCTCCTGTATACGAACGCATAACAACTGCTGCCGATGTCAGAAGCAGTACAATAAATACTGTTACCGTTCCGAGCATCAGACCATAGATTACTGAAATGTCCGAAAAAAGTTTTTTCAGACGCTGACAGCCGAATATATCTGATATAATCCCTGCACTCTCCATGACAAACATATAAAGAAGCAGTCTTATAACAGGGGCTGCAGCCATAACAATTATTACTGCGATTCCGGTGCTCCCCACTCCGGTTCTGAGAACACCTACGCTTCCGCGTACCGAAGAATAAGCATCTGAAACAGCCTTTCCCACTACCGGTACAAGATTGGAGACAAGGTACTTTCCCGTTTTGACTGTTAAACTGTCGGCTGCTGCACCAACTGTATTTCTCAGTGCAAGGAGTCCGGAAAAAATGGTCATGGTAAGTCCGAGAAGAACAGTTACTGTCTTTTTTATTCCCCTTATGATTCCGTCAAGGGAAAGTCCGGGGTTTACTGCGTCCACAATACTTATGGAAAAACAAACAGAAAGAAACGGTACAAAAACAGAAGAGGATATCTGGGCAAAAATTTCACATATACCGGCTGTAAGAAGCTGATAGCTGGTGGCAGAAGTTACATTTCCCTGTGCTGCCATCACTCCGGACATAACCGGGACAAATGAAAGCATAAACATACTCCCGTCAGAAATCAGCGTACATGCTTCATCAATACTTTTCCCTGCTGTTTCAGAAATAACCGATACTGAAACCAGAACTGAGATCATCTGAGCTGTATTCTGTCCGCATATTTTTCTGCCGGAAAGATACATTCCTGAAGAAAGAGAACTTAGAAGTATAACTGAAAAAAGAATTATAAAAAGTCTGAAAGGTGCTGATATTTCACTGCATATTTTTCCTGACACCCATCTGAAAAAGCCTTTTATATCACTTTTAATCAGATTTTCCGCATTATCAACACCGATGTTATTTTCAGAAACCAGTCCGCCTGAACTTTCATCCAGTATTTCATTTATCTGCTCTGTCTCTGAAGAAAAATCCTCCTCTGCAGACAAAGTACAGACCGGTAGTGTAAAAAACATAATCAGAACCATTATAAATACTGCTGATATTTTCATTTTACGTCCTGCCTTTTTATTATGAAGTGTATTTCTGAACAACAGATACAATATCCTCCAGCAGCGGAAGGGAAACAATGAGAAGTGCTGCTCTGCCTGATATTTCCGCAGCTGTGGATATTGCACTTTCACCGCAGTCTTTGCATATATCACAGGCAAACTGGGTTATATAGCATATTCCGGCTGTTTTAAAGAGAATCATCATATATTTTTCATTAACTCCGCATGAAGTACAGAGAGTATTTATAAATCCGAAAACGGGTGTAAGTCTGACTGCAACAAATGAAAGAATAACTGCACATACAGCTGCTGAAAGCATAAATGCCTGTTCCTTATTATATTTACCAATCAGCTTGCACATTACCGAAGCGATGATACAGAGTGACATTATTGTTCCGATTCGTTCTACCATATTCCAAACACACTTTTGACTGTTTCAAAGAGATCAGCTATTTCATTTACTATCATCATAAGTACAACAATCAGACCTGCAAGCGTTGTCAGCATGGCCTGTTCATCACGTTCGGCACGTTTAAGTACAAGGTTGAGTACAGAGACAATAATTCCGATTCCGGCTATTCTGAAAATAAGGTCAATCTCCATGATTTATCATTCCTTTCAGATTAACAGTACAGATACCATGGCACCGGTTAAAATGCCCAGTGATGTAAATAGTTTTCGTTTGTTCATGAAATCTTCGGCGTTTAGTTTAATCTGTTCACTTATACTGTCTGAATGAAGTTTCAGCATATTCAGCTGGTCTTTCCTGCCGCTTTTTCCAAGAGAAGAACCAAGCATGATAAGCCTCTCTCTTTCACTTTCTCCTATAACACTATCTTCATAAATTGCTTTTTTCCATGACTTTTCAAAAGATTGTCCGTTTTCATAATAAGTTTCTGCCCTTTCAATAAATGAAAGTTTATTCAGAGTTTCATCTTCTGCTAAAACTTTTAAAATATCACACACATGAGCCGAACTATATTCAATCAGAGATGAAATCCGGTTAATCATATGCAGAATTATTCTCAGTGATTCTTCCCTCTGCTTTATTTTTTCCGACATTCTGAAACCGGCTGCTGAAAATGTAATCATAATAATAACAGTACCAATAAGTTTTACTGACATATACTTTTTCCGGCAAATTCATCGCAGCTTATAACAAACGGTCTTCTCGTTTCAGAATCTATAAAAACAATAAATCTGAACATACCCATATCAATAAGTTCTGTAATATTTCTCCTGCGTGAAAGTTCATTCAGTGAACCCGCATGAACTGATGCAATAATGCTCACACCTGTACAGATAGCACTTTTCAGAACACTTATATCATTTTCGTTTCCTATTTCGTCGCAGATTACAATATCAGGAGACATTACTCTTACAGCAGTTTCAATTGCTTTTTCTTTCGGATATCCGGTAAATACATCACAGCACGGACCGATATCGTTCTGTGCCTCACCCCTGTAAGAAGCAGCAATCTCATTTCGCTCGTCAATTATGGATATACGGTATCTCTCTGACAGATTTCTGCAGAGATCACGAAGCAGAGTTGTTTTACCGCACGACGGCGCACCTGCAGCAAGTACTCCGCACGGACAAAAATCCCTTATCCTTCTGAAAACCTCATCTGAACATCCCATAATCTGTCTTGCTATTCTGAAGTTCAGACTGCTTATATCATTTACCGTCTGAACCTTTCCGTCCGAAACCATAGCAAGTCCGCAGATTCCAACACGATGTCCGCCGCTCAGAGTAATAAATCCTTCTTTTATTTCATTTTCGAAACTGTAAACTGACCTGTCGCAAATCTCACTGAAGCTGTATTCAATATCAGTTTTTCCGCAGATAACTGCACCTGAATTTCCGGACATTATTTCACCGTTAATCCCAAGATATTTTGTCCCGAAGTTTCCCCTCAGTGCAACCGGTGAATTTACACAAAGTCTGATTTCACTTACAGACGGATTGTCCGTTATTTTTCCTCTGTAAAGTGCTTCACTGATTTTCCCGGAAAAATACCTGTACAGCTCATTTCTTCCTTTCATTTTCAACATTCCCTTCGTTTTATTGCTGATAGTAAATACTATGTAAAACGAAGTTTTTTTAGAACAAAAAAACTCCCGCTGAAAAACGGGAGTTAATGATTCAGAAATCTGCTAAAATCTCTGATATAAGCTGATTTGACACAAGAAATCCTTCCGGTGTAAATCTCAGCACATTATTATTTATTTCTGTAAGTCCGGTACCGTCAAATACTGACGCTCTTTTCAGAACCGCAGGAGCTTCTTCCGGATATTTATTAAGATCAAGTCCCTCCGAAAGCCGAAGGGCGAGCATGGCTTTTTCAAAAAAAGTTCCGGGCTCATATTCGTTTATACATTCGTTCTGTTTTTCAGACTGAATAAAATCACTGAGGTTACGGGGAACCTCAAAACGTCTTCCACCGAAAAATGAATGTGCCGAAGGTCCTATGCCGATATATTCCTCACAGTGCCAGTACTTAAGATTGTGCCTGCTCTCAAAACCGGGCATTGAGAAATTTGAAATCTCATACTGAGCATATCCCCTTTCCGCAAGAGTCCTGACAGCAAGAAGATACAAATCAGCACTTTCATCGTCATCAGGAATCAGTTCCGAAATACCGCTTCTGCTGTAAGGTGTACCCGGCTCTATCTTCAGCATGTATGAGGAAATGTGCTGAACGCCGAGACCGGCAAGTGAATTAACCGAATTCACAAGACTCTCCGCATTCTGCCCTTTTACACCAATCATAAGGTCAGCAGAAATATTCGTAAATCCAGCTCTGAAACCGTCATTTACAACTTCAGCAGCCTCACGAAATGTGTGAATCCTGCCAAGGTCAGAGAGTTCACTGTCAGAAGCAGACTGAATACCCACAGAAATTCTGTTGATTCCTGCACATCTGAATGAGTTTAATTTTTCGGAGTTTGCTGTACCCGGATTAACCTCCATGGTTATCTCCACGTCAGAAGACAAATGCCTGCCGGCAGTTTCAAGCACTCTGCCGAAAAATGAACTGTCCATAAGCGACGGAGTTCCTCCGCCGAAATAGACAGTATCAAAAACTATATCAGAATATTCTGAAGTATATCTGTTTATATTTCTTATAACGGCTCCCGTATAACTTTCATATAAGTCATTTTCAGAAGCCGGTACAGAGTAAAAATCACAGTAAGGACATTTTCTCACGCAGAACGGCACATGAATATACAGCCCTGTGCTCATCTGACATCACGTCTGTTGTTTTCAGTAAGCGGAAAGAACAGACCGTTTGCAATTTTACAGATTAAAAATGCTCCGGCAAGCACGCAGAGACAAAGCTCTATGCTCGGACTTGCACTGTTGTAGTTTATTATTATAAAAATTAACGCAAGAGCCATCATAACCGTACTGAAAATAGTTGATTTCATTCCGTGTACAGAGTGTTTACCACATTTCGGGCAGGCTGTACCTCTGGAAGCCATACCTCCGGTAAACATCTTGCTGAAAAATGAATAACTGTCATTTTCACAGTAAGGACATTTGTATTTTTTCATCTCATCACCCTTATTCGTCAAGTTTGAGAACGCTCATAAATGCTTCCTGAGGAACCTCTACCGTTCCAAGCTGACGCATTCTCTTCTTTCCTTCCTTCTGCTTTTCAAGGAGTTTCTTCTTTCTTGTAATATCACCGCCGTAGCACTTTGCAAGTACGTCCTTGCGCATTGCCTTGATTGTCTCACGGGCAATGATTTTTCCTCCGATAGCAGCCTGAACAGGTACTTCAAAAAGCTGTCTCGGAATGTTGTCCTTGAGCTTTTCAACCATTTTTCTTGCACGTGCATATGCATTGTCTGCGTGTACAATAAATGAAAGTGCATCGACATTGTCACCGTTGAGAAGAATATCAAGCTTAACAAGCTTTGAAGGAGCATATCCGATGAGCTCGTAGTCAAACGAAGCATATCCCCTTGTCCTTGACTTGAGTGCATCAAAGAAATCATATACTATTTCATTCAGAGGAAGCTCATAGTGAATATTTACTCTTGTGTCATCAAGATAGTCCATGGTTTTGAAAGTTCCGCGGCGGTTCTGACAAAGTTCCATGATATTTCCGACAAATTCGGACGGAGCAAGAATTTCCGCCTTAACCATAGGTTCTTCAGCTGACTGGATAACAGCAGCATCAGGATAGTTTGTAGGATTATCTATATATACTGTTTCACCGCTTGTAAGATTGATTTTGAAAATAACCGAAGGAGCTGTTGTGATAAGATCAAGGTTGTATTCTCTTTCAAGTCTTTCCTGAATGATTTCCATGTGGAGAAGTCCAAGGAACCCGCATCTGAACCCAAATCCGAGAGCAACGGATGTTTCAGGTTCAAAAGTAAGTGAAGCATCATTAAGCTGAAGTTTTTCAAGTGCTTCTCTGAGATCCGAATATTTCGAACCGTCAGCAGGATAGATACCTGAGAATACCATAGGATTTACTTTTCTGTAGCCAGGAAGCGGTTCGCTGCACGGACGTTCGCAGTTTGTTACTGTATCACCAACCTGAGTATCTCCGATATTCTTGATCGAAGCAGCAATATAGCCAACCTCACCTGCTTCAAGAAATCCTTTGTTGATATGATTTACAGCGTCCATAAAACCAGCTTCAACAACTGTGAATTCCGCGCCTGTAGCCATGAGTCTGATTCTGTCGCCAGTCTTTACAGTACCTTCCTTAACTCTGACATAAATTATTACACCCTTGTATGAGTCATAGTAACTGTCAAAGATAAGCGCACTGAGCGGAGCTTCCGGATCACCCTGCGGAGGCGGAACTTCCTTAACTATCTTTTCAAGTACAGCCTCGATATTTGTACCAAGCTTTGCTGAAATTCTCGGGGCATCCATAGCAGGAATGCCGATTATGTTTTCAACCTCACCGCATACCCTCTCAGGATCAGCTGAAGGAAGGTCTATCTTGTTTACAACAGGGACGACCTCAAGATCATGTTCAATAGCAAGATAGGTATTTGCAAGAGTCTGAGCCTCTATACCCTGTGATGCGTCAACAACAAGAAGTGCACCTTCGCATGCTGCAAGCGATCTTGATACTTCATAGTTAAAGTCCACATGACCCGGAGTGTCAATAAGGTTGAATGTATACTCCTCACCATCTTCTGCCTTGTAAATGAGTCTTACAGCTCTTGCCTTGATAGTGATACCTCTTTCACGTTCAATATCCATATTATCAAGCAGCTGTTCTTCCATGTCTCTTTCTGCAACTGTCTGTGTTTTTTCAAGAATTCTGTCAGCAAGTGTTGATTTTCCGTGATCTATATGTGCTATAATACAAAAATTTCTGATTTTATTATTAGCCAAAAAAATTCCCTCCGTTATATAATGAGTATAGCAAGATGTTTACAGTCTATTATATCATATTATAACGAAAATTTCAATCCTTAAGAAAAACTGGTTTTCACTGCAGGCAGTAAAGAAATAGTTAAGATATGTTAAGATTCAAATAAATCTATTGCAAATGTATTTAACATATGATATGATTAAAATGTATAATGCGTTATAATATACTAAACTTACTAAACAAGAGAAAAAACCTGAAAGGAAATGAAAAAAATGTCATCAGAATATGACGTCATGATCATTGACAGTGACCCTGTCTGTAGAAGAACACTCGAATGCATTCTAAGTACAAGCTGTTTTGAAACCTCATCGGCACCGGACGGCCGTGAGGCTCTTGAAAAGATGAAAATCAGCCTTCCTGACATAATTATACTCGATCTTACTCTGCCAGACATTGACGGAATCAGACTCCTTAAGATGATTAGAAATCGTACAGAAAATCCTGTGCTTGTAATTTCCTCAGGAAACACAGAAGAAGAAATTGTAGCGGCTTTTGAAACCGGTGCTGATGACTATATTACAAAACCTTTTCGTTCAGTGGAACTTGTCGCAAGAATCCAGAACGCCATAAGACATGCTCCAAAGCTTTCAAAAAGAAACAGCAGCATCTTTTCAACCGGTGATATGACTGTAAACTACAGAAAGGAGCAGGTATATATCCGAGGTCAGAAAATTCATCTTACAAAAAATGAATTCAAAATTCTGTCATTTCTTTCGCAGAATGCAGGAAAAATTGTATCCTATGAAAAAATAATAAAACATGTCTGGGGAATAAATCCTGGCGGTGATACAAGGATACTTCGTGTAAACATAACGAACATAAGAAAAAAGATAGAAAATGATTCAACCAGTCCTGAATACATAATCACGGAACCCGGTACAGGCTACCGAATGCCGTATATGAAATATTAAAAAGCTGTGCGTATCCTGAATACGCACAGCTTTTTAATATTTTTTTATTTTACTTCTTTGTCAGATTCTTTTTCTTTGGACTTCTTTGACTTTTTCCCTTTTGACGAAGAATTGTCAGCAGCCTGAACTGTTCCGTACAGTCTCCTATATTCCTGAACACATGAAAATATTACTGCTGTTAAAAGATAAGCAACTAAAATACATGCATCAATAATGAAAATACTCATCTTTGAATCATTAAACGCATGTTTTATCGTGCTCCAGAATGAAGCATTTGCATATTCAAGGACATTATAAGCCTTCGGAAATACTACCGTTCTGTAGTAATCGTCTGTTGTCTTGTTTACTGCTTCAATAAGTTCATTAAACTTGGAATTTAGTTCTGCAAGAGCTTCTTCAACATAAGCTTTCTTAGCTGCTGCATCATTCTGAGTTGATGAATTAATTCTTTCTACTCTCTTGTTATACAGTTCAATCTCCGGTGCAGTTGTAGAAAGTTTATTCTGTATGGTCTGTTTCTTTTCAAAGAGCCTGTCGTACTCTGCTGATACTTCAGAAGCAGAAACAGCTTCTTCACTGGCTTCGTTTGATCCGAACACCATAACGGTATTCTTCTCATAATTAGCAATAGAGTCATTTACTGCTGCAAGTGTTTCATTGTAAAAATTGAGGTTTCTCTGAAGTTCCTCAATTTTATACATATAATATGTAAGAAGAACTTCCTTATCCTTTGTAACAGTATGCATAGTTACATAGGAAGAGATTTTGTCAAGATTCAATGTTTTGAGATCAGAAATTGTACTTGTAAGATCAGCGAATGAAAGTTCGGTTTCTGCAGAACGGAAACGTGTCGTATCAGTAGCAGAGACCTGAGCAATATATGTTGACAGCTTGTTAAATGCTGAATCAAACACATCCACAGCTTCAGCATAATCATAATCCTGATAGTCAAATGCATTAAGTGAATTCCCAAGCGACTGGTTATAACCGTATGTATCGAAGAAAAACTGGTTATAGCATTCAAGCATCTGATTTAGAAAATCAGCAGCCTCACTGGCACTGAGACCTGTCTGAGCATAATCAAAATGAACTCTGTATTGTGTAGGATAGTAGGAAGTATCAGATATCTGTTCAGAAGAAGCTACTTTTCCGTTTCCTTCAAACACATTGCTATATGATGTAATTCTGTTAATTGCATCCTGTGGAATAATCCCCTCAAATGTAATGTTTCTTCTGATTACATCACGCTTTTCCGCAGGGAGATTAAGTATCTCGAGCGTCTGATCAATTATTTCCGGACTCTTGATAGAATTCACATAAAATTTATTGCCGTTAGGATCAAGTCCTTTTTCAACGCCATCAAAAGTAAAACTTACAAGTGATGTTATTTTTTCATAATTATCATGTTTTAAAACAGCAGTTGCAGCAAATGCAAGTAAAGAAACCGCAACTGTTACTGCAATCCACAGTGCGCAGAATCTTTTGAGATTCTTGAGAATACCTGAAACAGAAACGTTAAACTGATTATCATTTTTCTTCAGTTTTTTCTTCAGAACAGCACCAGGATTACTAATTACTTTTCCTTCCATTTTTTCCTCCATAAGATTTTATTATAAACAGCAAGCATTCTGTAATTTAAACAGAATACATTAATTATATCACATATATAATATTTTGTAAAGATATAATCTCAGGTATAAACCGGTGGTAAAGATAAAAAAATCTTTTTTATAATTCAAATTTATACAGTACACTTGAATAAGTGCATGTTATATGATAAAATATTAATAAGAGGAATATTTTTATATTTATTCACCAAAGCTATAGAAAAGGAGGAAACTGTCATGTTTAAAAAAATCATCAGCTGCGATAAAAAAATAACTGATCTTAAAGAAAACTGCCGTGAACTTAGTTCTGAACTTTCCAGACTTCAGCTTGAAATCGGAATTCAGAAAAGACCGGTGATACTTATTTTTGAAGGCTGGGAAGCTTCAGGAAAAGGAAGCATAATTTCATCAGTTATCAGATATCTTGATCCGCGTTTTTTTAAAGTTGTCTCTGTAATGCCTGCAACTGAAGAGGAAAAGAAATACCCTTTCCTTAAACGATACTGGAACGGTATACCCGAAAAAGGCAGAATATCTGTCATGGACAAAAGCTGGTACTCCGAACTTGCAGATTCTTTTCTTGAGGGAGACATCTCTGAAGATGAATATGACAAAAGAATAGTATCTGTCAGAAACTTTGAAAGACAGCTTCATGATGACGGATATATTATAATAAAGTTTTTTCTTCATATTGATGCTGAGGAACAGAAAAAACGTCTGAAAAAACTCTGTGAAAACAAGAATACAAGATGGCGTGTAACTGAAAAGGACAGATTTCAGAATAAAAATTACAATAAATATCTGCGAACTTTCAAAGACATGCTTTCTATTACAGACTTTCCGTTTGCAGGATGGAACATTATAGATGCCAAAAACAGAGCCTTTACAAAATATGCTGTATTCCGTACTATAACAGAAAAAATCAATAATTCACTCAGCTGTTTCAAACCAGCCGTTTCCTGCAGTTCAGGCTATACAATGATTGAGATGCCGGTTCTTTCCGAGGTAGAACTTCAGGGAAAAACCGTTTCCCCTGAAAGATACCCAAAACTGCTGAAAAAATATCAGAAAAAGCTTTCGGAAATACAAAATCAGCTTTACAGAAAAGGAATACCCCTTATTCTCTGCTTTGAGGGATGGGATGCTGCCGGAAAAGGCGGTGCGATAAAACGCGTTTCGGCCGCACTCGATCCACGCGGATATGAAGCGGTTCCGATATCAGCCCCTGATAAAACTGAACTTAATCATCACTATCTGTGGAGATTCTGGAATCATATTCCGAAAAAAGGCCATATAGCTATATTCGACAGAACCTGGTACGGCAGAGTAATGGTAGAAAAAATCGAAGGATTCACTGAAGAGGAACGCTGCAGCGCTGCGTTTGCTGAAATAAACGAATTTGAATATGAACTCAGCAGTTTCGGCGCTGTAATAATAAAATTCTGGCTCCACATCGACAGTGATGAACAGCTCAGTAGGTTCACTCTTCGTCAGAATACTCCTGAAAAACAGTGGAAAATAACTGATGAAGACTGGAGAAACAGGGAAAAACGTGAGCAGTATGAAGAAGCTGTAAACGAAATGCTTACCAGAACTTCAACCTCATTTGCACCATGGCATATTATTGAAGCGAACGATAAGCTATATGCAAGGCTTAAAGTTATAAACACTATAATAAGAACCGTAAGTAAATATCTATAAATAAATTTATTAACTCATTCTATTAAATATACTGATATTTAAGTTGCATAAACTTAATCAAAGATGTATAATGATATGTAGTATGTCGACATTTACAAGTCGCTTATAACACAAAATAATTCAGAAAGGTAAATGATAATGAAAAGAAAAAACTTGCTCAGACGCATTCTTGCCGGCTCATTAAGTCTTGCTGTAATCAGCAGCGCCATTACAGCAGGTACTGTATGTGCAGACGCCGGTGAAAAACCGCCGGAAATATACGAGGATGAAATCGTATTCCCTGATCCGGATTCATTCAGTTACGATGATGTGGAAGTAAACTTCGCAAAAGCCCTTCAGTATGTCCTTTATTTCTATGACGCAAACAAGTGCGGATATGATAAGGATCCTGAAACAGGCAAAAAACTAAAGCAGCTTGAATGGCGCGGAGACTGTCATACCGAAGACTATAACATCCCTCTTCAGCCAATTGATGAAGAAGGCGCTGATGCCAGATACGGAACAAATCTCTCACAGGAATTCATTGATGAACACAGGGATATTCTTGATCCGGACGGTGACGGATTTATCGACTGCGGCGGCGGATTTCACGATGCCGGTGACCATGTTAAATTTGGTCTTCCGGGTACATATGCAGCTTCAACACTTGGGTGGGGCTACTACGAATTCCGAGATGCATACAAGGAAACAGGTACTCAGGAACACATTGAAGATATTCTCCACTGGTTCAACGATTTTTATATGAAGGGTACATACCTTGATGAAGACGGTAAGCTCCTTGCATTCTGCTATCAGGTAGGCGAAGGAAACAACGACCACAACTACTGGTGTCCGCCGGAACTTCAGGATACAAAGATGCTTCTTAACTTTGCAAGACCCGCATACTTTGCAACAACAGACACACCAGCTTCTGATATGTGTGCCGGTGCAGCTGCATCTCTGGCAGTAAACTACCTTAATTTTAAAGATACTGAACCTGAATATGCTGAAGAAAGTCTTCAGAAAGCCATTGCTCTCTATGACTTTGCAAAGGAAACCCACAAGGAAGCAGAAGACAGCAATGAAGTATTAAGTCTCGGATACGACGGCGGATTCTATACATCAAGCTATGATTATGATGAACTTGCATGGGCTGCTGTATGGCTTAAGATATGTACAGACAAAGACGAGTACATAGACGATATTATTGCAGTTGATACCTCTGAATTAACAGAAACAGGCGGATACAAATATACAGGATACCTCAAGCGTATCATGGAAACAACAGGAAGCACCTGGCAGAACATCTGGGTTCACTGCTGGGATACTGTATGGGGCGGTGTATTTGCAAAGCTTGCTCCTATAACAGATAACGAACGTGACTGGTTTATCTTCAGATGGAACCTTGAATTCTGGTCCGGAAAGCCTCACCTCAAATGTGCAGGTCTTGCTGACGAAATCTGGAATATGGATTATCAGCATATCAAAGATATAGACGCCAGTGACACAACTTATATTGCAAAAACCCCAGCAGGTTTTGCAATGCTAAACGAATACGGTTCATGCCGTTACAATACAGCTGCCGGACTCTGTGCTGCTGTTTACAGAAAAGAAACTGCAAATGACAACGAAGAGTATACCGGATTTACAGACTGGGCAGAAGAACAGATGGAATACATCATGGGTAAAAACCCTATGAACCGTCCATACATAGTTGGTTACTCGGAAACATCAGCAAGCCATCCTCACCACCGTGCTGCACACGGTTCAACTACATTCAGCATGGATGATCCTCTCGATCAGACACATACACTCTGGGGTGCTCTTGTCGGCGGACCTGATATCAAGGACTGGCACAGAGACATCACAAAGGATTACGTTTACAACGAAGTTGCCGTTGACTACAATGCAGCAGTTGTAGGTGATCTTGCTGCTCTCTATATGTACTACGGAACAGAGGACATGAAGCCAGATGAAGACTTCCCTCCTAAGGAAGAACCAAAAACTGCGTTCTGGATTGAAGCAAATATCACTCAGGAAAATGAAGAAAGATCACAGATAACAGTCCGTGTTCACAACGATACAACACAGCCTCCAAGATACCTGTACACAGAAAGCCTTAAGGCAAGATACTACTTTGATATAACTGAACTCATAGAAGCAGGACAGTCTATAGAAGATGTCAGAACTGAAGTTTACTATGATGAAGTTCAGTCAACAACAGACATGAAGGAATCAGCAACGGTTTCACAGCCTATTCATCTTGAAGGCAACGTCTACTACGTCGAAATAGACTGGACAGGCACACTTTTCCACGGTGCAAGAGCACTTCAGTTTGGTATCCTTGTCGGTCAGGATGAAAACTATGAAAGCAACTGGGATGCAACAAATGACTACAGCCGTCTCGGACTTAAACTTTCTGAAGAATTCGGCGGTACTGACCGCATACCGGTTTACTTTGAAGATGAGCTTGTTTATGGTCGTCCTTATGGTGAAGACTCTGCAGATTCAGAATTTATTTACGGAGATCTTAATAATGACAAGAAAGTAGATGTTACTGACCTCTCATTCCTCTCACTCTACCTTATCGGCGATATGAAGTTCTCTGATATTCAGAAAAAAGCTGGAGATGTTTCAACGGACGGAGCAGTTAATCTTGCAGACCTTGCACGTTTCAGACAGTATCTTTCGAAAAAACCGGGAGTTACTCTCGGTCCTAAAAAATGAGAATGCTTTGCTTCGACCTTGACGGAACTCTGTTAAGGTCGGATAAAACAATAAGCGATTATTCTCTCAGTATTCTGAAAAAAATTTCTGCATGCGGAACCGTACTTGTTCCTGTTACCGGAAGACATCTCGGCGGAATCCCGGAAGCAATATTACAGCAAGGCGTAAGCTATGCCATATGTTCAAACGGTGCCGGCCTTTATGATGTAAAAAACAGGAAACCATTAAAAGAAGAATGCATACCGGACAGCATAATGACAGAGCTTAACAACATTTTTCCGGAACTCGATATCATGGCGGATATTTTTACATTTGAAAATGCCTACTCAGATGAACGTAATATGAGCATACTGAATGATGTGGATGCTTCTGATGCTGTTAAGGATTATATCAGAAAAAGCCGGATTATTATCCCCGATGTAAGAGAATTCTGTCTCAGGGAAAGACCTGCCGTTCAGAAAATAACGGCTAACTTCAGAAAAATTAACGGCCAGTACAAAAACCGTGATAAACTCCGTACAGTTCTTTCAGAGTACAGCTGCCTGGAATTTGTTACAGGCGGTGCAAATAATATAGAAATCACTGTAAAATCAGCTACCAAAGGAAATTGTATAACATACCTCTCAGAGATAACTGGTATACCGCTTTCTGAAACAGCTGCTATAGGTGATACTGAAAATGACATCAGCATGCTTAAAACTGCCGGAATAAGCATAGCAATGAAAAACGCAGATCCGGAGGTAAAAAACATTTGCAGATTTATCACTGACTACGACAATGACAATGACGGAGCTGCAAAGTTTATCAGGAAAAATTTCCTGTAATTGCGACTAAAGCAAAAACACCATGAACTCAGATTTTACTTATCTGGATTCATGGTGTTTTTTATTCAAAGAAAATATTTAAATCAGTATGTTTGCTTATACCGTCAATTACCCCTTCATTCGTATACTGCCACATCTTAAAATGATAAGGATATTCCGGAACGTCCTTATACTCTGCAAGCCAGAGATCATATTCGGAAATAACATCTATACTGTATTTGTCAAATTTGTCTCTGAGAAGATTAAGTGATGCATATATAACCGGTTTGTATCCTGCATTTTCAATCGTACTGCAAAATTCAAGAGCACATTTGTTAAGAATTTCGCCGGTTATTCCGTCAGACCTTGCCGCATCACCGGAAATAGTCTCCCAGTCAAAGGCAACAGGATAAGTAACATTATAATTACTGATAAGATTAAGTACAAATTCTGCTTCTTCCCTTGCTTCCTTTTCGTTCACAGCCTGAGAGAAAAAATACACTCCTGTTTCAATTCCGGCGGCAAGAGCACCTTTCATATTTTTTTCAAAATAATCATCTGTATTAAGCAATCCGCTCTCATACCCGCGAAATCCGGCACGAATCATAGCAAAATCAATACCTGCATCCTTAACTTTATTCCAGTCGATTTCTTTCTGGGCATATGAAACATCAATACCGACTCTGGATTTCTTTTCGCCGTCCTTATAATATTTCAGACCTCCAAGCGAATAAAAATTTTCCGTTTTATATTTGCTGAAGGTTACGTTGATATTCGGAACGGTACATTCCCCAGGTTCTGCAATAACACCAACAGTTCCTCCTGCAATCAGCTTCACAAGAAACCATAATACACCTGTAAAGCACATCACAGCTGCTATAAGAAGTATCAGAAGTGTTCCCTGGTGATTTAACTTTCGTCGCTTCTTTTCTGTATTCATTTATTCTCTCCTGCTTAATATCTCATTGTTGTTCAATATTTCCTTCTTGGCATAAATACTGTCAAAAACATTAATTACGCCGTCTCCGTTAACATCTCCCGTTTCATCTGGGAAATCAGCTGAACTGTTTAAAATGCGGCTTTTCAAACTGAAATTATCTTCTGTATCAATAATGCCGTTTTTATTTATATCGCCCTTACGGGCATTTACAAGAACAGAAAGGTCACAGCTTACCCCCATATACTCTACAGTAATTACACTGATTCCGGGAATGGTTGTATTTCCGCTGCATCCATAGTCCTCAACAGTTTCTTCTCTTCCGTTACTGTAGTGAGCAACGACAGACATTCCTGAATTGTCAAACAGTTCTCCTGCTGTGTAGACTGTCTTATCAGGCAGATTTTCTATTCGTATTCCCTGAAGAATTTCTTCAGTTTCATACTTTGAAGCAAAGTTGAGAACACACCAGCCGACTTTTCCGTTATACTCAGTCCTTCCCCAGATAAAGTCACCGCTTTCCTTCTGTTCATAGACAATTATAACTGTACCAAAGGGAATGACATCAAGCACCTGATTCTCCGTTCCGTAGTTATATCTGAGATTGACTCCGTTATCAGACACGATACGCCATTTTTCATACTTTTCATCGTCTTCAATAACTTCTGTCTCAACTGTTCCGCTAACATGTTCAGCATAGTCAAGAACACACCAGCCTTCGATATTTTTATATGAAGTTTTTCCCCATAAAAAACCGTTGCATTCTTTTTTCTCATCTACTGTTATCAAAGTGCCATACGGTATAACTGCCGTTATTTCAGAAGAGGTATCTGAGTCTTTCCTGAGTCTTACACCGGTAGATGATTTTATTCGCCATCTCTCCCCGTTTTCCTGTGATGAATAGTCAGCATCGGAAAGAAACAGTTCAGCCTCCCTTTCCCTTCTTCTCAGGAGTCCCGGAAGCACCTCTCCGCCGGCCTTGCACCAGAGTTTAAAAGCATCCGTAATCTGCTGCGGAGTGTAATTGTAAATACCGTTGATAAGATAGGTTCTTATCGTCACCTCTGAGGTATTTGTCCAGACATTACCCATATTGTATGTAAAACTAACGAGAGCATCGTACTGATTCTGAGTTACACTTATATTGTATTTGTCAAGAAAATTCTGGACATATTTTTCATAGACGACCACAACTTCCCTCAGAAGCATGTCCGCTTCCTGTTCTGTTATCCCGTTCGGATAAGCATCCTTATCTACCCCTGTACCATAACCAATTGTCCACTGCTTATAATCCCACTGCGCATACTGAAGAAATCCTTCGAATTCTTTGATAAGCGCTATGCCGTTTTCACTTATACGGCTTGAAACAGCCGAACATATAACTGATTTATCATTTGTACATTCAGCACCGGAGTAAAAAAGATGCGTGCCTGCAAACACCACTGCACAAAGCAAAGCAATACATCTTTTAAACATTTTATTATTTCTCCTCACATTCTTTTTGATAGTATGTGCATATATCATTTAAACAGCATTCCTCACATAAAGGCTTTCTCGCTTTGCAGATTTCACGCCCGAAAAATACAAGCCGGTGACACAAATCAGAGCCCTCTTCAGGAGGAATAATTTTCACAAGATCCTTTTCAACCTTATACGGTTCCGTATTTTCTGTAAGTCCAAGTCTGCCGGTAATTCTTATACAGTGAGTATCAGTAACAACCGCCGGTTTTCCGTATACATCTCCCAGAATAAGATTGGCTGTTTTTCTTCCAACTCCCGGAAGTGAAGTTAGTTTTTCCATAGTATCCGGAACCTGTCCGTCAAATTCCGAGATAATCATGGCAGCCATATTTTTTATACTCTTTGCCTTTTCGCGGTAAAAACCGCATGGTCTGACCATCTCCTCAAGCTCGCTGATATCTGCATCTGCAAAACTCTGAAGAGTCGGATATTTTACAAAAAGATCTTTTGTGACTATATTAACCCGGGCATCTGTACACTGAGCTGACAGTCTGGTTGCTATCAGAAGCTCGTACGGCTCGTTATATTCAAGCGAACACTCAGCACATGGATACTTCTTTTTCAGTTCTTCGCATATTTTCACTGCTTTTTCTTTTATTTTCATAATAATCCCTTGCCTCCATAAGCAGAATTCTTTCCTGCGGATTATCAAGTTGTTTCATAGCTTCTGCAAATTCAAGATTTACTGTTCTGAAACTGCACTCTTCAGGAATTTTTATAACCTTTTCACTGTACTGAGCAAGAAACATAACAATCTTTTTCTTCCTGTTTTCTGAACTGCCCTGAATATATTCAGTACGAAAATCATCAGTTATATTTACATTTATACCTGTAGAATGAGTTATCTCACGAACAGCCGCTTCCTTTTCGGTTTCCCCGAATTCAAGAGCACCTTTGATAAATCCGGTTTTTCCTGTTGCTCTGTCCTTTGCAAGAAGAAATCTTATCCTGTCTCCGTAATCCTTATACAGGATAATGCCGCAGTCTATTGTCATATAGAATTCAAAATCAGACTGATGCTGTCTTTCATAAAAACCAATGCACTCCCGAATCTGCGGTTCATAAAAAAACTTTCCCTCCGGAGCTGCAACAAGCAGAAGCTGACCGGTATCCTTCCTTCTGATTGTACTTATTATCGTACCCCTGAAAGTATCTGAAGTATTTTCCGCTCCTAAAATATAGATAATATGTTTCTTTACAGCCATGTTTTTTTCTGCTGCAAAGCACCCGGTTCTGACACTGTATGTAATATTTTTGTGTCGGATATTGCGGCATCCGGACTGTCTGTCTATAGTAATATCAGCTGTTCTCCCCAGTAATGAATTTCTGTTTCTGATCACATTATTTATCCTTCCTGAATTATTCTATACACTGTATATTTTATCATAAAATTCATAATATAGCAAGCAGTTATTCAGTGAAGTTTTCTGTAAATTTCTTCTGCCTCACTGTCAGTCAGACTGCATATGTAGTCAAGCGCCATAAGAATACGCAGATAAATTTTTTCGCCTTCGCATTTTCCCGTACTGGTTCTGTGATAAACACTTTTACATTTTTCAGGTATCATGGACAGTATTTTTGTTTCCAGAAAAGAAAGCCTGTCAAATGTATCATATCTGACTGCCGTACTTACAATCTGTTCTGTAAGTACAGTAATTATTTTCTGAGTTCTGAATGAAGCTTCGATATACTCTGAAGAACCGATAAGTACATCGCATAGTTTTCTGAAAAGAGGTTTTAGTATACGACACCATGAATCTGAAATAAGATTACTTTTATATACTCCTGAACAAATCTCATCATAATTACGTGCAAAACTTTCAGATGCAGAAATGCTCATCTCATGTCTTAATAAAACAGTCCATCTGTGTATAAGTTCTGACTCCCGGTCAGCCGAAACTGAATATTTTAACTCACCGTTACATCTTTCAAGTGAATTAACAAGTATACAGTATTTTTGATATTCTTCCTCTGTTATATCTTCAGAAAAATCCTCATTTCTTCTGAGATAATGCATTATCTGATGAGAAATCGCACAGCTGTTCGTTACTACATCATCAATTATTGATGTTGCTGCAACAATATAAGCGGCTGCTTCAAGAATATATGACAGTGCAGTTTTTTTATCACAGGATAAATTCATTTCATTTAATTCCGAATACATTACAGACTTGTCAGACATATAACTCTCTGAGTCAACGAGTCCGGTAATAAATTCTTCCACCTGTCCGAGATTTAAGTCCGTATATCTCAGAAGATATCTTACTGACATTTTTATCCCGCTGAAGTTAATTAAATCTTCTTTCATCCGCTCACTCAGAAGTTCACTTATATATTTGTTTTCCACCTTTATTTTGTCTATATTTTCATTAAACCAGTTCCTTATTGAATTGTTGGCGGAATATCCGAAAGGGGGCTGACCGAATGAACGAACGATTCCTGCATATGCGAGCATTTCACTTAGCATGTATTTTTCAATTGCCATATTACTTAGTTTTTCCGAGCTGAACGCAATTGATGCAATCATCTCTGAAATTACTGAGATCTCCAGCCCGTGACTGTAGAGTGTTTTACGGTTACCGTCTTTTCCGGCCGGAAGAATAAGTGATTTCTGCTGCATTTTTCTGATCATATCTCCTGACAGAAATTCACTGAAAAACTTATAATTTTTTGAATAGACACACTCACTATCCGATGACATACTTTCCATATTTACAATATAATCTCCTGTTCTTCAATACTTTCAGAAAAATTATATATTTTTATAAACAATATGTCAATATAAAATAAAAATCCTGCCCTGTTTCTTAACAGGACAGGATATAGTTTATTTCATGTGAATTTTTCTCTCAGCCTGCTGGAAAGCATCTTTAAGTTCTGTAATTAAAGGAATCAGAGGCTTAAGTACTTCTGAACGCTTTCTGATATTTGCCTGAACAAGTGTTCTGATAAAATAATCATAAAGCATATGAAGGTTTGTGGAGATTTCGTACTTGAAATCAAGGATACCATCGAGATAATGAATTATTCTCTGAACTTTTTTTATTGCCCTCTCAGCCTCTTCTGTATCTTTCTTGTCTTCAATACAGTAAACTGCAAGATTGAGCATCTTAAGACATTCCTCGTAAAGAACTATTATCTGTTCCCCCGGTGTCATTGTCATTATTGATTGTTCCTTATACTGGTTGTATGGATTTGAAGCAGCCATGTATGACTTCTCCTTTCGGTTAGTAAATATTTTTCGAATCCGTTATCAGCCCATCATCATCTGTGAAAAGTAATTTGCTGTTGAATTCATACTTCCAAGTGCTGATTCCATGGAATTGAACTGTTTCCACAGTCTTTCCTTTCTTGAATCGTACTGTGCCTTGAGTCTGGTGATAACATCCTTAATTGAGTCAATTCTTTTGTTAATTGTGTTGTTTTTCTCTGTTGCCTTTCCTTTTATACCAGCAAGAGAAACAAGTGAACCAGGTGAACCTGATGATGTATTGGCAGCCTTTTTGCATGCTTCATTAAGTCTTGAACAGATACCCGTACTTCCGGTAAAGATATCGGAAACACCCTTCATGTCATTCTGAATGGCATCCTTAAGTTTATCCTTATCAATAGTCAGCTTTCCGTAATCCTTCCAGTCCTTGCTTGATTCTATGCCTATATCGGAAAGCATCTTCTTGTCTCCAACCTTGGTATAGAGAACAGCTCTCATCTCTGAAAGGAATTTTGAAATGTCATTGTCTCCGCTAAGAAGACCAGTTTTTGATTTTTCCTCCCACTTCTTGATTTCGCTTTCAGACATCTCATCTTCCTGGGCATCAGTAAGAGGAGCGTAATTTTTATATTCAGCCTTTTCGTGAACCCTCTTGTTAAGGTCTTCAATAAGCTTATTGTAATCCTCAACAAAGGAAACAATAGTATCAAGTGCCTTGTCATTATCACGTGATGTTTCAATGTTAACTGTTTCGCCCAACTTAGTAGTTTTCTTAAGTGTAAGGTTGATACCGTTATATGTGATCTCGTTGCCGGAATATGTTACTTCCTCGCCGTCAATAATAGCTTTTGCGTCAGTTCCGGACTTGTCGATAGTTGCTGTTCCGAACATCTTCGTTATCAGACCACCGTCACCGTCATTCACCTTTATTATCGATTCTGAACCCATTTCCTGACCTGTAATGCTGAACTTGTCATTAAGTGAGTTATATGTCATCGTTACACCGGCACGGCTTTCGTTGATTTCTGTCATCATATCAGAAAGCTTTGTAGTGCCCTTGAATGAAAAGCTTGTACCGTTAATTTCAAACCTGATATCGTCATCATCCCTGTATCCGTAAATCTCAGAAAGCGTCTGTGACGTACTGATCTGATTTGCAGCTCCTTTTTCGTCCATTCCGATAAACTCAAGAGCAGTCTTGTCACCTGAAACAGAAATACTTTTTCCGGTACCCGCTGTTATCTGTCCTGTAGCTGCGTCAAAATGAATACCTGAACCAAAAGCCTGGAACAGTTTTTCACTGAAACTTTCATTGGTATCTGTTGAAGTAAGTGTGATATCCTTTGAAACACCGTTAAACGATACACTAAGCTTCCCCTTTGTTTCAATCTTAGGTGCATCAGCTGAAGCTTCAGATGTTCTTACAGCTTCCTGCTTGCTGCTGAAACCAAGTGCTTTAAAGTCATCTTCAGCACCCTCTGCTGCCTCAATCGTCAGCTTTGAATCTTTAGATGTGAACTTAAGTTTGTCATCACCGTCTTTGGTTACTGTGATGTTCTTTCCGCTAAGTGCAGTTCCGAGAGCTGATGCAATATCATCCATGCTCAAATCTTTTTTCAGATTAACAGTAACTTCTTCGCCGTTTATCTTCAGTTTATAATCTTTTCCGTTTTCATCAAATTTTGAGGCATCAATCTTTGATGAAGTAACAAATGCATCCTTTGGGCTCGCTCCTAATGAAGTTCCGTCTACTGAAATATCAGTATAATCACCTGAACCGGAATACTTTATCTTTCCGTCCGAACCAACTGAAGCGCTTATCTCAACATTTGTATTATTAACTTTGTTATACGAAGCAATGCTCTTGTTAATTCTGTCTGCAATATCACTCGCTGATGCAGCACCGCTTATATCAACTTCGATATCCTTACCTCCGGCAGAAATCTTCATTATTGCTGAAGTATTCTTAGCCAGATTTCCGCCTATCTTAACTTCCTTACCGGAGCTTGCCGGCACAGTTCCCGTAAACTTAGCCTCTGTGGCAAGCTGTTTAACTTCAATATCAAAACTTCCCTCAACAGCATCTGAAGTCGATACAGCCTTGACTGCTGATGAACTGCTCTCTGTGTTTGAACTTTTGAAAGTCGAAGAAAGAACAAGAGACTTCTCACCTGTAACAGAAAAATACTTGTCCTTGAATTCATTAATCTTATCAATTACTTCTCTGTATTCTTCCTGCTGCATCTCAAGGACTTTCTGTTTCTGTTCCTGCTTGTCTATCTTCACCTGAATATCATTCAGCATGCTTTTTACTAACCCCTCGGTATCAAGACCTGAATTCATACCTGAAATACCTTTGTTGCTGTACGAAGCAGATGTGTATGTATTATCCGAACCTGAATTAACCTGCATAAAAAATCACCCCTGTAATATCATATAAAAAAATTCATCTATTATTATAATCGTCATTTTTACTTTTTTTTAAAGAGTTTTCACGTTTTTTTCAGATAGTTCTGCTTCTGTATGACAAACGTCCTGACTCCTGCGAATCATTAACAGCACTGTAATACTTTGATGCCTGCGCACTCTGGCTTGTATTGTTTTTCTTAATCTCCTCAAGTGTTTTTTCCATTGATCTTTTCAGTCTGTCCTGAACCATAGGGATAGTATTCTGTATACGGCATGCTATTGCATTAATATCCTGTCTTTTTTCAAAAACACAGACAAGATCTTCCGCAACATCCTTCCTGTCTGTTCGTGGAGAAACAGCCTTTTTCAGTTCACCGCTTTCGTCTTTTGCACATATCGCTTCTATCTCAGCAAATATTTCATCGGAAATTTCCCTGTACCTTTCTATTCTTTCGACACAAACATCAATATCATCCGGACTGCATGTATAAAGACAGTTAATTTCATTTTCCGTTTCAAGAAATACTTCTTCCATTTCATTCAGACAAAGGCAGAGCTCCTTTGCAGCTTCTGAATAATCCATTTATTTTTTCTCCTTTTTTTAAATTTTTTTGCTGAAAGATATTTCACTTTTCGCTGTTTTATGGTATAATAATTGTAAATGTGACTTGGGGGTGTAATAATGTTTCCTGTAAAATGCAAAGCAATTCTAAAATTAATGAATGACGAAGTTCTCGAGATTGGATTTGCATCATATTCAGCTCAGGATCAGTATCTTGACTTTACTGCACAGTTTGTCCCGATACTTCAGATAAATTCAGAGGTAAAGGTAATTTGCAGCGAAAATGGTGTCTCAACACATATTTTCACCGGCAACGTATACCTTTCATCATCAAAGCTGCTTCGTGTTGTATCGCTCAAATGTGCGTTTCTGCACGGTGCCGAAAAAGTGCTCGCAGCACATATCCCGTTTGAAGCTCAGGTATATGTACCAGCCTTCAAACATCAGTTCCTTGTAAATAAACTCATCTACAAATGGGAAAAATGCTGTATAAAAGCAATTTCCATGAACGGTGCCGCCATCGAATGTCCTGAGATAATAGGTGAATACGACGATAAACTGACGATAAAAATATCCGATCCTATATTTTCAAAGCCTACTGAACTCCATCTGCATACCGGAGAAAAGGGACTTATGTTCGGAAATCATACCAAATACAAATATAAAATCGGAAAAATAAATAAACGATGTGAAGCAGAACTCAGTTCATTCATACGAAAAGCAAATATAGCACTGCTCGGCAGCGTTGAGATGGTTGACGAGCAGATGCTTTACCGCTGATTTTATTTTTTTAGCTTATCAAGCATATTTTTGAAGGCATCAGGTGCAACAGCTTCTGATGCTTTTTTATTGCTCTCCATAGTCTGTCTGAGCTCACTTCTTAGTACTTTAACATCCTTTGGAGCTTCTATCCCAAGTCTTACCTTATCCCCGCTGACTTCAACTATCTTAATCTCTATATCTTCATTTAGATAAACAGTTTCCCCCACTTTTCTTGATAATATAAGCATCTTTAGTCCTCCTTAACATTTTCAAAAAGCCTGTAGCGTATAGTATAGTCTTCCTCAGCAATCATCTGAGCAGCTCTTCTCTCGTCAAGGTTTACTATTATCGGGCTTTTAAGATTTACAGTGGATTCTCCGAAATTATCAGCTACAACCATTACCAGCCACATCTCATATGTACCCTTTCCTATTACACTGGAAATTTCCTCAGAAAAAGTCGGGCTATAATTTTCATTGAGTGTATTTGGATTTGCAAGAACAAAGCAAAGTGTACTGTCGTCAATACACTGAAGCCATATAAACTCACCGTTGAGTGAGTCATCCATCATAAAAACATATCTCTTCTTGTCTTCAAAACCAAAAACAGGCTGATCAAATGTAATAATGTCCTTTTCAGAGACTTCTATTTCTCCAAAAAACTTAGTGTTTACTTTCATAATTACCTCCGTTTATTTTTAAAAATACAGGGGAATGCCCTTAAAGCATATCCCCTATAATAAATTTATTTTTCCTCCGGTTCCTCATAATCCGGTGCTGAGCTTTTCGGTACATAATTGAATCCGCCAAGGTATTCTATCTCAACATGTGCAAATTCTTCAACAATTTTTCTCTCACGCGGCTTATGATGAACTGTATGCACTGTATTGTCTGTACTTCCGTTCTTTTCAGCCAGATCCGGCTCCCATGAACTGTCCGGAAGCAGCGAATCTATTTCGTCAATCGCAGCATCAAGCGGAACTGATGAATAGTTTACCATTTTCATTGCATTTCCCTGAACTTTTGATTCCGGACTGACATTTTTTCTTCCGTAGCAGTACTTTACATCATAATCATTCTGTCCGCCGTTTTGTCCTGAATCATTTACTGAGTCCGTTACAGCATTATTAATTCCATTCGCCCTGAAACTGCTCCTGTCCCTTACCATATCAGGCCTTCGCTGTGACTTTTCAGAACCTGCAACCGGTATCTTTACATTGGATGTGTTTTTTTCCAGTTCAACATTAAACGAAGAATCAGATTCAGGTACTGCATTTTCCTGTTCAACTTTGTACTTTATCGGTACTGTAGTTATCTTTAACAGCTGCATATATATCCCTCCCTGGATTATATTCTGACTTCCTGTTATCCTACATAGTCCATTAAGGATTTAGGGAAAATATTTCCTCCAAACTGTAATATAAGGTTCCATGAATTCTGGTATCCTTTAAAGTTTGTAATTTCCGTTGTATCATCTGTTGCTTCAACATTGTTCTTTGCTTCAAGAAGAGTAGTATTTTCATTTTCTAGTCTTGCAAGTGTCGTATCAAGGAACTTTGTTCTTACACCTATCTCACCTAATCCGGAAACCATATTATCAAACTGGTTCTTGAAATTGCCTGTCAGTTCACCCAGTCTGTCAATATCAGCATTTTCAATTGCTTTTTCCATCTCAGTCATCATATCATAAATATTGTTGGATATAGAATTACCGTTTTCGTTTACAGTTTCACCGTACCCCATAATCATAATTCCGTCTACGGATATGTTGTATCTGGAACTTGAAGTAACATTTTTTGAACTCATATCAAGACCTACGTCAATAAAATTATCATGAGTATACTCAACCGGTTTTCCGTTTACATAATATTTTTCCTGACTGTCTGTATATGGTCCCTGTATATCATTTTTATTTACGATATCTGCTAATTTTTCCCCTCTTATGGTAAGATAACCGTTCTCATCTTCCTTAAAAGGTTCATCGTCAACAGCAAGGCCGCCGAGGAGATACTTGTCATTGTACTTCTGATTTGCAAGTCTGAGAAGTTCCTGCTTGGACTGATCTAGCAAAGAAAGAAATGTTTCCTTACCCGACTCAATAGTATGTGAATTTGAAGCCCTGAGCATATCTGAATAAACATTTGAAACAATGTCTTTCATTTCTGTTACAAGAGTTTCAGACATCTGCATCTCTTCCAGTGCACCTTCAACATTATCCTTGTTACGTTCATTTCTGTATAGTTTTGACCTTAAATCAAGGCACTTTGTTGCGCCTGTAACATCATCAGAAATCTTTGAAAACTTTCGTCCGGTTTCAATCTTTTCCATTGATTCATTCATCTTTGAATGAGAATTATTAAGATTTTTTAAGTAAGTTCTGTTAGTTGCACCCTGTGTTACCCTTAATGCCATCTTTTTTCACCTCACATCATAAAAAATTATCCCAGTGCTCCAACCTGATTAATAATTATATCAAGAAGTTCATCCATAGTCGTCATCATTTTGGCAGCTGCCTGAAAAGCCCTGTTATAAGTCAGCATACTTACCGTTTCTTCGCTTTCACTTACCCCGGTAATGCTTTCTCTGTTATTCTGAAGTTCATCGGAATACTGTTCACATGCCTCAACCTTTGACTGTGCAAACCTTACGTCACCGCCTATTTTTGAACTGAAGTCAGTAATGAAATCCTGGAAGGTTCCCTTAAATGGTTCATTTCCGTTTGTGAAATCAAGCTCTTCATCAGTAAGTTTTCCGATAAGATTAAGGAAATACTGATTATCACTGCTTTTTTTATCAGTAAGAATATAAGTGGCATCCCTTGCAAGATCATCAGATACAGCAATATTTGCTGCAGTTACTTTTCTGTCAGTATTCACATATGCAAAACCATCATCATTAACTGTGGCTCCGACAAGTTTTTTATATGAAATATACTTTCCTTCGTTATCATCAAACGAAACAGGATTTCCCATCGCATCAGTTTTTACCGGAAGTGTACTGTTAAGTACATCTGCAAGCTTTTCTGCAAAAGTATCGAGTTTATCCATGTAGTAGTTAAATCCTCTGACTGTAGTGTCAGAATCAGAACTTGCATTTACTCCTCTTCCGTTTATTATTTCTGATGCTGCCTTTAATATACCGTTTCCGGATGTGGCATCTTCAGAATTGCTCTTCCATCTGACTGCAATTCCGTTATCGCCGTTTTCCTGAAGAATGACAGCATCATATCTCTCACCTTTAATGCATTCATGTCCGTTAAGAGATACCTTAACGCTTCCGTCATTCTGGTGTACCACGTCAACCTTTCCGAATGCAGAAAGTTCATCGAGCAGCATATTTCTCTTGTCAAGCAGTTCGTTAGGACCATACTGTTCAGTATATCCGGCACCCGAGATAATGTCTGTAATCTTCTTGTTAAGTGATGATATATCCTCCATAATCGAATTCACATCATCAACTTCTGTTTTAAAATCCTGTTTATAGGCTTCCCTTGCCTCGGACAAAGTGGTCGCAGTTCTGTTAAGAATAGAACATACATTTTTTACTGAATCAGCAAAAATAACTGAATTAGCCTCAAGATTAACATTTCCAGAGAGCACCTGAAGAGCATTGTACATCTCTTTTATCCCGTAGCTTAATCCGTATCCGTATCCATCCACACCAGGATCAATCTCTGAAAGTATGCTTTCAATTTCTGAAAGCATATCACTGCTCCTGCCATAGTATGAGGTATCTGAATAGGAATTTCTGAATGCAGTATCCATTCGCTCATCACGTACCTGCTGTACTCCGTTTACATCAGTTCCCATTCCAAGATGGTTTTTCGACGAATCAGCTTTTCTGTTTTTAAACGCATATGTGTCAACTGACACCTGATCCACTCTCTGTCTTGTATATCCTTCTGTGGACATATTGGCAAGGTTATGTCCTACAATGTCGAGGCCCTTCTGACTTGCAAACAGTGCCGACTTGGATGCCTCAAACCCCATAAATGTTGGTCTCATACTCATAATAATCCCTCCGCTTTCAGGCTTGTCTGTTGAGGAGATTCGTATGTGAATATCCTCTTTCAGGAATATTTCCGCTCTTATCGTAGCAGGCCGGATCGTTTATATCATAATCCTGCATTCCTGTTTCTTTAAGATTTTTTTTCACAATTTCGAGCGATCTGCTGTTATATTCACGTGCTGCTGTAACAGCATCTCTGAAATCAAGGAATAAATTCTCAAGTTCTTCACGCTGAACGCCTGTTTCCATATCAACGATCTCCCTGAAAGTCTTCCCATCCAGCCCTATTTTCTTAAATAGTTCATTTCTTCTCTTTTCATATAACTCCGCCCTGGTAACAAAAACCTGATAATCAGAGAGTACTTCATTGATAAGTTTAAGATTATCGGATTCAAGAGCATCCATTTTATTTTTTTCATTGTTGCATACTTCATTATAAAAATCTATATACTGTTCCATAAAATCATAAAACTCATCATAATTTTCCATACATATTCATCTCCGAATTCAGTTTTATTTTAAAGCTAACAGGAACAGTTTATCATTAAACAAAAACTATTCCTGCGCTTTTGTATTTTTGTTACCCTTAAAATGCCATTCTGTCAAGAATAGCGTCTGCTACACTGCCGGCTGATACACTGTATGTGCCTGCCTGAATCTGTGCTTTCAGAGAATTAATTTTTTCCTGTGGTGCAGAACTGTTTACTTCAGAAGCGATTGCCTTAGTGCTGCGGTCAAGTTCTCTGAATGATGCCGCTTCAGGACTTATCGATACCTTGTCATGCTGACCGGCTGTCATCCTTTCTCCGGCAGACATCATGCTGGTATAGCCTTTAAGAGCGGCTTTTCCGATCTTTTCAGTTTTCATATATCCACTGCTCACATTATTAAAATTAATGTTCATACAAACACAACTCCTTTCTGTAGTTTGAATATAAATCGTCGCAGAACAATCCCTACATATAATTTATCGGCACAATTACAGTATTTTCAAGGGCTTCAGAAAAAAAACATCCGCTGCATACCGCAGCGGATGAAAAAATATTATTCTGAACTGTTTTTTATTAATCAGCTGAACTGCCACCAGTCAAATTCTACCCCGTCTGTGAAGATGAAGTAAAGATCTGTTGTACCGCTGAGCTCACCGATTACAGGCATTTCTACTTCTGTAAGTCCGCCTGCCGGAACATCAATATAAGCAACTGCATTGCCTGTCTGGCTTGTAGCAACCTTAATTGCACCACCATTCTTTGAGCCAACTCTTGCTTTAAGTGTTGTAGCACCCTTGTCGAACTTAACGCCCTGAACCTTGATCCAGTCACCCTTGTTTGTATTTGTTACAACAGGATTATCTCCACCCCAGCCGCTGATACTGATACCAGCCTGGTTCTGCATTGTTTCAGCCTGTACCTTGTTGTAAGGATTGAGAGTTTCAATCTGGGAAACGCCCTGAAGTGAACCAGCGCAGTAAAGCTTGCCGTTTGTATTTGTACATTCGTCAATGCATGTTGAACGGTAGTTACCGTCTGCACTCTTCTGACCGTTGCTGTTTGTTATGTTGAGGCCAAGTCCGCTTACCATACGAATAGCCTGCTGACGTGTATGGTATGTTACATAGAGTTTATTCTTGAATGAAACAATACTGTGGTGGTTGTTACCGCCGTTATCAAGTCTCTGTGAACCTGTGTTCTTGAATACAACACCCTTGTATGTGTATGGTCCAAGGCCGTTAGCCGATGTCATATAACCGATATCAGCACTACTGAAGCTCTGACCGTTCTGTGTTGCACCGCCAGGTACGTTCCAGTTATGACAGAATGAATATACCCATTCATTTCCAATCTTAATCATGCTTGAGTCTTCGAAAAGATATGGTGTGCCAGGATCAATTGGTGTGCCGACTATAGAAATCATGTCATCGCCAAGCTTAGCAATACGTCCCTGCTTTGTAAGAGCCGCCTGCCCGTTAGGAACACCGCCGCCGTATGCGATATATGCTTCACCTGAAGCTTCATCATAGTAAACGCCCGGGTCAAAGAGCCATGTTACGTTACTGTTTGGTGTTGATCTTGAAATGAGCTCCTTACCGAGAGGGTCTACCGCATTCTGGAATGTAGGATTATCAGCTGTAATTACACCGATACCTGAACCATTGTTAGCAAAGTACAGGAAGAACTTATCCTTGCCGTTAATATTCTTCCATGCAGCATCAGGAGCCCATGCATTGTTTGCCCACTTTGTAATAGGATTCTGTGTATTAGTCTTTGCAACAGGAATAGCACCGTGGTCTGTCCAGTTTACCATATCTGCTGTTGATACGCAGTTGATAGTACCTGAAGCATATGTATTTTCCTGAATGCTTCCGTCTGCTCTGTATTCGAAAGCGTCATTTGTTGTATAGATGTAAAGTCTGTCCTTGTAAACAAGCCAGCCAGGGTCAGCACCGAATCTCTGAGTTGTCAGAGGGTTGTTTTCTCCGACCTTCTTCCAGCTCTCAGCAAGCTTTGTTCCTGCAAATGCTGCTTCAAGTTTTTCAATATCAATGCTTATAGCAGGAGTATTGTCCGGGAATTCTGTAATCTTGCCGAGGAGATATTCCTGTAAGTAAAGTGCGTCTGATGCATTTACCTCACGGCTCTTGTCAACGTCTGCATTTTTCTTTTCAGCAGTACTTCTGAAACCATTGAGGAGTCCGTTCTTTATAAGAACCAGATCAGCAACAGTTATCTTCTCGTCACCATCAAGGTCTCCGCGAACTGATGAAGTCTTTATTGCTGAAGGTCCGTCAACCTTTGTGCCGGCCTTAGCAATAATTACTTCATCAATGTAGAAGTTACATGTTTCTTCTGTTGTTTCAAATACTAAATAAAGATTTGAAGCACCTGACGGAATCTTAAAGTTTGTATTTGCAAGCTGAACATAGTTTCCGTTCGCAGTTGTTTCAAGAGCAATCTGGTCGTAGTGTGTCTCACCGTCGAGTTCATACTGAAGTGTCATCTTGAATTCACATTCATCCGGACCGTCAAGTTCAGCATAACATGCGCTGAATGAATATTCATTACCCGGTACAAATGTTGTAGTGCTGAGTGAAAGCTGAACTCCGTTCCATGCATCTGAACGTTCTGAAATTACAAGAGCTTCGCTTCCCTTGTAAGGGAATCTTCCGCTTGGTCCTATAGTACAGCCGCCGCGTGCTTCGAATGCACTGAAATCACTTTCCATGTCATAGTGATAGTAATATCCGTTTTCATCAGGTTCTGCCGGCTTTGCAGGTTCTCCGCTGCCACCGTAAACCGGATTGTTTCCGTCGCCCCATTCTGAAGCAGGAAGAAGGTTGATAAGTGCATTGTATGCAGGCTTCGCCTGATTGTTTGTATCAAAAAGAAGCGGTCTGTTTTCACTCTTAATCCATGTGTTGGCGTCATTAGGACCCCATACCTGAACAAGTGTTACCTTACCCTGACCAGCCTTGTTTGCTTTGTTGTGGTCAACAGCATGCTTGTAAATTGCTGCATACTTTGTAGCCTGTTCTTCGAGTGTGTACTTTGTTCCTTCAGTGCTTATATCAAGCTCTGAAACCTGAACGTCACATCCGATTGCAAGATAGTCATCCATAGCCTGGAGGTAATCCACTGTGCCTGCAAAACCTGTTGCATTGGCAGGTACGTGTGACTGCATTCCCACACCATCAAGGAGACCCTTTCCGTAGAGATCCTTGGCAAGTGCCATGATAGCCTGCTTCTTACCGTTAGCCATGTATTCGTTATAGTCGTTGTAGTAGAGGTCACAGCCTGCAGGTGCATACTGTCTTGCATATTTGAACGCCAGTTCAATAAAGCTGTTGTCTCCGTAAACCTGTGTCCATGGTGAGGCTCCGTTACCGTAACCGCCTGTTCTTGGTCCGCCGTTGCTGTCATTCATACATTCGTTGGCAACGTCGTATGCATACAGGTTGAGGTTCGGATACTGTGTTTTGAAAGCATTGAACATATTCTTGATATAGCTTTCAAGACGCTTGTTCATTACATCCTTGCTTACCCATGCTCCGCTGTCGTTGAATCCCTGCTTGAAGAACCACTGCGGTGTCTGGCTGTGCCATACAAGAGTATGACCACGGAAACCCATTCCGTTCTTTGAACACCAGTCTGCAATGGCAGCACAGCTGTTGAGCGATACATTGATATTTGTGTCTGTGCTTCCGTTCTTCACGAGCGTTGCATCAGGTTTAGTTTCATTTTCACATTCGATACTGTTAAAATCTCTCAGGTACATTGCTGTGATAGCTGAGTTTTTAATTGTACCGCCGTTAAGAATATTACCTGTTCTGAAGTAGTTGGCAAATTCGTCCTTAAGCCCCTTTTCTGCAGCAGAAACAGTTTTGGCTGATGATTTTTTTCCGGCTGCTGTGAAATCATCAAACCAGAAGTCGCATGTGCTGTCCGTTGTAATCTTTACAACAAACTCAGTAGCTCCTTCAGGTGCTCTGAACTTTCCTTCGAGCTCTGTCCACTCGCCTGAAACTGCTGACTTTTCAGCAATCACTGTATCCTTCCATGTTTCTCCGTCTTCAAGAAGATAAGAAAGAGAAAGTTTAAAGTTTTCTTCGCCTTCGCTTTCATGCTTTACGAATAAACTGTAGTTGTAGGTTTCTCCACCCCAGAGCCAGAAACCTTTGGCAGAGCTTGCACCGTCTTCCGATGAAAGACGATTTCTTACAAGCATACTTCTTGTTCCTTCGTGCGGGTTATGATCGTCAGCTATAAGTTCTGTATTATCGCCGACGTTGCACCAGCCTTCGTATTCAACGTCAAAGCAGTTTTCTACATAATTCACAGAATCTGCACTGATATCCGAAAGCGGAGTATCAGGAAAAATTCCGAATGTACATGCTGACATCACCAGGGCTGTAACCGCTGCACTGAATTTTTTTACATTCATACAATATCCTCCCGTAAAAAATTTAATCCGGCCATCCTGTGTTACACAGGCACCATCAAATCGCAATTGTTATGAAAATAGAATTTTTTTATTTTTTATATATGTATTCACGATTTGAATTATACAACCGTTAGGAATACCAAAAAAATTATGCATTTTTTATTTTCAAATCTTAATTTGTATTGTTTCTAAAAAGTAAACAAGTTCAAACCAAATTTGTATTTTTTAAAAATATGCACAAATTTTCATGACATTCTCTTTGATTATATTTCAATTCTAACATGTACAGCCCCAATGTTCAACCCACATTATACACATTTAGTGGACAAAATCCACATGTATGATTTTTTTTAATACAAATTATGATCACCACTAACCATCCTTGATTGGGTTAAAATTTTATTATTTTAAGCAAAATAAGGATATAAAATTTTTCAGTGAAAATATACAATAGAATTAAGCAATGGCAGATTATTCCCTTGCAATTCCCACAATTATTATTATTTCATTTAGTTAGCTAAATTCATAAGGAGGTTTTTAAATTGTTGAAGTTTCACAAAAAAACTTTATCAGTCATGCTTATCAGCATGATTGCTGCAGGAACAATAGGAACAGCAGCTGCCCTTTCTGCCGGTGACATTAACGGAGATTCAAAGGTTGATGCCAGCGACTTCAGAGCTATTACAAACTATTTTCTTGGAAAAACAAATACTGTGGACAATGCAGATGTAAACGGTGACGGAAAGATAAATGTAATTGACGTCTGCACTCTTAAGAGCTCAGTTATCAACGGTGGTTCTTCTTCAGGTTCACTCAAGGACTATGGTACACCGATGAACAAAAGCGCTACAATGGCTGAAGATTTCAGAGACGGAAAATCAGACTACTTTATCGCTTCAGAAGGCTGGACGAACGGTAAACCTTTCGACTGCTGGTGGTATTCTGAGAATACATCCCTCGCAAACGGATGCCTTGAACTTACAATCGACAAGGAACGCAGTGCTGATGACAAGAACCCTGACTGGGATCCTGCCTACTCAGGTGCTGAATACAGAACAAAGAAGAACTACGGCTACGGCTATTATGAAACTTCTATGCAGGCTATAAAGAATGACGGTGTTGTTTCTTCATTCTTTACATACACAGGTCCTTCAGAAGACAATCCATGGGATGAAATTGATATTGAAATTCTTGGTAAGGATACTACTAAAGTACAGCTCAACTACTATACTAATGGTCAGGGCGGTCATGAATACATGTATGATCTCGGTTTCGATGCTTCTGAAGGATATCATACATATGGTTTTGACTGGCAGCCTGACAAAATCACATGGTATGTTGACGGCAAGAAGGTTTATGAAGCTACACAGAACATTCCTTCCACACCTGGCAAGATCATGATGAACACATGGCCTGGAAGAACTGTTGATGACTGGCTCAAGGCTTATGACGGAAAGACCCCTCTTACAGCACATTATCAGTGGGTAACATTCAACGAGTCAGAAAATGTTCAGACACCGCCAACAACTGCTCCTTCAACAGTCCCTACAGCTTCACCGAATCCAGGTGATTCAATTAAGGATTTTGGTACTCCTATGAAGAGCGATGCAACTATGTCTGAAGACTTCAGAGACGGCGTGTCAACAAACTTTATCGCTTCTGACGGATGGACAAACGGTAAACCTTTTGACTGCTGGTGGTACAAAGAAAACACTTCACTTGAAGGCGGCTATCTCACACTTTCAGTTGACAAGGAACGTAATGCCAGCGACAAGAATCCTGACTGGGATCCTGGCTATTCAGGTGCTGAGTACAGAACAAATGATTTCTATGGATACGGTTACTATGAAACATCAATGCAGGCAATAAAGAATGACGGTATAGTATCATCATTCTTTACATACACAGGTCCTTCAGATGAAAATCCATGGGATGAAATCGACATCGAAATTCTCGGTAAGGATACTACAAAGGTTCAGCTCAACTACTATAAAAACGGACAGGGCGGTCATGAATTCATGTATGACCTTGGATTCGACGCTTCAGAAGGATTCCACACATACGGTTTCGACTGGCAGCCTGATCACATCACATGGTATGTTGACGGCAAGGAAATTCATACAATGAAAGGCGATATGCCTAACACTCCTGGTAAAATCATGATGAATGCATGGCCTGGACGTACAGTTGATGAATGGCTTGCACCGTACAACGGAAAAACACCTCTTAACGCACGCTATCAGTGGGTAACCTTCACAGCAAGCGGAAATGCCCAGACACCACCGACACAGGCTCCAACCCAGAATCCGGGAAATACATCAGGCGTTCTTGAATTCAACAAAAATGCCACAATGGTTTCCAACTTCTCAGCAGGACAGGCAGGAGATTTCTTCGCTTCTGACGGCTGGACAAACGGCAAGCCTTTTGACTGTTACTGGTACAAGAAGAACGCAGTTATCAATAACAACCTTCTTGAACTTTCAATCACACAGAAGTACGGTGCAAATGACGGAAACACAAGTGACTGGCAGCCAGGATTCGGCGGCGGTGAATTCCGTACCAATGATTTCTATCACTACGGTTACTATGAAACATCAATGAAGGCTATTAAGAATGACGGTGTTGTTTCTTCATTCTTTACTTATACCGGACCTTCAGACAATAATCCATGGGACGAAATCGACATCGAAATTCTCGGCAAAGATACCACAAAAGTTCAGCTCAACTACTATAAAAACGGTCAGGGCGGACATGAATTCATGTACGATCTCGGATTTGACTCTTCACTGGAATTTCACAGATACGGATTTGACTGGCAGCCTGATCACATCACATGGTACGTAGACGGCAAGCCTGTTCATACAATGTACGGTGACATGCCAAATACACCTGGTAAAATCATGATGAACGCATGGCCTGGAAAAACAGTTCCTGAATGGCTCAAGGACTTCAACGGCAAGACACCTCTTACTGCTTACTATCAGTGGGTTACTTACAACAAGCAGTAATAAACCTCCCCCGGCACTGTCAGTTATGTGAAACGAAAAATATTACATAACTGTAAAATTAAAATCCGGTGACCAGAGTCACCGGACAAATACATAAATAATTCTATTTTCATAAAAGCAAAAAAATAAAACAACAAAAAAATTTTTCCCTTCATAAAACAGGAATGGCTTTTCTCAGCTGTTCCTGTTTTGTGCATTCTCAAGAAGATTGTTTCCGAAGAAATTATACTTCTTTTTGTACTCATTCGGAGTTGTTCCGGTATATTTTTTAAATACCTTGATGAAATAGCTCTGCGTGCTGAAATTAAGGATATTGCTTATTTCAAGTATGGAACTTCCGGAATACCTGATCATATCCGCAGCAACTTCAACCTTCCTGATTGTTACATATTCACTGAATGTAACTCCGGTTTCAGATTTGAAAAGGCGTGAAAAATACGGCAGACTCAGGCTAAGATAATCAGCAACATCCTGCATCTTTATTTTGTCATGCAGATGTTCACTGATATAGTCAATTGCCTTTATAACCTGCTTTGAATAAATCTTTGAGTTCTTAACATTTCTCATCCTCTTGGTAAAGCTAAGAATCATCTGATTGTGAATCTCATGAACTTCCTCTTCCTTAGTACAGACATCTGCTTTCATTATATAAACATCACTAAGGTTATACGCCTCTTCAGGGGTCATCCCGCTGTTTATACAGAAACGTGTAATCATAGCAACGGAGACAACAAAATGATATTTCAGATTTCTGAGAGGGTCTTTTGAAAGATTTCCGTAACCTCCGCTGCAAAGCGGTGTAGAAAGCAGTTTTACCTTTTCAATATCCCCTGTGCAGATACTCTCATAAAAAGCTATCTCTCTGTCAAACGAAGCATGTTCAAAATTTTCTTCTCTCTGAGTAAATAAATGCTCAAATAATTTTTTGTCGGTAGCATTATCCTCTGAATTCCCATTAATAATACTCATTCAAAACCTCCTCTATAAATATTATATTTTAATAATAAAGAAAAATTATTTTCAATATTCTTTCTGTTTTTTCAGTAGTTCATCAGTTTTTGTCTGTTTTCAAAGAAACGTCAATAAATTATTATATATACACGGATTTATGATATACTTTTAACAATTTCAGAGTTATAATATTAATAACATAAACGTTAAATTATTTTTAGGAGTTGATTAGATTGACTAAGGTAAAAAAACTTGAAGGATTCATGAAAGGGATAAACCTCGGCGGATGGATTTCACAGGGCGAAAACAATCCGGATTATATAAACGGATTTATAACCGAAGATGACATAAAAAGAATCGCCTCATGGAAGGTTGACCACGTACGTCTCCCTGTTGACTATGATATTATACAGGATGAAGATGAAAATCCTTCGGAACTCGGACACAAATGCATAGAAAACTGTATTGAATGGTGCAAAAAATACGGACTCAACATTGTACTTGATCTTCACAAAACTGCAGGATATGTTTTTGATGACCAGGAGGGCTCCAGTTTTTTTGAAAGTGAGAAACTCCAGGAAAGATTCTACAGAATCTGGGAAGACCTTGCAAAAAGATACAGCAAGCACAAAGATATGCTTATCCTCGAGCTCCTCAACGAAGTTGTTGACCCTTCAGTTGCTGTTCAGTGGAACGAAATAGCCGCAAAGGCAATAAAAGTTATCCGCGGGATTTCTGAAGATGTCCGCATTATTGTCGGAGGAGTTGAAAATAATGCTGTAACTTCCGTAATCCTCCTTGATCCGCCTGCAGATGAAAATATAATCTACACTTTCCACTGCTACGAGCCGCTTATCTACACTCATCAGGGTGCATACTGGATTGATACAATGCCGCTTGACTTCAGAATATCATATCCTGCATCATTTGAAGAATATATGAAGAGTTCAAAAGATTACCTTGCAGACCGTGCCGGTTTCCTTCTTAACGACAAATTTGGCTTTAACGAAATTGGTCCTGATTTCTTTGAAAAGCTCTTCAGAGAAGCAATTGAAGTTGCTGCTGAAAGAAACGTAACACTTTACTGTGGCGAATACGGTGTTATTGACAGAGCTGATCCTAAAGAATCAATCAAGTGGTACCGTGATATAAACAGTGTTTTCGAAAAATACGGTATAGGACGTGCTGCGTGGACATATAAGGAAAAAGATTTTGGTCTTATCGGACCGGCATACGATGAAATCCGTGACGAAATCATCGAACTTCTGTAATTCGATACGCACTGAAACAAAAAAACATTCAGTAAAATGCTCTGTACCGATTCGATACAGAGCATTTGTATTATAACAATGTTTTAACTGCTAAAATATATTTACCATGTACGTGAATTCAGCTTTTTAAATTCTCCGACAGTAGAAACATGCGCATTTAATCCACCGTCTACTGTAACTACCTGACCTGTAAAATATTCGCTTTCATCAGAAGCAAGATACAGGCACATGTTTGCAATATCTGAAGGAGCACCATAACGGTTCACCATGATATTGTTAAGGAATACATCTTTGAGCGCCTGAGGAACGCGGGCGTCATTTTCAGGTGTGACAATAAGTCCCGGGCGTACACAGTTGCAGCGTATATTTTCCTTACCGTACTGGAGCGCTGTTGACTTTGTAAGCATATCTATCCCTGCCTTTGCACAGGCATAAGCAGTAGATCCGAGATCTCCCCCGCAGGATGCCATGGAACCGATATTTATTACAGAACCGCCCTTGTTTTCCCTCATGTACGGGATAACACATTTGATTGCATAGAAAGTACCGCGAATATCGCTCTGGAAAATATTGTCCCACATCTCGAGTGTGATTTCATCAACACGTCCGTCCTTAAGTCCGACATTGGCTGCATTATTGACCAGTATATCAATCTTTCCGTACTTTTCTGCAGTATCTGCAAGAAGTGACTCAATACTTTCAGGTGCGGTGATATCCATAAAATGATAGAACGCCTCTCCTCCCTCAGCGGCAATACTGTCAACAACAGCCTGCCCCTTCGATTCACGTCTTCCGCAGATAACCACCTTTGCACCTTCTGCAGCAAAAAGCTTTGCTATTCCAACGCCGATCCCACTGGTTGATCCTGTAACAACAGCAACTTTTCCTTTTAGTCTGTCCATATTCTTATCCTCCTTAAAAATAGTAATTACATTATAGTATACACGAGATTCTATATAAATTATATCATAATTTTCTTAATAAAACAATGCTTTTACATGATTTTTCACAATTTTTTGTTTTAAGAAAATTTTTTTATATAATGGTGCACAGGCATATTGAAAATTTCTTCAAAACTTGCTATAATAATTATAATTATTAATTTGTGATGAGGTATAAAGATGGCAAGAATTATTTCAGTTATTACCCAGAAGGGCGGTGTTGGAAAAACAACAACCGTTAATGCCCTTGCTGCTATGCTAAACAAGTCAGGAAGACGGGTTTTAGCTATCGATATGGATCCACAGGGTAATCTTTCCTTCAGTCTCGGCGCTGAGATAGAGGATGTTCACACAATATGTGATGTTATAAAAAAAGATATGAATGCACTTGATTGTATACAGAGATGCAATACAGCGGATGTTATACCATCTGATGTACTTCTCAGTTCAATAGAACTTGACTATACTGGAAAAAACAGAGAATTTCTTCTCAGAGAAGCCCTCAGTGATGTAAAAAACCTTTATGACTATATTCTGATTGACTCACCACCAAGTCTCGGTGTCCTTACGGTAAATGCTCTCGCAGCGAGCAAATATGTAATTATGCCTATGCTTCCTGATATATTTAGTCTTCAGGGTATTGCCAAGGTATATGATGTCATTGACCACGTCAGACAGACATGCAATCCAAAACTCGAAATAGGCGGAGTTCTTGTCAATCGTTACAACAAACGTTCTAAACTGCACAAGGAAGTAATGGGAACAGCACAGCTCGTAGCAAGGAAGCTTGGAATCCCGGTTTTCAGAACGGCCATCAGAAACAGCCCTGCTATTTCCGAAGCTCAGTCACTGCAATGCGATATAACAGAATACAACCGACGCGTTGCTGCTGTAAGGGATTTTAAAACACTTACCAATGAACTGATTGAGCGCGGGGTTCTTTAAGATAACGGAGGGATACAAATGACCAATAGCAGAAGAACCAGAAAGAACATAAACAAGGAAATTATGTTCAACAAAATTATGCCATCATATCTTACCAACACATATACCGAGTACTACGGTAACGGTAACAGCAATCAGAACTCTGAATACAGAAACCCTAAAAGCGAACCGGATACCTTCAAGATAAGGGAAAAAGTTCTTTCAGCAATGGAGCCGCGTCCGCTTGTCCCTGAAGAAGATGATGATATGGAGACAAATACCGTTCGTCAGAAACCTTCTCAGGCAAACAGCCCTGCTGTACAAAAAACAATGGTTTCAGAGGACAAGCCAAAGTATATAAATATAACTGAAGAAATTCTTTATTCAAAGCTTACCAATATGATTGCCATGTTTAAGTGCTGCAATTGTGAAAAATGCCGTCAGACTATCATGCTCAATGTACTCAATAACGTAAAACCCGAGTATGTATACAAAAAACCTTCCGAGGTAAAGGAACTTATAGAAACAAATAATTACGTTGATATTAATCAGCCGATTATCAGAGCCATACTTGACACCAAATCCAATCCTCCGCACAAAAAATAAAATCATACACATATTCTTAACAAGTTTTTAACACAATTTTGTCAGAATTGCCATATTAAATTCAAAGTAAATATGACGATATATATAATGTGTGATATATCTTTTATATTTACATTGGTGCAATGGAATGCACCTTATTACGGGGAGGGAAATCCGATGGAAATAAACGAAACTACCAAAATCAACTCTTTTTTTACCAAATCAGAGATAAAAGGTGTAAAGTCTAATTCCAGTTCAAAGTCACCTGATACATCCGGATGCAGCGGAAGTATTTCGAAGCCACAGATTACGGATTCGTTTATCAGACAGGACGCCGTAAAACCTGCTGACACAGGAATTTACTCAAAGGAATCAATAACAAAAACTATTGAGGAACTTGAGGAACAGAGAACTCAGGCATTTGTTTCAATGATTGAAAAGATGTTTCAGATGCAGAGTAACTCGGAGTTTTTATCAGTTGGAGATATCACTAAAAATATCTCTCTGAATTTCAGCAAGGAAGATATTGAAGCGGCTAAAGAGTCTATTTCAGAAGGCGGTTTTTACTCTGTTGATGCTGTTTCCACCAGAATTATGGATATGGCGATGGCACTTGCAGGTGATGATCCGTCAAAGATTTCTGTCATGAGGGACGCAGTCACCAAGGGATTCGGACAGGCTGCCAAAACTCTTCACCTAAAAGAAGATGACATGCCGGAAATAACAAAAAATACTTTTTCTGAAGTAATGAAACGATTTGACGACTGGGAGAATTCTTACAAAAAAGACGACTCTGAGTAATTGTTTTCGGATTACCAAAAGAAAATGAGCTGTATTTTTTATAATACAGCTCATTTTTATTTGAAGGAGAAAAAATGAAAGTAAAATATATACACGAACCAACGGATCTCCAATGCGGTCAGGCTGTTCTCGCTATGCTGCTGGATAAATCTGTTGATGAAATAGTAAAGCATCTTAACAACGAAAGAGAAACCACACTTAAGGAAATGCGTTCAACACTTGCCTTCTTCGGACTGAACTGCTCATCGCAGCGAAAAGAAGTTTCAGATAAATCCGAACTTCCCGGAATATGCATACTCAGTCTGGAAACGCCGCGCTGCTGGCACTGGTCACTTTATTTTAAAGGAACGTTTTATGATCCCGAACACGGTGTTATGGATGATTTTCCTGAGTCAAAAAGAAAATATTACTGGGAGATAACCGAGCCATGACAGAAGGATTTACTAAAAAACGATTTGAAGACCTTGCAGAAAAATCATACAGAAGCAACTGCTTTACTTTCACACCATTTCTTAATGAAAATGAACTGTCTGAATTTTATGAAATAAAACATATATCCCCTTCTGAATACACCATTTTTGGCGGAAGAGAAAACGCTGACAGAGTTATGGTAAGATTCGGAAATCCTGACGACCTTGGATATGTCGAAGATTTTCCGGTAAAATGTATAAAAATAGAACCAGTATCAAAAAAATTTGCCGAAAATCTGTCTCATCGCGACTTTCTTGGTGCAGTTATGAATCTTGGAATAAAACGTGCTGAGATTGGGGACATTATTGTCAGCGAAAATGAGGCTTGTTTATTCTGTACCGCTAAAATGTCAGATTATATCTGCAGAGAAATTACCCGTGTACGCCATACTGCAGTATCCTGCACTATCACAGAAAATATTCCTTCTGAATGCACTGATGATAAAACTGAAACAGAAATTCAGGCTTCATCCGAAAGAATAGACGGTATCGTTTCCAAAGTATTCCGAATATCAAGAAACAGCTGCATAGCTTTATTTAAAGAAAAAAAGATATTTGTAAACGGAAAGAGCTGTGAAAACAACAGTTATGTTCTTAAGGAAAATGACAGAGTTTCAGTAAGAGGATTCGGAAAGTTCATTTTTAAATATATTAAAGGAACTACAAGAAAAGGCAATAAAATTATTATTATAGAAAAGTTCTGAATACTGAAAAGCCACCCTTTAGGGTGGCTGATTTTATTTGTTGCGGATGCCTGTAAGGTCCTTTATAATTTCTCCAGCTATAATAAGTCCGGCAACTGAGGGTGTAAATGCAGTTGATCCGGGAAGGGTTCTTCGAAATTCATTTTTCTCATCACTCTGACAAACCGGAGCCATCGCCTTTTCTTTTGAATAGACAACTTTCAGTTTTTTTACTCCGCGTTTTTTCAGTTCATTTCTCATAACTCTTGCGAGCGGGCAGACTGATGTCTGATAAATGTCTGCAACTTCAAACATTTCCGGATTAATTTTATTTCCGGCACCCATTGAACTGATAACCGGCGTTCCGCACTTCTGTGCATTCATAATGAGTTCAATCTTCCCTGTCACTGTATCTATAGCATCAACTACATAGTCATACTGTGTAAAATCAAATTCCGGTGCGGTTTCCGGAGTATAGAAAATTCGGTATGCATTTACCCTGCAGTCAGGATTAATATCGGTAATACGCTCCTTCGCAACATCGACCTTATACCTTCCTACTGTTGAATGAAGTGCAACCATCTGTCTGTTGATATTAGTTTCACTGACAGTATCATTATCAATAATATCGATCGCTCCTATTCCGCTGCGGACAAGTGCCTCTGCTGCATGTCCGCCAACACCGCCTATGCCAAAAACAGCAACTCGTGATTCGGAAAGCTTTTTCATAGCTTCTTCGCCAAAAATCAGCTGCGTTCTTGAAAACTGATCTGCCATATTTTTTCTCCTTATAAAACATTTTAGAAATAAAACAGGACACCGCTCCGGCAGTGTCCCGTAAAATTTCAGCTGATTTTTTTTACTGATCTGTAGTAAGGTCTGAACGTTTCCTTTACTTCAGAAAGTATTTTCTTATATTCCCTGTACTCAGGACTGTTTATATCGTCTGTATTAAGCTCATCCCTGTTGATCTGAAGACTGATAACATCAAACCACGGTGAATCAATTGTAAGCGTAAAACTAAAGTCATAGTTTACATAACCCTTAGGTACATCCTTGACTATTCCTTTTGAACTCTCATAATAATCACCTGAGTCAATTGCTTCAATATATTCATCAAATCCGGTAACCTGATCAAAACGAATTACATCCGGCTGACGGTCTGCCCACTTTTCAGTGTCAGTAAAGAGAAACAGCTTGTTTTTATCATCGATAACAAGTCTTTCCTTTTCACCGATAATTCTTGTGATTTCAAATCTTTCCAGAAGTTCCGCGTTTTCCCTTCTGTATGCAACATGTGCCTTAAGCGTCTCAATGTCGGTAAATCTTGAACTTTTCACGAAAGGAGAAAGTTCATTTTTACACTTCTCACATAACAGTCCACATGGAAGCTTCTTTTTATAAAGTGTCCCAATATTTGCATCACACAGACAGCATTTCTTTTTTCCGAATAAACTCATTTTTCATTCCCCCACATTATATCATAAGTTGTATTTTGATTATCCCCCTTTATCAGAAAATTTCTGACATGATAATCAAATCCTTTGATTTATTATATCATTTTCTGTGGAATATTACAATAATATACGCCGTAAATTTTTCAAAAAGATTTTTAGCCATTTTCCACAAAAAAATCCTGCTATATTAAGCAAAGCAGGATTATAAATTTTAATTATCTTCTTTTTTTTCATCTGAATCAGGCAGCCTGGATTCATTTTCAGGTGTTTGATTAAAGTATACTGATGCCTGCTGGGGTACTCCGATATTCCAGGGCTGACCATAAGAATTTGGATTCATATACTGTGGATTCATATAATACGGAGATTGCTGATTAATATACAACGGGCTCATTCCGTTCTGATTAATATAGTTTGGGTTATTATACTGTGGATTCATCCCGTTCTGGTTCATATACAGAGGACTCGTTCCGTTTTGATTTATATACTG
>JAUNJJ010000064.1 GCA_030533325.1 Oscillospiraceae bacterium
CGATTCCTGCCTTCAGCACACTCCTCATCAGAAGTCTTCTGCCCTCTTTAGTAAGCACGGATACATCTTTGTAATTCTTATTGTGAAGCCGCACATGCTTTGGCAATTCACGGATTAATTCTCCCTGTCCTGTAAGAACAAACAATGAGATATCATACTTTTCCGGATTCAATGCACAGAATAGATTAAGCAAAGCACGCTCGGCTCCGCCGTAACCCAACGTATTTATAACAAATAACAGTTTTTTCATAGTATACTTATTTCACCTTTGCTTCCTTTGGTTCAAATTCCAAGCTTCCCTCTGACTTTTTTTGTTCCATAAGATCAAATACTTTAGGAGACGGTTTTATTCCTTTTGCCTGTTTCATAATATTTCCCCTGCAGAACGTATGCTCATTCAGATTGTGCTCCAACCACCGAAGCCGTGCATAGGCAACAGTAAATCCGATAACCGAACCCACCCAGACTCCGAATCCGTAAAATATATGACTCATATGCACCGCTGCAAGAGAAGCAAAAAATGTTCCTGCACAAAAGCATACAGCTGTGAGCAGTGCACCATTCAGATCTTCAAAATAGTATAAGAAGATAATCTCCGAGTACATCAGGAACAGGACAAAATACCCGGCTGCGACCATCGGATAAATCCTCATAACAAGACCGGCATATCCCATTCTCGGAAGAAAGATAACAAAAAGCAGATAAATAAATACCGACACAATAAACTGCAATCGAACAAGTGTCATCAATTCGCTTCCGAGCTGCCGGAACATTCGCTTTTTGGTCTTACGAATATCAATACCTCTTCCGCCGAATACTGCGTCTGCATAATCACGGTAACGTTCGTGAAAGTACATTTCAACTCTTGATATGAAGATAACGCTTGCCGATATGTTGGTAAACATCGCAAGGCAGGTTGCCATGTCATACGGTTGGTTACACACAAAGGTATTAACCAGATGCATTGCCATATCCGTTCCCCAAAAAACAAAATTGTGGATAAACAATCCCAGTGTATAAAGAAAATTAATCAAAATCAAATGCCAATATTTTCTGAAATATTCAAAGACTCTCTTATATTCTTCACTGTTATCCGGGAAGAATTGATGAACCTTTGCCCACTCCAATGTCGCCGTAACAAGAAATCCTACTGTCAGTGCCAGAAGCATACTGTAAGTAATGCTTACCTTACACGCATACCTAAGAAAAACCGACAATAAAAACGACGTCACCATTCCTATCAGAAAATATAATGATATTAATTTGTATTCTTTGCAAATCGACAGATACAGCATATTGTAGAATACTAATACCAGACTGACAAAACAGCAATATCCCGTAAACACATAATAGATCGGTATGCCGCCCACCAGATGCTCCCAAAAGCAAAACGGTATTGCAAACAGGCAGCTGAAACAGATATTTGTCAACAGACCGACTCTGTGACATGGCTGAACATCTTCATACCGTTCCTCGAAAATCACGTCTGACATATATCTCGAAAGCACCGCATTGAACGGCGAGGTCGTCAGAAGAGAAAATATGAAAATATACAATACCGTACATGAAAAAATCTCACGGTCTATATAACGGACCGTATTGAATTTCAGCGTAATCTGCATCAACATCAGGTTGATAATTACTACCAGAACCGGTGCAATCGTTACGACCGTACTGTAAAAAAATCCTATAATATTGGTGGTAACCGTATTCTTGTGATAAATTCGGTTAAGCGTTACGCCGATTCCCGCCATATATTTCTCCTTTCCGCGTGATAGCTTTTGCAGGCAATGTCATCACTACGTTTCATTTGATTCCCAAGCCAAATCCTGCCTCTCGGCCGCTTTTCGATAAATGCTTTCATACATTTCTTTCATATCTTCGATTTTATATTTACGAATCAGCCGCCGATAACCGGCGTTTGCCATCTGTCGGCGAATTTCAGGATTTTCTGCCATATAAACCATTGCGTTCGCAATTTCCTCAATATTCATAATATGAGTCAGGATACCTGCTTTGCCGAACTCGTCATCCTCTCCATACAAAAGGCCTCTGCAGTTTCCTACATCCGTTGCAATCACCGGCACATGTGCCGCAAAGCTTTCGAGTATAGTAAGCGGTTGACCTTCGCTGATACTGGTAAGGATCGTCATATCCATCCACCCCAGATAGTCGGTAACTTGAATTCTTCCCGTAAATTCTATATCCGAAATTCCCATTGACTCTACCATTTTAAAACATTCTGCCGCATACTCGGGATCCTCATCGTAAGGTCCCATAATCCATAGCTTCAGCTTAGGACACCGTTTCTTTGCATAGGCAAATGCCTGTATCATCGTCTTAACATCTTTGATAGGTGCCACACGAAGGACTGCACCGATATGGATATAGCCTTTATTTTTCGGCTGAACGCCGGACAGATTTTCAAATCTTCTATAATCTATTCCGTTCGGCGTAATCACAGTCTTTTCTTTCGGGCATCCGAGCTCAATCTGAAGCTCTCTTGCGTGCTGATAAAGACCGGTCACCACATCTGCAGTGTCATATGCAACCTTGGACATCTTTTTAAACTGACGGATCCAGATTTTTTTATAGGTGCGTTGTACCCAGTCTGCCTTGATCAATTCTTCTTCTCTCTCTCGGGTATAAATTCCATGCTCTGATATAATTAACTGCCCATCATAAAAATGCTTCCCCATAGTTCCCAAAATTCCCGCATATCCCGTCGAGACGGTATGATATACGTCCGCTTTGGGTATTTCCATAGATAATGCAAGAAAAAGCGGCAGATACATCGAACGCATCGTCCAAAGGAAATCCGAAAATACAATATCCGGGTACTGCAAATAATAGCAGTCCTGTACTGCATGGTAAAAATCTTCTCCCATCAGAAGCTGATTGATAGATACATTATTATTCCGAAAAAAGTCAAACAACACAGTCCACTCCACATCATGATCCAGGAGTAAGCTTCGCAGTGCGTGATATTCATTCTGCTTAAGCCTTGTCTTGTGTCGCTTATTCACACTCCCCCAGTCTGCGTCTTCCAGATAAAGCTCGTGAACCTCCGTTACATTTTCAGGCAGCTTATACGCAAATTTTCCGCTCAGTTCCCGGTTTGCTATGATTGTAAGCAAAATAAACTCCTGTTTCGGAAATGTTTGTATCATACTGTGTACCCAGCCGGAAACTCCGCCGACCACATAAGGATAGCATCCCTCTGATATAATACAGATTCGCATAGCTGCACCTCTTTTCTGATTATTTTTTATAGTAAAGTTCTGTCTGAGTTTTCAGTGTAACATAAGCCTTTTCCGATGTAAGCTTAAGAAGATAAGCGTCATCTTCTATCTGTTTCCAGCTTCCGCCGGTCATTTTCACCGGCTTCTCGCCGTGAGTCCTGAGCAACAGATAGGCGTCCCCGGTAAAGCCTTTAGCCTGAATGGAAATACAGTTCCCGTTTTTGGAGCTTTCTACACTTCCGTTCAAAAAATTTCTGACTCTGCTGTCACTCTGACTGATAGTTGTCTTATCAAACGCTTCAAATGGTTTCCAGTATGTATCAATATTCGAAGCCATCTTGTCGGCTAAATTTTCCCATTCATCTTTTTCGCTTTCCGGCCACAGTATTCGGTATATATCTACCTGAACATTGCTGTACCCGAGTGACGTCTCCAGACTTTTTAGCTTCAGACTATCTCTATAGGTATGCCTGTAAGCATTTGTTGTTGCATTTTGAAGTGTAATTTTATCTGTCAGCCAGGACAAAAGCTGTTCACCCTCTTCGTATTCTCCGATAACAGTACGTATATCACTTAAATATTCAATCTGTCCGTTCTCGTCGATTAAAGATATTAGCTTGTCCTTATTTTCCTTACGGACGTATCCGCCTGCAAAAAGGTAATTCAGCTTCAGACTGTTAAACGTATTATTTTCATCTTCCACCGACAATCGAATATCTGAACTATCAATTCGCCCGAGCGACACCCCTGCCTCTGTCGACTCTTCGTTAAAATATTTCAAATAATCAATAAGATTATATGACTTTGGTTCGTTCTCGGATCTGTCGCTTTGCTTTACTGAAACAAAAGCCGTTATCTTCCAGTTACCCTTATGAGCACCCGCTACGAGAGATGGCCAAAGAATATCCCGGCAAAACTGTTCGGTCGTCATTCCGTATGTTTCTGCCATTTTCTTTTCATTCTCCACCGTCAGATCCGGGAAGCCCGCAACAGAGAGATTCTGAGCATTTACCACCGAATAAAGTGCATATTCTTCCGATTCGTAAAGCATCGCGTCCAGAATTCCCATGGCGGATTCTTTCATATAATCTCCGTTGACCGCAAATAACGATCCGGTCCCTATATTGCTTCTCCAGATAATTGCCGGCATATCTTCATTATTGATAGCAAGAGTATTTTTCTCTTCGTCCGAGAGAAATCCGACCATATAGGTTTTTGTTCGTGAAGAGACATCATACCAGGGAACTTCCCTGTCCATATCAGCAAGCTCCGGCTCTTTCACTTCCTCAAAAGAATAGTGAGTCTCACCGCCCAGAAGAAATCCGCCATAAAGACGAATTTCCTGCAATTTTACCGATTCTGCACGCAGATACTGAATTCCGAGAAGGGTTTGCAAAGTATAACTGTCTTTGATTGTCTGATAGGAAGGCAAACGGTAAAAAATCACGACTCCACCCTGTTTTGCATATTCAGACAAAGCTTCCGCCGACTTTACGGTATCCTTTTCGAGTAATTCACCGTCTACAAGAAGACACGCCCTTTTATCAGCCATCTGAAAAATTCCGTCTGCTTCATCAAGAGACGAAAATACCCGAAAAATCTTCTTGCGGTATTCCGCCCATTCTTTTATTGAACGGTAATAATCATTGTTTTCTGCACCGAAATAGAAGACCTGCTGTTGTGCCGATACATCAGCTTCCGCACTGTCAGGGTCAAAGCTCTGCTCCATTTTCTCAGCAACCTCTGTCTCTGCCATATGATTTACGTCGTAGTCGTTAAAATATTCTTTTAAAACTACAGAAGAGAGAAAGAGCGTCAGCACGACAATAATCATCGTCATCATCATAGCCAAATTCCGCTTTGACAGCATAGCTCTTCCTCCTTTATACCGTTGATTCTCATCGGTTTATATATTCTATCTCCGTATCATACGGATAATCTCCAGCGTTTGATTGTCCACAGCGACCGAAGACGTATGCAGCTGATCCAGCACTTCAACAAATTTATCTTTACGGCTCGTTTCAAAATATATTTTAAGCCTGAGTGTGTAAGAAGACAGCAGGTCAGGATACTGCTTGCAAAAGCGGTTCCCCCATACTTCCGCCTTATCGTATTCTCTAAGCTCCACTAATCTGCCTATGATCCATTCATAACAGTTTGGGATGAGCCTGTCTCTTGCATTTTGAAAAAGTTTTTCACAAAGCTGTTCCATCTGCTCCACATAATCTGTCTGCTCGATCGGTGTAAATACTCTTTGTTTAAGAATATGATTCATATACCGAATCAGTTTCAGGATCCGTTTCTGACATTCTTCATCTTCAATATCACCCTCATTGACCATCTGCTGCGTTTTTCTCACATTATCACGGAATGTATCCAACTTACTTTGTAAAAACGACGCCGCATAATGAGCAACCTCTGAATCATCGCTGTCTAAAGCAAGTGCTATGGCAGAAAAAGCCTCATCTGTCTCTCCGAGAAGTACGTTCAACATATTGGCGCGCTCCTTTTCCTGATCCGACACAAGAATTGCCTCTCCAACTGACACGATATTACGTTCCCGATTTTCATCGGCTTTTACTCTCGCAATATGTCTTTTTTTGCTGAATTCAACATCTGAAAGATCTATGTTTCCGATTTTAATAAAATGATACTTCAAAAAAGCAAAAAGGAAATAGCAAATTCCGACTATCGGACAAAGCAGCATAATAACTGTATGCATCACATACTGTTTTCGGTTATCCGTATCTTTTTTAAATATGAGATGCCAGATCAGATATGAGCATGCAATCAGCATATTCAGAATAAGTACAGCCAAAAATATTATTCCACCGCTATTCATAATCCGATCCCCTCGCTGATAACGGCACGGATTCCTTTCTGTTCGAGCTTATTAAGTAAAGAATCACATTCTTTCTTGTCAGTACCGGTAACAAGAACATAAAGATTACCGTCGTTCCCGTAACCGATATAATCTGTTGAAGGAAGCATTTCCGATAAGATGAGTCCGACCTTTTCTATTTCAAATTCAGTGGAAACCGTTTTGAGCAAAATATATTCTGTCATATTCTTTTTTTCGGCTTCCCGGTAAATATCAATCAACTCTTCGAACGCCTCCGCCTTTAGTATACGGCTATTGTCCTGATACCGTTCATTTCGTTGGAATTCAAGATACGATTCAGCTCTCTTTACCGATTTGCGAATAAGCTTGCCGAATACAATCAAACGGTTAGATTCGTCAATAGTCATCCGCTCGAACGGAATATTCCATAGCATGATCATCATATTGGGTGTTTCATCATCGCAGATGTAATGTGCCATCATAGGATACTCCGAATCCATATTTCGATTTAAATATACAAGCTTTCTTGAAAACGCTTCATAAAAAGGCTCTTTATCAGGCAGATATACCATATGACCCATGGAAGCGGCCTTTTCTGAGGTATATCCGAACAGCCTCGCATAATTATCTTGATCAATAAGATAAATCGAAACATCCCGGCATTCGGTTACATTCTTTATAAGTGTAAGGGCACGGAACAGAATTTTTGTAGGATGATCTTCACCTAACTTCTCTATCATATCATAAACCGTACCAAGACTGTAATCATAGTTTACAACCTGCGTGATAAGTCCTTCCTTTACACGAAGGTTACTGTCATTTATATCCGTAATATCGGTCACACGCTCCGACAGAAAATCCACTTCCTGATCTTTTTCCTCCTTGAGGAAATTGAGCCGATCCTTCATATAACCTACAACCAGACCCACAATGAATATTTCCGCAATCCATACATATGTATTGTAATCCGTCACCACGGCAATTCCTGAGTTATTATACATCTGTCGAAACAGATAACCTGCTGCGGCAAGCAATGCTGAAAAGGTTGCCTGCCTCTGTCCGTGTACTACTGCAAACAGCAGAACATAAATCAGATAAAAATCTATTTTGGAGAAATACCGGCTTTCTGTCGCACGGTTGTTAAGCATAAAAAACGGAATGAAAAGAATCAGATTTTCTATATACGGAACCCATGCACCGAGTAGCTTTAGTATTTTAAAATAAAGTTTGTGCCATATATCCAAGCCGGGATGGGATGGATCCAGAAAACGGTTACTGTGCTTCTTCATATAGCGAAGCGTCTTTTGTATTATTTCCTCCGGACCGTAACTTGTATCAAATCCGAACTCCTCTTTCAGACGTTTATTTGACAATATAACAGAATTCTGAACTTCAAGTGTATTATCTATTTTCTCAAGCTCTTTTCCGAGATTCTTGCCGATAGCGTCAGCTATCTGCAGCTCGGAATACGCTTCACCCGAAGAAATATTATATATGCCGTAGTTATGCTTTTCACAGGCGATAAGCTTATATATGCTTTCCAGAGCGTCATCCATATAGGTAAGCCCGTACTTATAATTCCTCCGATAAGTAACCGCACCGCTACCAAAGGCGTCCAGACACTTACTCTCGCAAATTCCAAAGGACGCTTCACTCTTATCATGCGGTACATCATACAACCTGTCCAGCCTCAGAATCAGAACATCTCTTTTCAACTGCTCCTGATAAAATCTACAGCTTTCCTCTCCATTTAAGAATGCCATTGATCGGATTCCTCCGGGTATAGGCATGACCGATTCCGTCACCGGAATCTGATAAGAATTTCCGTACACCTCTACGGTAGACAAATAAATCAGACGACCCTTATTGAGTGCCGCCCATGAAAGCAAGATATTCTGCAGACCTGCTGCATATTCAACTGCCACTCTTTTTGAATCCTTTTCAGATAAATTGCCGTCAAAAGCACCAAGCAATATCGTCACATCAGGATTAACGCTGCGAAAAACTTCTTCGACTGAAGCAGCAGAGTATGGGAAATCATACCGTTCAAATACATGCTCATAATGATCCGACGGATTTCTATTTCCCGACAACACAAAAATTCTGTGTCCTTCTTTATACAGTTTTAACGACAGTTTTCTCATCATAGGCGATACGCCGCCTACAAGCATGACATCCATAATCTACTCCATCTTTTTGTTTGCCTTATCATCAATTATAGCCATAATCAATTGCAAAATTATACAGGCAATATACGTTCTGTTCAATATAATAGCAGACAAACCTGTCATTTTCATAGTAAACCTTAAGCTCGTTCGGATACAATTCCAAAAATTGCTGTGCCCAGTAATACATCCTGGACATTGTAACCGATCGCCTCGTTCCGGTATATGCAGCCAGCCCCGAATTCTGAGGAAGAGACTGAATTGCCTGTTCTTCGGAGACCTCCGGGATTTTTCCGACATATCCGTTAGCATAATTGATAGGTTTCTTTTCAATATAAAAATATACCTTTTCCGTCGGAATCGTCACTTCCTTAGTCCGATTCCAATGCTCCATATCCTCCAAAAATTCGATTGTTTCCGAATGCCGTCCATATTCTTCTATCATACGAAGCTCGTCATTAGCGGACACAATGGTCCATGTATTATTACGTCCCTCGTTGTCTTTCAAAATATTGGTCGTGCAAAGAATCGCCTCATTCATTTCCAGGTTGCCGCCTCCGAAAGGCTCCCTTATCCATTCATAATTTGTACTGCATACAATTACCGCTACCGTCATTATCAGTCCTGTCACCTGCTGCAGCTTAGGTAAGCGGCAGATAAACAGAATATTTACTGCACCGTCCAGTGCCATAACAGCGATAACAGGTATAAGATACGCAAAATAGATACATACACGGTAAGGTTCCATCAACATAGGCCAACCGAGAGCACCACTGACAAGCACCAGCCCTAAAAGTATTTCCGCCATAAGCATTGATACAATTGTGGCACCCTTATGGGGTTCAAGGAAATAACGAAGAATAAGACCGATACATAATGCAGCACCAATTCCGAATAGAACCGGATTCATATCTGCCAGCGAAAACGCTGTTTGCTTACAGCCCCATAAAACGGTTTCTCTGTATTTCCAGCCGATCCAGAGGACTAATGCCGGAGGTATAAGGTTATAAATCTGTAATTGAAATTTGTGAAACGTCGAATATCTCGGTACTTTCTTGTTCTCAAAAGAAATCTTTCCGCTTTTTATTCTGCGAAACACAATCACTATTCCACCGGCCGTAATAGCAACAACGGCAATACATATAATTCTGAATACCAGAACCGTATACTCTCTGAGTCCTATGACGTTCATCGCCCAGTACATAGAGCCCTGCAATGATTTACCCGTAAGGAATGCCGCCACCATCGGAAGAAAAGCCATTAATAAGCTCATAATTCCCGCCGTCATAATCCGAAAGAAATACTCTCTTCTCCAAAACCAATAGCCGTAACCGATTGCGACTCCGATACAAATCACCCCTGCGATTATCGTATCGTAAAAATGAGAAGTCAGGGTCAGCGAAAAGCTCATCGCAAATCCAAGAAGATACCAGGACGAGGTACACCGTATCCGATTTTCGCCCTTTTCAAGCTCCTCACTTCTCGTCTTGAAAAACTTCATAATAAAAAGGACTGACGGTAGAATATACAGCATTCCGAATTCCTGCGGAAGCGTTGCACCGAATCGGGAATATGAGATATTTACAAAAAATTTTGCCCCGACAAACATCATACTTCCGATATACGGAAGAAATCTGTTTTTACATTGTCCCTTAAGGAATAAAAGGAGCATAACAGCAATCATGCTGAACTGTACGAGCCAGAACAACCGCAATGCGACATACGCAGGAATTGAGAGCATCTCAGCCAGATAATACAGCATACAATGCATTCCCATAGGATAAATTCCTGCAATATATATATTGTTTTCAACAAGTCCGTTTATCCAATAATTATGTACGGGAATATCGGACGCACCAAATCCCCAATTGTTAAGTATTCCCGACCCGCACACCTTCCAGACAAGTAATGCAAAAAGCACAAGGAACGGAACGTCCAAAAAGTTTTCTTTCGCCAAACGCCGTATATTTCTCAGCGCCACCCGAAAAAAAACCTTGATTTCCTGCCATCTGTGTCTTAGAAAGCTCTTAAAACCCAGCTCCTTAAGAATATAATGCCTGCACTCTCCAGACACCTTCTTCACATATGAAATGACCGGGATATGATAAATTTTTACAATTGATAAAAACGCGGGAACAAACGTAAAAAGGAAAAGTGTTATCTTATAAGAGATATGAAGCAACTCCAGAATCTGCACCAGATTGATAACATAAAAATTTCCAATGATATAATAAATCAGAAAACGTTCTGCCGCAGGGAATTTCTTTATTTTGCGGTAAAAAACAAGAGCAGGAAGCCCCACTGTAAATCCGATATATCCGATAAAAAGCTGTATAAACTGAACTACATTTAATGTGGACATATACATCGGAAGGCTTCCTTCTTTCTTGTTTATTATATTCCGTACCTGATTTTAAAGGGGAGATTTGTCAGATTTGTTTAAACTTCTTTTTTCAATACCGCTCAGCCTCAAAAACGCCAGACAGCATCTACGCAGAGTTAAATTCCCGTTCCAGATTTTTTTGTATAGCCTATACCTCAATGTTTTTTCATCAATGTAATGTCCGTTTCTGAAAAAAACTTTTGCTACGGCAATGATTTGGTCTTCCCTTATCTGGTCGGCAGTCTTCCACTGATGATCTCCCAAAACCGAAAAGGTATCTTCTTTTTCGGCTTTTATTATTCGATGAAGCACAAGCGTGCCGTCTTTTTTTCGATAAAGAACAACGTCTCCTTTTTTTAGTATCTTTCCGTTCTTTGCCTCTATCTGTACAAGAGTTTTTCCTTGCTTTATAAGAGGCCACATACTGGTTCCATCGGTCGGTACGATCGCATAACCGAGCTCCTCCAGGCAAAGCTCTATATTATCTGTTTGATTCATTCTTCAAGCATATTGCAGGAACCAAGTTCTGACAAAAACACGTCCAAATCGGCCTCCGCCTGCTTCGGATCGACCTCATATTCCTGTGCCAGAGCTGCCGCCAATTTGTCTCTGTCTGTATCCTCTCTAAGCATTTTACAGACAAATTCACCGGTATGATTAAGCACAATCATACCGTTAAAGCCTATATCTCTGTCAGGCGGCGGTACAAGCACCGTGTTTCTGTGTACCTTTCTCAAAATATGATCTTTTATAAGGTGCATAGCGATACCTTCTGACTTCTATTAATTATCATTCTCTATCGTTGTATTTATGCCGCCCATAAAATCGTTCAATGCGTTTGCCGCATAATCGGGAGTCGGCGTGCCGCTTTCCGTCAATATACGGTCGTTATTATTGAACCGATAAATCTTAGTCTTAGGCGGTTCATATGAAAGTTCATCCTTCTTCATGAAAATCACTTCCCTTTCATCGCTCTGTATGAGATTTCCGCCGCTTCCGGCTCTCCCGTACAGCTCATCTCAAATATGTTTATACGAGCCACAACCTGCTCCAGCATATCCAGCAAAAGGTTCATACCATAGCTGCTTCTCGGGCGGTAGGTGTTATTAAGCATCAAAGCAATTGCCCTGTCCTCCGTAACTTGCCGAATACGGTTTTCGCCGCCCTGTTTTAAAAAGCAGATTGCTTTCAACGGTACTTCTCGGTTCACCTGTAAATCAGTCTTTCCCGAAAACGGAGTTCCCCATATGGTTATATGCTCTTTTTCAGGCATAATCACAGGCTTATCATCGTTCAAAATATAACTTTTGGGAAATCTCTTACACCACAGAGCCGTGTGAGTCGATTTCCCCATACCCGAGGGTGCAGAGAACAGATAGGCTTCGCCCTTATAAACAACTGCCGAAGCATGGAGAAAAAAACGACCGTAATGTATTATGCTGCGGCAAAACATCGCACTGCAGCAAATATATTCCCTATCTTCCTCCGTATATCTATTCAGTGCAACATACGCTTCATCATTTTGATCAGGTTTTACTTTCATAACCGGCTCGCCCGAAGATCTGTATGCTTCGCTCTGCCTTGTCAGACGTCCGAATTTCGGCTCCATCTCAACCTTAAGCCCGGCGATCTCATATATCATCCTTCGGTTTCCCCTCTTCCTCTAAAAACGTATGCTGTTTGAATCTTATTTCGTATAGTGCGATTTGTTCCTATAACCGGCTGATGCTGTATTCACCACGCCGTTAGTGACGGTAACCTTTGTACCGCTTGTACCGTTGACTGTAATAGAAGCCGTTGCTCTGGGTGCATAGAGGTTATCTATGATAAAACCGTAGGTCGTACCGGAATTAAGTCCCGACGCATCCCAATAATAAGTAAGGGTCGTCGCTCCGCTTATACGCTGAATACTTCCCTTGTTATATTCAACCTTATCACTGTCCGTCAGAATAGGCGTTCCGTTTCCTGTGAACTTTCCGGTTCCTCCCACCTTTACATAAGCGGAAGAGGGTACGGTTACGGTGATTTGGATCGTACTTACATTCGTCATATTACCGATAGAATATTTAAATCCGGTAGCGATAGTGTTACCGTATTTGTTGTCAAGACCATAGCCTTTCGCATTCTTTCCGGTTCCTGCGTCACGATTATCAAACGCAGACGGAATCTGTGTTATTTTACTTTCTGCGATAAAAGAAAGGTTGACTTTGCTTTCTACAGTCGGGTTATGTATAATCTCAAATCTTGCGTAATAAGTGACTCCGTCAGTGGTTGTCGTTGTATTGGTAGAATATGTGACGCCCGTACCTATTCGGTTACCGTCTTTGTCAAACCAGCCAAGGAATTTAGCCCCTGAATTCGCTGTTGCTTTTGAGCTTGCGGCAGCACCGTCTATATCTGTAACAGACGCTACGGAAACCTTACCGCCGACATTATCCGTCTTAAAACTGCCGTTGCTTTGCTTTGTCTGTGCAACGAATTTTACGGTATATGTCTTCTCAAAACGTGCATAATATGTGGCGTCTCCTGTTGTAGTGTAGCTGAGCGTTGTACCGCCGTTTATCAGCTTATCTTCGGCAACTTTATTGCCTTCCTGATCATACCAGCCGACAAATTTGTAGCCGGTTCCCGCAGTTGCCGTAGAACTGATTTTCATTCCGACTGCGTCGACATAACTGTAACGCCCGAGAATTGCTATTTTGTCATCCAAAGTATCTTTCCAGGTGTCTCCGTCCTTTACCTGACGGATATATGTCTGTGTAACACTTCCTGAGAACCTTGCGTAATATGTGTTTACGCTTTCTTTTGTTTCAACATAGCTATAAGTTGCGTTTGTAGTAACCAGCTTTCCGCTTTCGTCATACCAACCCTCAAAGGTGAAGCCATCCTTTGCGGTTGCTTTAGCCGTTACCGTTTCATCAATTTCGGCATGATATGCTTTACCGCCATTTGTATTATATTCAGCAATATAATTCGGATCACCTGTATTTGTTACACTGCTGATTTCAACAGTTCCGCCATTAGCCGAATCAACATATGTGCTTGTGCTGTTCACCTGGGGTATAAACGCCTGACGCCAACGCCACTGTGCAACCATGGTAAGACCCTTGTGGGCATTGGCATAAAGCTTTTCTTCGCCGTTATCTTCCCATGTTACACCGTCAATCTGGTTATTTATTTTGCTGATTGTTTTAGCGAGAGACACATTTCCGTCAAAAACCTTAAAATACTGTGCCGCCGTTTGCTGTGATATTGAGATAGAGTAATCACAGGCTATCGTATGCTGTGCAGGAAGCAATAAGCTGCCTAATTTATCCGCATTCACCTGATCTACATCCGTCGGAAAATCACCCACCGTATCTCCGGTCAACCTCCAGCCCATAAACTTCCAGCCATCACTCTGACCTTCCGCCGCATGGGAAATATAGGGAGAAATAAACGTTTGCTGAGTGCCAGCCTCAATATCCTCAACACCGGTAGCCGGTTTAAAGCTATATACGTTCTCTGCCTCTGAAGTATTAAACTGTCTGTCAACTACATAGGGCTTTCCACCGTTAGGATCATAGGTAATCGTCGGATTCTTGATGAAGATAAAGTGCAGATCCGTTGCCGAAGAAAGTGCCTCCATATAATAGGTGTAAATGATATCGCCGTCTGCATTTGTTGATTTTATCCATTTGCCTTTTTTCTCTGCGTCTGTTAAATCTTCCCTGTACTCAATTTCATTTCCGTATTTTTGCAAAAATTCAGTCACCGGGTTACCGTTTTCATCCTGTTTTGTATAATAAACACCGACAAACTCACAACCGGCTTCAGCGTCTGCTTTCTTTACAACAGCCTGAATCCTAAGCGTTTTCCCGTCTGTTAAATAAGTTGCCAGTTTATTATTTACCGTAATTTTATGACCTTCCGTGCCGCCCTCTCCGCTGACTGTTCCGTCGCTTCCTCCTACAACGGCACTTCCGTGTGTGGTAGTACTGCCCGATAACGGGTGGTAAAGCTGAAAGTTTATATTATCAAGGAAATTTCCATAGGTCTTTGCCTTATCCGCTGTAGTTAACGAATCAACATATCCAACGGACACAAATCCGAACAAGGTCTCAGTCTGACCTGCCGGCACGGTATAAAGATAATACTTGGTGAGGTCGACCGTTGTGTTGCCGGTACCATCATCTTTCCCAGCAGATCCGTCTGCATTAGATCCATAAGAGCTCCATGGATTGGTACCACTTGTTGCTCTGCTGTCTGCCATGATCCAGATATGCCACTCTTCAGTATAAATCGTACTTGGAGTAAGGCTGAAGGCGTTATTTCCAGCGTTATCCTGAAAAGTACCATTTTCGGCAAATTTTTTGCTGTAAACGGTAAGCTGCTCGCCCAAGCCGGCCTGTGTTTTTACAGATGTCTTTCCCTCAGCAATAAGCCAATCTATCATCTGCATAAACTGATCACGTCCAGCCTTGCTGGGCTTTGACGGATCAACGCTCTGCTTCGGTCCGATAACCAATGCCATAGTGTCCGTACCGTTACGGCCACCATGATCCAAGCCCCATTCATAGACGCTCGAAGGGGTTGTTTTAACATTCTGATATAACGTACTCTCCTCATCCGCATTCAATTCTGCTGCGATTTTACCGTCTGTGGGAGATAATGCTACATCCTTAATATACACTCCGTTATTATTTTGTAACAGTTCGATTTTTCCCTGAAAAGCCGTGGTATTCCACGAGGGAACCTCTTGTTGACTGAGCTGCTTGTAGCTGTTCGTCCATGTCTGCCCCTCTTCAAAGCTACCGTTCTGTAATTTTCTATTGTCAGAATCTGAGTATGTTGTACCCGCCGCATAGACAAGTCCTGCACACACTGCCGCTATCAAAGCCACTTTGAACAGAACGGTACGTACTTTTCCGACTGATTTTGTTTGCTGTTGTTCACATTCGACTGTCATCATTATTCACTCCTTATCAAGAAGAGAGGGTAGAGCTCTCCACCTTTTAAAAGTGTTTATCAAAGAATTTAGAATCCGTAATTAATGTTGAAGATAATTACTCCATTCTAAGTATTATAATCTAATTTAATTATAACAGCAAATAAACTATAAGTCAACAGTGATATGTAGTTTTTTTTCGAATTATCTTTCCAAGATAATTTACTTGCCATTCTGTTGCGTCTTCGTTGGTATCATTGTTATATAAATCTGCGGCAACGCCCATCCCGCTGAATATCTGGTTGTGTATCAAAATGGATGTATGTACTGTTATGCCAATTCAATTGTGAAATGGCGGGGAAATCAGTGATTATGATAAGGTCAAAATACGCAAATCAAAACGAGTGCTCTCTCTAGAAAAGCAGAGAACACTCGTTTTGTATTAAAATTTGAGATATATTCTCATTGCAACACATCAAGAGCAGGTATAAAAACAAGAAAGTCCGAACATTTTTTGATGTTCGGACTATTCCAGTATGGCTCCCCCAACTGGGCTCGAACCAGTGACATCATGATTAACAGTCATGCGCTCTACCGACTGAGCTATGGAGGAATATGAGAAAAATAACAGATGTGAACCGAAGTGATTGAGGTTTGCATCTGTTTTTTATGGTTGCGACACGCAGACTTGAAGCCTGTTCAACGTCCCGTTTGCCGCACCAATCGCAAAAATTCTTGAAGCTACGCTGTTTCAGGACTTTTTTATTTTGCATTTTCTATTCTGTACAACAATTAAGAGGACTACAAAAAAGCAGTCCTCTTAATTAATAATCGTATTTATCGCATGATACGTTAAACTGTCCGATGCAAAGTTTTTATCAACTAAAGGATTTGAACACCCAGATATAGAGTTGGTCAGGCTTGAGCTTCAATTCTTCTGCACCGACAATAGCCGAACCGTATTCCTTTCCTTTATATTCAACCGTTCCCCATGCAGAATTGGCATTGTCGCTGTCGCTTGTGAAAAGCATCCAGCACTTGCTGAAGTCGGCAGGGTTTTCTATTCCATTGATTGACGTTACCATGCCATTCTTTGTGGAATATTCGAGTTCGCCTTTTTTCTTAAGGTCTTTCATATAATCAATAAGGAGCATTTCCTTATTGCCATCAAGTACGTTTTCGGTTGTCTTAATTACAATGCAGTTTTCGGAATCCTCGATTACGAGTGGCTCTGCTTTTTCGCACGATGTAAACATCAGAACACTGCATAGTGTTGTGATAATAACTATGAGTGATAGTATTTTCTTAAATGTAACGTTTGTAGTTATGTTCATATTAAACCTCCAAAAATTAAAATAGCGTGCATCTATAAAAACGCACGCAAAAAAACAGTCAGTAGACTGTGCTGTTTTTTCTCCGATTGCCCAAGAAAAGTGACTTTTGTTCATAGCGGATAGGTATTCGGACTGTAACCGTAATGACTGTTGTGACGGAATTTCACCATGCTTCCCCTACATTCTGTCTTTCGACAACTCACGCTATATATTCAATTTTTATCTTTGGTAATTCTATTGCGAATCAAGCATGCATCGGCGGCATATCATGCCTGTTCATTATACAGCAAACAGCAATCAATGTCAATACGTTACTACCTTGTAAAGAAAGCCGACACTTTTTCAAAAATGTCGGCTTTCAGAGTTATTGAATTTGTTTATCAGAATCTGAAATCACGTTTTCCGTTTTCGATATTTTTCAGATTATCCCTTACAATATCCTTAACCTTGTCGCTGAGAATATTATCTATCTCCTTTTCGATGAGCTTTTCACCGACCTGCTTTGTGTCCTCGGAAGCATAGTCCATAAGATACTCTTTGAGTGTCATCAGTGCGTTAGGGTGACAGCAGTTCTGAATCTGACCTGACTTGCACAGTGACATAAATCTGTCACCTGTTCTTCCCTCACGGTAACAAGCTGTGCAGAAAGATGGAATGTAATCCATTTTCATAAGCCAGTTTACAACCTGGTCAAGAGTTCTCTTGTCCGACACATCAAACTGTGCAGAATTCTCGTCCTCTTCTTCCTCCTCAACATATCCGCCAACAGATGTCCTCGAACCACCGCTTATCTGTGAAACTCCAAGCTTGAGTACCTTTTCACGGCAAGCCTTGCTCTCACGGGTAGAAACGATCATACCTGTATATGGAACCGATATTCTCAGACAAGCAACGATTTTTGCGAATGTATCATCACTGATACCGTTGTCGAACTCATCAGGGTCAATATCATCAGCACGTCTTACTCTCGGTACAGAAATTGTGTGTGGTCCGACACCGTGAACAGCTTCAAGATGCTCTGCGTGCATGAGCAGTCCTGCAAATTCATATCTGTAAAGCTCAAGTCCGAACAATGCACCGATACCAACGTCATCAATTCCACCCTCCATAGCTCTGTCCATAGCTTCAGTGTGGTAAGCATAGTTATGCTTAGGACCTGTCGGATGAAGTCTTTCATAGCTTTCCTTGTGGTATGTTTCCTGGAACAGGATATATGTACCGATACCGGCCTCTTTGAGCTTGCGATAGTTCTCAACAGTAGTTGCGGCAATGTTTACGTTTACACGTCTGATAGCACCGTTCTTGTGCTTGATAGAGTAGATAGTCTTGATACTCTCAAGAATGTACTCAAGTGGATTGTTTACAGGGTCCTCACCTGCTTCAAGAGCAAGACGCTTGTGGCCCATATCCTGCAATGCAATAACCTCAGCCTTTATTTCCTCCTGAGTCAGCTTTTTACGGCAGATGTTCTTGTTCTTATAATGATAAGGACAGTAAAGACAGCCGTTTACGCAATAGTTGGACAAATAAAGCGGTGCAAACATAACGATTCTGTTGCCATAAAAATCTTTCTTGATCTGCTGAGCGAGTGCATAGATCTCCTGATTGATTTCATCAACGTCACAGTCAAGCAAAACCGATGCCTCACGATGCGAAAGACCTTTTCTTTGCTTTGCCTTTTCAAGAATCTCCCTGAGCAGTGGAACATTGCTCTTGTTTTCCTCAGCATATCTGAGAGTGCTTTCAATTTCCTCATGATTGATAAATTCTTCTGCTTTTAATGATTTCGGATCATACTTATACATATCTCTTCTTCTTTCTGTAATATATTTTTATTTAAATGACACATGGTCACCTTTATCAACTACTATTCTGTATCCAATCGACTCCATGCTTTCGCAAAGGTTTTTAAGACACTGTGCCGACTCATCTCCCGTTGAGATTTTGTTGTCATAAAGCATATATTTTTTCCTCACCGTCATTGGTGAAAGATTAGGCATTATAACATTTGCACCTGCAAGAATACCCTTCTCTCTGCCCTGTGGATGTATGGTACCCAGTGCAGTCGTTGCAGGTATGAGAGCCTGTGGCAGTGTAAGACGAATAAGCCCTATCATAAACAGCGTTTGCTCCATAGTACCCGACTGCATATTGTGAAACGGCGTATCCCTGTGAGAAATAAACGGTCCTATTCCAACCATGTGAGGCTGAAAATCCCTCAGAAAAACCATGTCCTGAGCAAGATTCCCTGCCGTTTGGAACGGTGAACCCACCATAAAACCCGTACCGACCTGATAGCCGATTTTTTTCAGGTCATAAAGACACTGCATACGGTTTTCAAGTGTCAGCTCTTTTGGGTGAAGCCTGCTGTAATGGTTACTGTCAGCCGTTTCATGCCTCAGCAGAAACCTGTCCGCACCTGCGTCAAAATACGCCTTATATTGCTCATAATCTTTCTCACCGAAAGACAGCGTCAATGCACAATCAGGAAAGCTTTCCTTTATCCTGCTGATAATTGAAACAAGTCTTTCGTCGGTAAAATAATTATCCTCGCCACCTTGCAAAACAAAGGTACGGAATCCAAGCTGATACCCTTCCTCACAGCAAGCAAGAATATCATCATCACTAAGCCTGTAACGCTGAGCCTTCACATTACCACGTCTGATACCACAGTAAAAACAATCGTTTTTACAATAATTTGAAAACTCAATGAGTCCTCTTACATATACATCTTTGTTATAGAAACTTTCTCTGACTGCTCTTGATCTTTCAAAAAGATACTCAGCCGTACGTTTATTCTGATTACATATAAGATACTCATACTCCTCCTGTGTCAGTGAATTTGTCTGAGCAAGCTTGTCTATAAGAAAAAACGACCTGTCTATACTAATCATTCCTCCTTATCATTAAGCTTTGAATAAATCATCTTTGCCGTCACACCATTGATCCTGCCGAGCTTGCCTGAAATGGCACTCATTACATCGCTCGGTGCATCAAGTGCAACACTGATTATATTCAGATCATCCTTAACATTAGGTATTCCCATTCTGCCGATAATATACTGATTATACTGATGCAGAATCTCGTTTATCTGTTTAGAACACTCGGTGTCCTCTACCATCATTCCAATCAAAGCTACTCTGTTCATATGCACTCCATAAAAAAATCCCTGCTCTTTCGGAAAAGACAGGGATACAAAGACTTGACTATAAATAGCAAAGTCTGTTTATTTATTATATAAGTCTTTTCCGTCAGAACGTATCTTTCGGTCAGTTTATTAAACAATTCCCCGTCAGTAAAACTTTCAGGTCATTCTACACTTATATTATAATACATTTTCACACACTTGTCAACAGACCACAGCCAGAAAAAAACCTCCGAGTATAAACTCAGAGGGTTTTCGCTTGCTATAAACAACCGATTATACGGTTACATCGGCTCATTTTCAAGCATTTTTACAATAATTCTCCTTGCAAGTTTTCTGCCAAGCTTGTCATTCCAGTGCGTCCACTGAGGTTTACCGTTTTCGTCATCGAAATATGGCTGACAGTTGTACATACTTATCAGATTGTGTCCGTCAATGAATTCGCAACCGTAACGGTGTGCTATTTCCTTGAGCTTGTCATAACGCTCATAAACACCCTCTGCGTAATATTCATGTGGCTTTCCGTCACCTGTAAGTGAACCATACATTGGCGGTATCAGCATTACCAAGCATTCTGGCAGTGCCTTTTGTATGTATGAAACTATATACATCATTGCACCTACATAAGTTGTCTTATCCCACACATAATCAGTCGTTATGTTGTCCTCAATGGACGGAAGTTCACCAGTTCCTGCTGAAGTATTATTGTTCGTGCCGAGCATAATAGTCACCACGTCAGGATTCTCTGCAATGATAGCCTGTAAACGTGCGTCATCAGCCCAGTATGATGCATCTGTACCACCCTCAGCATAGTTTGCCCACCTGAGTCCGAGTGCGTCAATAACGTACTTCTGGTACTGTCTGCGTGACGTGTTGCTGTCACCGATAGATACCCACTTCTTACCGTACCAGTTGTACATTGTAGGCACAAGGTTCTGCTTGCAGATATTCAGATTCGGCATCTCAACACCGTTTTTAACGTACGGTCTTGAGGTATCATTATCGTCATTCATTTTGTAGATGATAAGCTTATAGTTGACAGGACTATCCGATAAATTGTACACATCGGCAAATGTAAATCGCACATAACCGTCAGCCGTTGCGGTGAAAATGCCGTTTGTGACCGTTCCACGAGTATTTGTTGCAAGCTTGTCTGTGCCGTAAGTCTGGAAGTAAAGCGGTGACGGTATAAGTGTACCGTCAGCTGTGCTTATCGCTGTCGGAACTCTGATGCAGAGCTTGTCACCGTTATTCACAGCAATATAGTTGGTAACCACCCAGTTTGGATTCACACCGATACTTCCGTTGGCTGCGATGTTATACCCGTGAAGTGTATCATCCGAATTGACATCATATAGATTCTCGGACGGCACTCCCTCAAGCTTTTCCACACGGCTTTTCAGTGCCATATATGTATCTCCTTCAAGGTAGACGGTAACGGGAGAATCCTCACCGTTATTGGCATTAAACTTCGCTGTTACTGCACCATTCGGCACAAAATTTCCGTCAGCCAAAACATTACTTTTTGACATCCACTGACCGTCAGCATTAAACCACGCAATACCCTTATACCCTGTGATAGTTTGAGGTGGAACGAGTATCTTATACGCATATGAAACGTCAACGCTGACTATCTGCCATTCGGACATATTATATGTATTCACTCTTCCGTCATCAATGTTGAGTCGTGCTGACGTTTGGATTTCCCCCGTTTTCACAGTTGTGCCGAGTGACAGACGATCGGAGATGTCGGAGGTGTTTTTCTGAACCTGAGCAACAGTACCCTTGACCTCCTCAACAGCGTCAATAACCTCGTTAAGCTCACGTTCTGCAATTTCCGCAATGTCATTTGCCTCAGCAAGCACCTGTGATGCTGATTCGACGTTTGCCGAAAT
>JAUNJJ010000203.1 GCA_030533325.1 Oscillospiraceae bacterium
AACCATATTGTGGATTGTCTATAATTCTTAAAATAAGGTCAGCAACATTTTTTCTTGAAATATAATCACCATAAAAAGTTTGATGCCTTGTAGTTACAGTATAATTAGATTTCTCGCCATCTGTCAGCCAAGGTAAACGAATTATAGTATAATCAATTTCTGACTCTGAAACAAGTTTTTCAGAATTAAGGAGTTCTGTCCAAACGTAATCACAGGCATCACGATTTGCACGACCAAAAGAACCAGGAACTTCATTATAAATGCCAACAGCATTACTGGAAATCAGACGTTTTACACCATTTTCTTTCATAGCTTTTATCACATTTTTTGTAATACAGCTATTTGGTGTAATATCGACATTAGAAACATATACCAAGTCCTGCCCACTCATTGCTTCCCTCATGAATGAAAATCTCTTCATAAATGCAATATAAAAATCATCATAATCGCTTGCATGTCTGATTTCCTCAGCTCTTGCAATTCGCCTACCTATTTTTCTCGGAAAGACCTCTGTTTTTACGTACTCTTTATTAAAATTAGCGATTGTGTCTTTATGTTTCCTGTATGACTGACCCTCGAGTGCATGAACAGCAGAAATCGCATGAAAAATCGCATAATACGATCTGTTATTGGCACCCATATAATCGTCTATTCCCATCAGTACATTTGCAGCCTTTACATCACTTCTGGCTTTTTCTATCCGATACTTCATAAGGTCAATTTCATTTCCATAGTTTTCAAGCTGCTTCATATAACCTTATTCTCTCCCGGTCAATGTTTCTATAAAACGGATATGCTTTTATCCAATATCTAAAGTGGTTTTCATCCTTTGCGATAGGCTTAATGTCTACATCATTATCCATATTGAAATCATAAGCAGCATCCGAAAGTTGATAACCATAACCTTCTATCTCCAAAGTTGATAAATCTAGCAGAATCATGATATCAATGTCAGAGTCTTCTCTGTAATCCCCTCTGGCATAAGACCCATATAATATTACCGCCTTCAGATGCTGGCCGTATATCTTCTTAACTTCTTCCACATATTGTCTCAATAAGTCATTTATTGTCACAGGCATAATACTCCATCTCCTTTCCACGATGTAACCACTTTTTTTAAAATAGAACCACAGCAAAAAAAGAGAGTCAGCAAACCCGCATAAATACTAGGTTTGTTGGCTCTTTGGATATTACTCGAACTCGCAAATAAGCTTTTAACACTATACTTTTTTGTATAATTCTTATGGTTCTATCTGATTTTATATGTGTTCCACTGTCCTATGTCCATAGACTGTACTGAACGGTGTTATCAATTTATTATCAAATATCTGTTATCAACTTCCTATCATCATATCTCTGACTATAATAACTCCCATCCGAACTGAATACTATGCTCCTCAAAATGACATATATCAAAATTAGCACGAAATTCATCCACAGACCGCTCAGAGCAATTACAGGCATTGTCCTTCAATATGTTTTCTATATCTGTTTTCGTCCATTGTATTATCGAAAAAACTTCATCTTGTTCTTTTGGCATTTTTTGCCTCCATTATTTTGTCAGCATTGCGTCATTTCTCGAAAGAAGATAAACACAGTATTGGTTCATACTAATTCCTTCTCTCTTGGAATGTTCTGCAAGCATGCGATGTAAACTACGTGGAATCCGCAACTTAAACTGTCCCGAATAATCCTCTAGGCTATCGGGTTCTTGAATTTCAATTCCTTCCTCCAAAGCAGCTTCAATCCATGCTTTCTTTGCATCCACAGCATTTGCAACCGCAGACTCAATTGTTTCTCCGCAAGTGATACAGCCTGGCAGATCTGGATAAGTAACCACGAATCCACCTTCATCCTTGTCTTCAACAATTTCCATGCGGTAGGTCATTGCCATGTAATCATTCAATGTCTTCATCGTTATTCTCCTCACTTTCTACGATTTTTTTCACCATCTCAACGTAAACTTTCTTAATCGGTTCGTGTTTCGGTATCGTAATTGGCTGGCATCCCGATTTCCTAAATGTATAATGACTGCCACCTCCTCGTGGAGCATTCTTTTCATACCCAAAACTTTCTAACACCCTACGCAATTCGTCAAATCGGAGATCTTTTGATAATGAACAAATACGTGTTAGTAATTTATCCCATTTTGACATATTGAATACCTCCTATACTCATTATATCTGGTATCATATATGGTGTCAATTATTTTTATTCTATTTGCCACGATGACTTTCTATTTTTCACAACCTCATTTGGTGAGCCTTGGATTATAGTCTTTCCACCTTTATTTCCAGCGTCCATTCCCAAATCCACAAGATAATCTGCTACATGAGAAATGAATTCTATATTATGTTCAATAATTAATATAGTTTCATTTTCTTGATTTAATCTTAATAAAATTTCCTCTAGCAAATCAATATCCATATCATTCAATCCAGACGTTGGAAGACCTGGGCATACACCTCCAGAAGGTGCATATAGCATTCAGAAAAGGTATGGTTTATGGATATGCAAAGACTATATGCCTATCTGTATATTCTTGTGCGGTGAAACCGCATGACCGGACTGACGGAAACCGTCAGTCTGGCACACGGAAACCGCTAAGTGCGAGTTTACTCTTTTAATTTAAATGACCATACAGCATTCTTCCTTATCAAAGAAGAAGTGTTTTCTTATGTCTATTTTATGACTTTTGTCAAATATATACAGAAGTCAAACTACAAATTTATATAATACCGAATGGAATTTTCATTTTCAGCTACCTTAACAGGAAAATCACTGGGAACACAAATAGCTGGTCGAACTCCTGATGAATAAGAAACGCTTCCCCCACCAGTTTGACCTGTATCAGAAATTCCACATACTAACGAACGGTCTTCAAGATAAGCAGAACGAAGATACCAGGAACACTCATTTCCCTCGTATTCTGCTATTAAATCTTTTTCTTTTTTAAAATAGGAGAGTGGCTCGCCTGCTTTTATATATAGCAAGTCAGAATTTAAATCAACTTCTGATGCAGACAACAAAAATGCTTTTCTGGAAATTGTTTCTTTTTTTGTTTCATTTGGAAATCCACATGAAATATCAATATCAGCAGTGCAAAGAATATTTTTAAAATCACTTTCAAAAAGAGTAAGATACTCCCCTTGTAAATAATCATCAACATTAGAGGCTGCATAATAATTATCAAATTCCTCGCTATATGTTTTAATTGTCAAAATTTCTTTTCGTAATAGCAAACTATAGCCTTGGTAATTGTTTGTCAACACAATATAAGGAACTTGCTTACCACCCTCCTTAATATACAAAGTATAACCATGCTCTGAGGCATAATCGTAGGCTATCTGTCCCACCGTCTTGGGTGTTTCCCTTTTTTTATTGTCTGATGTTCCACAAGCTGAAATTGCATACACCAAAAATCCCGATAGTACAATATATTTTAATAGTTTCTTCAAAATACTCCTCCTCTGTTTGACAAGTAGAATCAATTAAAATCATTCATACTTTATTCTTGTATTAAGAAAATAAAATGCAATCGAGAAGAATTTTCTATTTCATAAAATCATAGTTTTCCTCTCGATTGCTTGTGTTTTCAAAAAACACTGCTATTTCGTTTTGAATTTTATTGTTTTCTTTTTCTTTTTCGTGTCAGTAACGACAAGCTTATTCCATTTTCCTTTTCGCTTTAGATATTTTTTATACTTCGATAATTTAAATGAAAAACTTTTTCTACCATTTAATTTTACAGTCTTTCTATTTATTCTGACGGATTTAAGTCCATCTTTATCGCTAACCGTTACTTTCTTTGATTTACGATAAGTTATTTTACTTTTCAAATTTATCTTCGTGGCATAATTTTTCACGTTGTTCTGTACTGAATTATTATTTACTTTATTATCATTTACTGAATTTCCAGTTGTATTATTTGGCAAAGAGCTCGGTCTATTGGTAGGTTCTGCGGCATCATCATCTGCAAATTGAGCCGTAAGTTTAGTATTCTGTGTTACCAAGAAACGGTATTCTGATTCTGTGGA
>JAUNJJ010000204.1 GCA_030533325.1 Oscillospiraceae bacterium
AGAATGGGGGGATTTCTAAGGCTACCAATGCCGCTGCTGCTGTTGCCACAGGAGAATATTTCGTATTAATGGATAATGATGATGAGATTACGTATGATGCCTTATACGAATTTTTAAAAGCAATAAAAGAAAAAGATGCCGATATATTATACAGCGATCAAAATATAATTGATGCGAATGGAAATGGGAGAGACCCTCTGTACAAGCCAGATTGGTCTCCGGATTTACTACTTAGTCAGATGTATATTGGACATTTACTTGGATTTAAAAGAGAGTTATTTGAAAAAACAGGAGGTTTTCGTTCTGAATTTAATGGAAGTCAGGACTATGACCTCGTTCTTAGAATGATCGAATTAACGGATAAAATAGTTCATGTTCCCCGTATTCTATATGGCTGGAGGGATATTCCATCGTCAACGGCAGCCAATCCGGAATCGAAGCCATATGCGCAGACAGCAGGTTTGAAAGCGATACAGGAACATCTTGACAGGACGCTTGGAACAGGAAAAGCAACAGCATTAGAGACAGAAGACCTGTTTGTTTATGATGTTAGATATCATATGGAAAAAAAACCATTGGTGTCTGTTATTATACCAACGAAGGATCATGTGGATTTATTGTCAGAAGTTATCAAAAGCATTTATGAAAAAACGACCTATGATAATTACGAGATTCTTATTTTGAATAATAATTCGGAGGAGCAAGAGACCTTTGACTACTTGAATAAGATAAAAAAGGAATACGATAATTTGAGAGTTATAGAGGCTCCATACCAATTTAATTGGTCCAAATTAAATAATCATGGAATAAGAGAAGCAAATGGTGATGTATATATTTTTATGAATAATGATATGTCCATTATTTCTCCGGAATGGATGGAACGTTTGGTGGAAAAAGCGGTACAGCCGGAAAATGGAGTGGTGGGAGGCCTGTTATTATACGAGGATAATACTATTCAGCATGCCGGAGTGGTAGTTGGTATTTGCGGCTATGCGGATCATGTTTATAAGGGGATGAATCCTGTGCATTACGGTTCTCCGTATATTTCTCCAATGGTAACAAGAAACGTGACGGCATGCACAGGAGCGTTAATGGCAGTATCAAAAGAGACTATTCAGAGAATTGGTGATTTCGACGAAGATTTTATTATATGTGGCAGTGATATAGAACTTTGTATACGGGCCAATAATAGAGGACTAAAAAATATATATGATCCTCATGTGAAATTGTATCATTATGAATCAAAAAGCAGAGATTCTTATATTCCGCCAGTAGATTTTGAGATGTCAGAATTTTATTATAATATGTATCGAGAAGAAGGAGATCCATATTATAATGAAAATCTCGATTATACTAAAACAAGTCCGATAGAAACCGTAAAAACGCAGTTTCAAAAAAAAGAAAGTGATATTATGAGATTTATTAAAAGTTCTAATAAAGAAAAAGTTATGAATGAAAGTGAAATTCAAGTTCCTGAGATTTTGGAATACCAATTCAGAAAGATTGATTTTAAGGAAAAGAGATTAAATTTGCTGGTTCCATCCATTAATCCTGAACATGTATTTGGAGGAATTTCTACAGCTTTGAAGTTTTTTGATGAGCTGGTGGAAAAAACAGGATATGCAAGCAGGATTATTTTGACTGATTCTACACCAAAAAGAGAAGGACTTCATAAATTTCAGGACAAGTATCGGCTTGTGAAAAGCAGCAAAGATTGCTTCGATTTACACCAGATTGTACCATATAATTTGAGGTACGGCGAAAGTATTCCCGTTTCAGAGAATGACATTTTTCTTTTTACTGGATGGTGGACTGCTTATTGCACGCAGACAGCATATGCAAAATATGAGAAAGAACTTAATCTGTCTCCAAATCCTTTTCTTTATTTTATCCAGGATTATGAGCCGGGATTTTATCCATGGTCTACAAGATATTTGTTATCAGATTCTACCTATAAGACAGACTATGCCCAGATAGCAATTTTTAACAGTAAATTATTGTTTGAATTTTTTAAAAAAGAAGGGTATTCTTTCTATAAAGAATTTTATTTCGATCCGGTATTGAATGCAGGACTAAAAAAAGTTTTGATGGAACATATAAATAGCACTGTAAAAAAGAAAAAGCAGATTCTAGTTTACGGACGCCCTTCTGTGGAAAGAAATGCCTTTGCGCTTGTTGTGTCCAGCCTGAAAGAGTGGGTTTCTAATATGGATAACGTGGATGAGTGGGAAATTCTCTCTGCCGGAGAATACCATGACAGCGTAGATTTAGGAAAAGGTAAAAAACTGGTTTCCGTAGGGAAGATGTCCATAGAAGAATATGGACGATGTATGATGGAAACATATGCAGGAATTTCTTTGATGTCATCCCCTCATCCAAGCTATCCTCCGCTGGAAATGTCAGAATTTGGAGTGAAAGTAATTACCAATAATTATGCAAATAAAAATTTGTCATATTTTAATAAAAATATAATTTCTTTAGAAAACGTAAGTCCGGTTAATATAGCAAAAAATTTGCAGAATATTTGTAATAACTATACGGAAGAAACCTATTTAGAAATCCAAAATAAAGATTATGTAGAAAATGAAAATGTTTTTTCTTTTATATCTGATATTATAGAAGTATTAAAGTGACGGGGGTAGTATGAAAAAAATTGGAGATGTACTGCTAAACGATAAATATTGGAAAAGTGAATACGATGATACAGATAGCAAAGTAGGAAGCCTGTTGCTGGAATATTTATCTCAGACTAAAAATCCATTGGAAATCATATCGATGGATAATCGTTGGCCTGTGTTATATCATATGTCACCGATTAGAAAAAATATAGTAGAGTGGTATCCTTTTAAAAAAAATGCGGAAATATTGGAAATAGGTTCAGAAAGTGGCGTTTTGACAGAGGTCTTATGTAGAAATGCAAAAAGTGTCACCTGTATAGAGCAATCTAAACAACTATCTGTAGTAAATGCCACAAGAAATCAAAATTTTTCTAATCTTGAAATCATAATTGGAAGTATGAAAGAAATTCAGTTGGAGCAATGCTTTGATTATATTACATTAATTGGATATCTGGAGTATGTGAGGTGTTTTGAAGATAGTAAAAATCCATTCGTTTCGTTTTTGAAAGAAATAAAAAAATATTTAAAAAAAGATGGGAAAATATTATTGGCTGTACAAAATAAATTTGGGTTAAAATACTGGGCCGGGCATGCAGAGGATCATACCGGTGAGTATTTTGCCAGTATTGAAGGCTATAACCGGGAAAAAGAAAAAGCGGATTCTTTTTCAAAAAACGAGTTGAAAAAAATAATTTCTGAAGCGGGATATCAATGTCAAGATTTTTATTATCCATTTCCGGAGTATAAATTTCCACAACAAATTTTTTCGGATAAATTTTTACCGAAGGAAGATGATATTATTTGTAGTAGAGATAGTTATGATTATGATAAATACCAGACGTTTGATGAAACAGCAGCATTTAGAAATATTATACAGTCGGGATATTTTGATATATTTGCAAACTCTTTTTTTGTAGAATTGAGTCAATGAGGTTATAAGTTAAAAACAGAGTGGAGACATAACAGTGGAAAAGATATATTCAAAAATTGTAAGAGAAAGAAAAGAAGAATTTCAAATTGAAACAAGTATTCAACAAGACTGTAAAAAGAAATATGTGGTAAAACGTCCCCTTTGTCCTGCCGGCGTAACTCACATAAGACGTATGGAAGAAACCTATATTAAGGAGAAGAAAAATAATACATTGCTTTGTCCTTGTTTTATAGAAGGTGATTCTGTTTATTTTGAATATGTAAATGGTATAACACTCTGCCAAAAAATGCTACGGTCAGTAGAAACGGGTAACGAAATAGAATTACAAAGACTTATTAAAGAATATGAGATACTGATTGAAAAATTATGCTGTGGAAAAGAGAAAACTAATGTACAGTTTGAGGGAGAATTTAGCGAGGTTTTTGGTAATCTGGGAAATGAGGAACAGCGACGCATCAGCGAAAACTCATATTCTGATTTGGT
>JAUNJJ010000065.1 GCA_030533325.1 Oscillospiraceae bacterium
ACGTTTGAGGGGCGTGTGTCTTTGGCGTACGGGTTCAAGTCCCGTCGCTCGCATCTTGTTAAAAGCATTCTGTATAATATGCAGAATGCTTTTTTGCATATTATGAAAAGAATTTTTTTAAATCTTAGTTACTTTTATGCTTAGTTTTATTCCCAAAAAACTTGACGGATAATGTAAAAAGTAGTACAATTATTAAAGGTAAGAAATACTTATTAAGGAGTTTTGTAATAATGGCTAAGAATTTTATTGTTGAAACATCAGCAAGACACGTACATGTAACACAGGAACATCTTGAAGTTCTTTTTGGTAAAGGTGCTTCACTTACACATAAGAAGGATCTTTCACAGCCAGGACAGTTTGCTGCTGAGGAAAGAGTAACAGTCGTTGGTCCTAAAAAGGAACTTGCTAACGTATCAATACTCGGACCGGTGCGTCCTGCTACACAGGTTGAATTATCAGCAACAGATGCACGTTCAATCGGTATCGCTGCTCCGATCAGAGAATCAGGTGACGTAGCTGGTTCAGGTGCATGCAAGATTGTTGGTCCGTGCGGTGAAGTTGAAATCAGTGAGGGAGTTATCGTTGCTAAGCGTCACATTCACCTTACACCTGCTGATGCTGAAGAACTTGAAGTCAAGGACAAAGACGTTGTATGGGTTAAGCTTGAAACAGAAGGAAGAAAGGCTATTCTTGGTGATGTTGTTGTTCGTGTTTCAGACAAGTTTGCAAGAGCTATGCACATTGATACAGACGAATCCAACGCAGTTTGTGCGTCAGGAAAGCTTATGGGCGAAATCGTAAAGATCTGATTTTAAAACTGAACAATATCTAAAACACAGTGCAGGAAGTTTCGTTTTAAAAATTTCCTGCCTTAGTTTTATACTGACATATATGTATATACTATACATATCAGTTATTCTGTTTTATAACTGATAATAAACTAAAGGGGAACTTCTGCTATGAAAAGGAACCTGACATTACTGACCGACTTTTATGAAATAACGATGGCTAACGGATATTTTGAATCAGGCTGTGCTGACCAGATTGCCTGTTTCGATATGTTCTTCAGGAAAAATCCCGATAATGCCGGATTTTCAATATTTGCCGGACTTGAACAGATTATTGAATATATAAAAAATCTGAAGTTTGAGGAAGATGATATCGAATATCTCAGAAGTAAAAATATGTTTTCAGAAGAAATTCTTGAATATCTCAAGAATTTCAAATTCTGCTGTGATATCTATGCTGTTCCGGAAGGGACACCGGTTTTTCCTAATGAACCGCTTATTACAGTAAAGGGACCTGTAATACAGGCACAGTTTATTGAGACAATGATTCTGCTTACTGCAAATCATCAGAGTCTTATAGCAACGAAAGCAAACAGAATAGTTCGTGCTGCCGAAGGACGTCCGGTAATGGAATTTGGTTCAAGACGTGCACAGGGATATGACGGAGCGGTTTACGGTGCCCGTGCTTCATATATAGGTGGCTGCAGCGGTACTGCATGTACTATTTCTGACAGAATATTCGGTGTCCCTGCTCTCGGAACAATGGCACACAGCTGGATTCAGCTTTTTGACAGTGAGCTTGAAGCATTCAGAAAATACGCTTCAGTTTATCCTGACAGCTGTACGTTACTTGTTGATACCTACAGTGTACTCAAATCAGGTGTGCCAAATGCAATAACAGTATTTAAGGAACTTAAGGCTTCCGGACACAAGCCGTGCGGAATAAGAATAGACAGCGGAGATATTGCATATCTGAGTAAAGCTGCAAGGAAAATGCTTGATGAAGCAGGTTTTCCTGAATGTAAAATAACAGCTTCCAATTCACTTGATGAATACATTATCCGGGATCTTATAAGACAGGGCGCGGCAATAGACAGCTTTGGTGTAGGTGAGAGGCTTGTTACCTCAAAGTCTGAACCTGTTTTTGGAGGAGTATACAAGCTTTGTGCTGTTGAGAAAGACGGTGAGTTTATTCCGAAAATCAAGCTTTCTGAAAATACTGCCAAGATTACAACTCCTTCATGGAAGGAAGTCTGGAGACTGTTTGACAATAAAACCGGAAAAGCTATAGCTGATGTTATAACAGTTGCCGGGGAAATAATAAATGACAGGGAACCTTATACAATTTTTGATCCGAATTATACTTTTAAAAGGAAGGTTCTTACTGATTTTAAAGCAGTTAAACTGCAGGTCCCTGTATTCATAGACGGTGAATGTGTTTATGAATCACCTGATGTAAATGCAATAAAAGAATACTGCCGTGAACAGACAGACCTGATCTGGGATGAAGTAAAACGTTTTGAAAATCCGCAGGAATACTATGTTGACCTTTCAGAAAAACTGTGGAATATCAAAAATGAGCTTTTATCAAAATATTTTTCTTAACCCTAACAGAAAGGAATTTTATAAAATGAATACAATAGGAATAATCGGAGCAATGCCGTCTGAGCTTGTGGATATAAGAAAGGCTCTTAAGGATGCAGAAGTAAAGCGCATTTCCGGATTTGATTTTTTTATAAATGAAAAAGGCGGAAAGAAAATAATAAATGTTTGCAGTGGCATAGCCAAGGTTAATGCTGCATTATGTGCGCAGGTACTTATTGATAATTTTAAACCGGATGCTGTTATCAATGCCGGTATTGCCGGAGGAATGGACAGCAGCATAAAGGTTTGCGATATGGTTGTTTCAAATGAAGTTCTTGCTCATGACCTTGATCTTCATTTTCTTAACGATTATCCGCCGTACTGCGGAATATTCAAGGCTGATGCCGGACTTATCGATGCAGCAGTAAATATCTGCAAAAAGCAGGGTGTAAACAGTTTTATTGGCCGGATAGTTTCAGGTGAAGCATTTATTTCAGACAATGCAGTTAAAAATGAAATAAAGAACAGGCTTAATCCTTTTGCTGTTGACATGGAAAGCTCAGCAGTAGGTCACTGTGCATACCTGAATGAAGTTCCGTTTGTCAGCGTAAGATGTATATCAGATAATGCTGATGATGAAGGAGCAATGTCATTTGATGAATTCGAAAAAATTGCAGCAGCAAGAGTGGCTGGGGTAGTTTTGGAGATGGTGGAAATTCTTTAACTGAAGGGACGTAAAACATGAGAAGCGGAATAATAAGAAAAACTACTTCATATATCATGGGAGTACCTATGAATGATATGGATATTAACACTCCTCAGATGATATATGACAGAATAAATGCCTCAGATGAATTTGAACTCAAAAATATATCTTTTGATGATAAGAATATTTGTCCTATGGTTACTGTGGGTTACAGGGATATGGAATTTGTAGTTGACCTGAAGATAGAACCAATCAGTGCAATAACACCGGATTTTATGTTCTGTCATCCAATTCCGAATGAAGCCCTTAAAAAGCTCAAGCAGGCTCAGATAGGAATTACAACATCATTGACATTTAATGATGATAATCTTGCCTCACACCATTTTCAGCTTAAGCTTCTTAACTGTATTCTTCCGGATGCAGCTGCGGTTGTGGACTTTAATGTAAGAAGAATTTTTTCACCGGTATGGCTGCGTGAAACTGCCAGATCATCTGCAGCACCGGGACCGGCATATATTTATTCGATAAATGTTGCTCCTGACAAAGAAAATGAAGGCAAGGCATGGGTGTTTACTCAGGGACTTAACAGATGCGGATTTGTTGAACTTGAAGTAATCAATGCTGATGAGAAAAATACTGATTTTTATGCGACTGTTCTCAGTATTGCCTGCGGAAAGGCTATTACAGAAAGAACATTCCCGGCTGAAATGGAGAAGTTCGATATTGCTAAGTTTGATGCGGAAAGAAATCTTTCGGTTACATGGCGTTACTGGAAGGGTGAGATGTCAGTTTATCCTGAAGGCGTCCTTGGTGCCGGCAGAAGAAGACCGGAATCACAGAATATGCTTAATGGCGTTCTCTTTATCTGGCCGGAGGACAGTAAGTCAAAGAAACCTGTCAGAGCCTGTGAACTCAATCCTTTCTCACTTGAAAAAGTAGTTGTTGAATATACAGCAGAGGAGAGCAGAAGAATAGAACAGCTTGCCTCTGAAACACTTCCTCAGTTTGTTAAAGGACTTGCTGTTCCGGACTCAAAGGCAATTGTAAAGATAAAGACTGAAGCTGTAAAGGATGGAAATATTGATTTCGAATATATCTGGGCTGAAGTTGACGGCATCGACAATGAAAATGTATACTGTACAGCTGTTCATGATACACTGTTTTCAGAAGAGGTAAGAAGTTCCGAAAAATTTCAGACCGGTATCAGAAATATTTCAGACTGGATTCTTAATATAAAAGGAACGAGGATAGCTCCTGACAATGCTTTTCTTATCGGACTGGATTAAAAAAATAATTACTGTGTACCTATTGAAATTTTTTTGAGTAAATGTTACAATATACAGTGAACGAAAAAAATTTTTTCGTTCACTGGTGCCGATATGCACGGAGTGACCGCAGGGAACGGATGTGCAAGGCAATATTAATAAAATAATTATAGTGAAAGTCAAATTTATTTTGACGTTCACTATAATATACGATAAATTTCAAGGAGAGTGGGTTTTATTGAAGAACACATCAAAGGTTGATTCAATAACCAAAGCAGCGTCAATTATTATCGCCCTGGGAGCTGATGTTTCATCAGAAATATTCAAATATCTCCGTGACGATGAAATAGAAGAATTATCATTACAGATTACAAAGATGGATTCTCTTACTCCGCAGCAGTCTCAGGAAATAATGAATGAGTTTTACGAACAGTGCATTACTCAGAAGGTTATTTCTGAAGGCGGCGAGACTTATGCGAAGGATGTTCTTCTCAAGGCATTTGGTAAAGAGCGTGCCGGTGAAGTAATGGAGCGAATTCAGAAAAACGGAAGACAGGTTGCCTTTGAATTCCTGAAAAAAGTTGATTACAAGACAATACTTATGATGATTCAGAATGAACATCCGCAGACTATTGCGCTTGTTCTTTCATATACGTCACCTGAGGTTGCTTCAAAAATTCTTGCAGAGCTTCCTCCTAATCTTCAGGTAAGTGTATTTCAGCGTATAGCAAACCTTGACCGCACTTCACCGGAAGTAATAAAAGTTGTTGAAAACATCATGCTTAAGAAGCTCGGCTCAATGGCATCTGTTGATATGGTTGAAGTCGGCGGTATTAATTACCTTGCTGAAGTAATGAACAACGTTGATATGAAAACAGAAAAGTACATATTTGAAGAAATCAGCGGTACAACACCTGAACTTGTTGAAGAAATCAGAAAGAGAATGTTCGTATTCGAGGATATTACCCGTCTTGACAATATGGAAATTCAGGCATTTATCAGAGAATGCGATACCAAGGATCTTACGATTGCACTCAAGACTGCATCGCAGGAGATTTCCGATGCTATTTTCGGAAATATGTCACAGCGTCAGCAGGAAACAATCAAGACAGATATGCAGTATCTTCACAATATTCGTATGAGCGATGTTGAGGAAGCTCAGCAGAGAATTATTTCTGTTATTCGTAAGCTTGAAGAACAGGGAACAATCGTTATTTCCAAGGGCGAAAAGGATGCTATTATTCAGTAAAGATATAAACCCTCTGAAAATCTTTTCAGAGGGTTTGAAAATTTTGTGAGGGAGTAAAATGGTTGATGAAGTAAATAAAAATAATGCCAGTACAGAAGTGCATATCAAAGAAAAGAAGAGCGTAATACGAAATTTTATGCATACACTGTTTGATCTTCGGGACAATATGATGTCATATGAGGAGATTGATGCTATGATGCGGGAGCAGACAGTTATTCACGGGGCAAATATGTGGATACTAATGCTTGCTATTCTGATTGCTTCGATAGGTTTGAATATGAACTCCACAGCTGTAATTATCGGAGCGATGCTTATTTCTCCGCTTATGAGCGGAATTATGTCTATGGGTTATTCAGTTGCTGTAAGGGATATTCCGCTTCTTATTAAAGCTCTTGTAAGATTTCTTACTCAGGTAGTCATATGCCTTTTGACTTCGGTTATGTATTTTACAATATCTCCGCTGAATACGCCTACGCCGGAGATGATTGCGCGAACATCTCCTACGGTCTGGGATGTTATGATTGCGGTATTTGGCGGACTTGCAGGTATGATAGGTCACACCAGAACGAAGCATTCCAATGTCATTCCGGGTGTGGCAATAGCTACAGCACTTATGCCTCCGCTATGTACAGCCGGATATGGAATTGCAACTGCACAGCCAAAATTTTTTCTGGGTGCATTTTACCTGTTTGTAATTAATACACTGTTTATTGCAATATCAACTGCGATTGTTGTTCTTGTGCTGAAGGTTCCGTATCACAAAACTGTAAGCGACAAGGCGCAGCACAGGGCTAATTTTATTATCGGTATTATTGCTGTGGCAGTAATTATACCGAGTGTTTATGTTGCCTCATATACTGTCCGTGATTCATATATAGATACAAATATAACACGCTATCTTGAAAAGGAATTTAATTTTCCGGAAACACAGCTTGTAAAGACGAATGTTGACAAGCAGAATAAAAAAATTTCCGCATCAGTAGTCGGAACAAGTCTCAGCAGTGATATAATAAATATGCTTGAAAGCAGACTTTCTGAATATAATCTTGAAGGATACAGTCTCTGTGTGCTTCAGAATGTTTTTACTGATGACGATGATGAAAATACTGACAAACTTCAGATAGCACTGCTTGAACAGAGTATAGCTGAACTTGAAAATCAGAATGAAGAAAAAGACAGAGAAATAGATAACCTGAACAATTCTCTTTCAGAGTACATAAAAGAAGCAGAGAATAAAATTGATTATGCAGAAATCTCTGAAAAGGCTGAAAAGATTTTTAAGAATATTTATGAATGCAAAGCAGGATGCATTTCAGATAAAAACGGCTGCACAGCTATAATGACAGCAACTGCTGATTACGAACTTTCTGAGTATGAAATTCAGACATTAGAAAGCTGGCTTTCGTGTGAATCCGAAACCGAGAGTGCAAAAGTAATAATTTCAGTCACGGAAAATGAATAATTTTTTTTTAAAACCTCTTGACATTTGAAAATTTACTCGTTATAATAATACACAGATAACTTAAATGCGATGAAGGGAAACAAAACTTGTTTTTAACCTTTCCAGAGAGAATGTCATTTGGTGAGAGGCATTCAGGCAGAGCAGGTCATAACTCATCCCTGAGCAGTCGGCTGAAAGCTTTTGCAAGTAAGCTTGAACGGGTTCTCCCGTTACAGAGATACGTATTGAATGATGCGAATGAGAGGGCATATAACCTGATATGCCAAAAAGAGTGGTACCACGGAGATTAAAAATACTTCGTCTCTTTTATGCTGATAAAGCATAAAAGAGATTTTTTTTTATCCGAAAAAAATTCAGTTCATTCAATTAAGTGAAAAATATTTTGCAGGAAAGGAACTTTTTTGAAATGAAAAATGTAGAAAAGTATACCAAACAGTTTTTTGAAGCTCCAAAGACAGCTATGAAATGGACTCAGAAATCTTATATCGACAAAGCGCCTCAGTGGTGCAGTGTTGACTTAAGAGACGGAAACCAGGCTCTTATTACTCCGATGAATCTTGATGAAAAAATCGAGTTTTACAAATATCTCATTAAAGCAGGATTCAAGGAAATTGAAATCGGTTTTCCGGCAGCCTCTGAAACAGAATATGAATTCTGCAGGACACTTATTGAAAATGATATGATTCCTGATGATGTATCCATACAGGTTCTCACACAGTCAAGAGAGCACATCATCGCAAAGACATTTGAAGCACTCAGAGGTGCGAAGAATGCGATAATTCATCTCTACAACTCAACATCAGTTGCGCAGAGAGAACAGGTTTTCAGAAAGGAAAAACAGGAAATAATTGATATTGCTGTTTTTGGCGCAAAGCTCTGTAAGGAATACAGAGAGAAGACAGAAGGAAACTTCAGATTTGAATATTCTCCTGAAAGCTTTACAGGTACTGAACCTGAGTTTGCCCTCGAAATCTGCAATGCAGTTCTCGATGTATGGCAGCCTTCAGCAGAAGACAAGGCAATAATAAACCTTCCGGTAACTGTTTCACATTCCATGCCTCATGTTTATGCAAACCAGGTAGAGTATATGTGTGAAAACTTAAAGTACAGAGAAAACGTAATAGTTTCTCTCCATCCGCACAATGACAGAGGATGCGCTGTCGCCGACAGTGAAATGGGACTCCTTGCCGGTGCCGACCGTATAGAAGGAACGCTCTTCGGAAACGGTGAACGTACAGGTAATGTTGATATTATCACACTCGCAATGAACATGTACTCACAGGGTGTTGATCCTGAACTCGATTTCTCAAATCTCCCTGAGATAACTGAGGTTTATGAGAGAGTTACAAGAATGAAGGTATATGAAAGACAGCCGTACAGCGGACAGCTCGTATTTGCTGCTTTCAGCGGATCACATCAGGATGCTATTGCCAAGGGTATGAAGTGGCGTGAAGAAAGGAAAAGTGAACACTGGACAGTTCCTTATCTTCCGATTGATCCGACAGATGTCGGCCGTGTTTACGAAGCTGATGTTATCAGAATAAACAGCCAGTCAGGTAAGGGCGGTATCGGATATCTCATGGAAACCAGATATGGTATGAACCTGCCTCCTAAGATGAGGGAAGCATTCGGATATCATGTAAAGAGCGTTTCAGATCATGCTCATAAAGAACTTCTCCCGGATGAAGTTTACGATATCTTTATGAATAACTATGTAAATATTGAAACTCCTGTTAGTATATCGGAAATTCATTATGTACAGAACTCCGGTATTGAAGCTACAGTAACTTTTGAAGTAAACGGAAAGACTGCTGTTGTAACCAACAACGGTAACGGACGTCTTGATGCTGTAAGCAATGCAATCAAATCTTACTTCAATATTTCCTATACGATTGAGACATACACAGAACATGCTCTTGAAAACGGATCTGATTCAAAGGCTGTTGCATATGTCGGAATCAAAGCTGATGACGGAACAATGTTCTGGGGTACAGGTATTGACACTGATATTATTATGTCATCTGCCAGAGCACTTATGAGTGCCGTCAACAGAATGAAAAAAGCGTAACTGATATTTAAAATACAGTAAACAAAAATAAGAAAGCAGGTTGTAACAATGGGAATGACAATGACTCAGAAAATACTGGCTGCACATGCTGGACTTGACAGTGTTGAAAGCGGACAGCTCATTCTGGTAAATCTTGATCTTGTGCTCGGCAACGATATTACTTCGCCTGTAGCAATAAGAGAATTCAATAAGCTTGGTAAGGATAATGTATTTGATAAGGACAAGGTAACTATGGTAATGGATCACTTTGCTCCTAACAAAGACATTAAGGCTGCTGAACAGTGTAAGATGTGCCGTGACTTCTGCGGTGAAAAGTCTGTAACAAACTTTTTTGATGTAGGTCAGATGGGTATAGAACATGCTCTTCTCCCTGAAAAAGGACTTGTTGTATCAGGTGATGCTGTTATCGGCGCTGACTCACATACATGTACATACGGAGCACTCGGTGCCTTTTCAACGGGTGTGGGTTCAACTGATATGGCATGCGGAATGGCAATCGGCAAGGCATGGTTCAAGGTTCCTGAAGCTATAAAATTCGTACTTAAGGGTAAGTTTAACAAGTACGTTTCAGGCAAGGATCTTATCCTCCACATCATCGGTATGATTGGCGTTGACGGTGCTCTTTACAAATCTATGGAATTTACAGGTGAAGGGTTAAAGAATCTTTCCATGGATGACAGACTCTGTATTGCAAACATGGCTATCGAAGCCGGTGCAAAGAACGGCATTTTTGAAGTGGATGACATTACACTTAAGTATGTTGCTGAACACAGCGACAGAAAGCCTGTGATTTACAAAGCTGATGATGATGCAAAGTATGAGAGGGTTATTGAGATTGATCTTTCAGAAGTTAAGTCAACTGTAGCATTCCCTCATCTTCCTGAAAATGCAAGAACATTTGACCAGATTGGTGATGTAAAAATTGATCAGGTTGTAATCGGTTCGTGTACAAACGGACGTCTTGAGGACCTCATCGCTGCAGCCGAAATCCTTAAAGGAAGAAAGGTTGCCGGTCACGTAAGAACAATCGTAATTCCTGCTACACAGAAGATTTATCTTGAAGCAATGGAAATGGGACTTCTCAAAACATTTATTGAAGCGGGTGCTGTAGTTTCAACTCCTACATGCGGACCTTGCCTTGGCGGTCATATGGGTATTCTTGCAAAGGGCGAACGTTCTGTTGCAACAACAAACAGAAACTTTGTCGGCAGAATGGGGCACCCTGAATCAGAAGTATATCTTGCAAGCCCTGCTGTTGCGGCAGCAAGTGCAGTTGCGGGCAGACTCGCTGATCCTGCAGTTATAATGGCTGACTAATACAGATACGGAGGATTTACTATGAAATATGAAGGTACAGTAATCAAGTACGGTGATAATGTAGACACAGACGTAATTATCCCTGCAAGATATCTTAATACAATAGATAAAAAGGAACTTGCTTCACACTGCATGGAGGATCTTGATACAACATTTGTAAAGCGTGTTAAGGCAGGAGATATTATGGTTGCCGGTCAGAACTTCGGATGTGGTTCTTCAAGAGAACATGCTCCTATCGCAATCAAGGAGAGCGGAATCTCAATAGTAATTGCAAAGAGTTTTGCAAGAATTTTCTACAGAAATTCTATCAACATTGGTCTCGGAATTGTTGAATGTCCGGAAGCTGCTGAAGAAATTTCAGAAGGCGATATAGTTGAAGCTGATATGGATAACGGTATCATCTATAACAGGACAACAGGAAAACAGTACAAAACAGCTCCTTTCCCTGAATTTGTCCAGAAGATTATTGAAAACGGCGGACTTATTCAGTCAATCGCTGACGGTGTAATCAAGTAAGGAGGGCATTTGCCATGAATTATAATATAGCTTTACTCAGGGGCGACGGAATTGGTCCTGAGATAGTAGACAGTGCTGTTGAAGTGCTTAAGAAGATAGGCACAAAGTATGGCCATACATTTAACTTTACTCCGTATCTCATCGGCGGATGTGCCATTGATGCAACAGGTGAGCCGCTTCCTGAAGAAACAGTAAAGGGCTGTCTTGCAAGTGACAGTGTGCTTCTCGGTGCAGTAGGCGGTCCTAAGTGGGATACACTTCCGGGAGACAAGAGACCTGAAAAGGCTCTTCTCGGAATAAGAGCTGCTCTTGAACTCTTTACAAATCTTCGTCCGGCAAAGCTTTATCCTGCACTTAAGGATGCTTCACCGCTTCGTGCTGACATAGTAGCCAAAGGTTTTGATCTTATGATTGTCCGTGAACTCACAGGCGGTATTTACTTTGGTGAAAGGGGAAAAAGAGAAGGAAAATACGGTGAGGAAGCTTATGATACAGAAAGCTACAGCCGTATGGAAATAGAACGTATAGGCAGAGTTGCCTTTGATACAGCAATGAAGAGAAACAAAAAGCTTATCAGCATTGACAAGGCTAATGTTCTTGAAACATCACGTCTCTGGAGAGAAATCATGCATAAGATGTCAGAAGAATATCCTGAGGTTGAATACTCAGATATGCTCGTTGACAATGCAGCAATGCAGCTTGTAAAGAATCCGCAGCAGTTTGACGTTGTTGTTACATCAAATATGTTCGGCGACATTCTTTCAGATGAAGCTTCACAGATTACCGGTTCAATCGGTATGCTTGCTTCTGCTTCACTCGGCAGCACAAAGCGTGGAATGTACGAACCAATCCACGGTTCCGCTCCTGATATCGCCGGACAGAACAAGGCTAATCCTATTGCAACTATTCTTTCAGCAGCAATGATGCTTCGCTATTCATTTGACCTTGCAGAAGAAGCAGACTGCATTGAAAAGGCAGTTGACGCAGTTCTTGAAAAAGGTTACAGAACAGCAGACCTCCTCGGCGGAAGCGAAGAAAAACCGCTTTCATGCACAGAGATGACTGAAAAGATTCTTGAGATGATCTGATTTATATTATAAAAAATGCTTCCCGGTCTGGTTTTACGGGAAGCATTTTTGTTTATGAAATCATATTAAAAGAGTTCTGCTCTTCCAAGCAGCATATCGATAAGATTACAATGGAAAATACCGTTTTCATCATAGAAATTATGCGGAATATCCATCCGTACAATTATCTTTTTGAAGAAATCCTTTGTGAGCATAAGCGATGCAAGTTCTGAAGATTCTTTTTTTTCATTATCCATACGGAATGCAGACTGAATATATATCTTTCTGTCTGCATCGTTTACAACAAAGTCGATTTCCTTCTGAACATTTCCGCCGCCGGAACGGTCTGATACAACACCCACGTCTACGGAATACCCACGGTTAATAAGCTCATTGTAGATAATGTTCTCCATAATGTGTCCGGGATCATACTGACGGTAATTCAGCCTTGCATTGCGAAGACCGATATCCGTATAATAATACTTGTTCGGATATTTGAAATATGTCTTGCCCTTGACATCGTAACGCTTTGCCACTGATATAAGAAACGAATCAATTATGTGCTGAACATAATTTGTGATAAGAGAGGAGTTTATCTTCTCATTTTTCATACTTGATAATGTATTTGCTATATTGGCAGGATTTGTTAAGGAACTTATTTGCGAAGCGAGAAAATCAAGAATATCATTAAGAATATCCTCACGTTCAAGGTTATTTCTTTCAACAATATCCTTTATATACAGCTCATTGTACAGAGAGGAAAGATATGCTTTTTTTTCCTTTTCATCTTCCAGTGCAAGAAGTCTGGGCATACCGCCGTAAAGCATATATGTGTCAAGTACTTTGCGTTCATCTCCTCCTGTATATGAATAGAATTCCCTGAATGAAAGCGGAAAAACGTGTATTTGTGTGGCTCTTCCCCGAAATTCTGTAGCAATATCCCTGGAAAGTCCTTTGGAGTTGCTTCCGGTTACATATACATCAAGGTTTTTATATGCTTTGAGTTCATTGAGCATATCATATATCGTGACCTCAATGCCGCCGTTTTCATTGTCAGTTACTTTAGTTGTGAGCTGAACTTCATCAATGAAAAGATAGAATTTATCGTCCTTTTGTTCACGCACGACAGATTCAATATATTCGCAAAGTGTTACAGGATTGCGAAATTTATAGTATCGTCTTTGGTCAAGCTCGATTCTGATAATATTTTCTTCGGGAACTTCCTGCGAAATAAGATACTCATAGAACAGATCAAATAGAAGCACAGATTTTCCGCATCTGCGTATGCCCGTTATGACTTTAATCTCACCGTTCCACATATTATGGATAAGACGCTGTAAATATAAATCTCGTTGTACCATTAATATCACCTCAAACTTGCGACAGATTTGTCACTACTTTAATGTATAGTATACCACGCTTTTTAGAAGATATCAAGATGTAATCAGAAAATATATCATAAAGTTGCGACGTATTTGTAGTAAGTTTAATGTGGTGGAGTCTGTAGAATTATTCATGAAGAAGTCTTTCTCTTTCAAGTGCTTCTTTTTTTTCGTGTACTCTTCCAAGAGTGTACAAGAAAAAAGTACCGCATAATAAACTAATTGTTGAAAGAAAAGAAGAATTAAATATTATTAGTCCACTAATAATATTTGAAATTCCAATCAACATTACCATGTTTCCGTATTTTTTCAGATGAGTTATACGTGAATCAATATCAGAAAAAAGATTTAATTCTCCAAATTCTGTCTTTTTTCTGAAATATCTGACGCCACAAAGATTATTGCCGATATATTCGATATTGTTTTCTTTGATCAGATTTTTGTATTCGTCATTATAATCTTCAATGTACTGAAATTTTACGGTGTACTCTTCCGGTTCACATCTGACAAAATTATATTTACAGAATCCGACACTGTCAAGTACCCATCCTGACATTGCCATTCCATTAAGCCATTCTTCTTCTTTCTCAAGTTCCCAGTCAAGAAATATTTTTTTAACCGTTTTGCGTTCTTCCATCTGTTATTCCTCCCTAAGTATTTTTTCTCCGTTTTCCACAAGCTCTTTTAGTCTCTGTAATTCATTTGTCAGGGCTTCTTTACCTTTTTCGGTTATCTGGTATTCTTTTTTTCTGCTTCCTTTTTCAACCGGAAGAGGAATTATCCATTTTTTTTCACAGAGTGAATTAAGAGCGCCGTATAGTGTTCCGGCAGCAAGTTTTATCCGTCCGCCGGACATTTCCTCAGTCTGCTGCATTATTCCGTATCCATGCTGAGGAGTGTTAAGTGACAAAAGTATATAGTATACAGCTTCTGTCAGCGCAAGGTTTTCGTTCATATATTTCATCTCTCTTTCGTTCGACGATATATCGGTTATCGTTATATCGTATCTTTATTATATCGTATCCCGATATAAATGTCAATACTTTTTTTATTTTTTTCTTGATATATGACTGTTTTATGTGTTATAATTGACTAAAAATAAGATACAAAAGGAGCATTTGAAAATGGAAAATTTTAATTTTTACAGCCCGACGGAATTTGTTTTCGGAAGGGACAGGGAAAATGAAACAGGAAAATATGTAAAGAAGTACGGCGGAACAAGAGTTCTTATTCACTACGGCTCAGGTTCAGCAGTAAGATCAGGTCTGCTTGACAGAGTAAAAAAATCCCTTGACAGTGAAGAAATTTTTTACACTGAACTCGGGGGAGTTAAGCCGAATCCGAGAGATACACTTGTATATGAGGGTATTGAAATCTGTCGCAGGGAAAATATTGATTTTATTCTTTGTGTGGGTGGTGGTTCAGTTATCGACTCTGCAAAAGGAATTGCTGCAGGTGCGTTATACGACGGTGATTTCTGGGACTTCTACACAGATAAGGCTGAGATTGAAAAGGCACTTCCTGTCGGAACTGTTCTTACAATTGCAGCTGCGGGAAGTGAAGGTTCAGGTGCTTCTGTTGTTACACAGGAGAGCACAAAACTTAAGCGTGACACAGGTTCGGATCTTCTGAGACCGAAATTTTCAGTACTTAATCCGCAGCTTACGTGCACTCTTCCGGCTTTTCAGACAGCATGCGGTGCAGCTGATATTATGGCTCATGTCTTTGAGAGGTATTTTACGAATACAGCTGAAGTTGAAATAACAGACAGACTCTGTGAAGCTGTCCTTCTCACTATGATAAAGGAAACACCACGGGTAATCGCAGACCCTGATAATTATGAAGCGAGAGCAAATATTATGTGGGCAGGAACTGTGGCGCACAACGATATTGTCGGTGTTGGCAGAATACAGGACTGGAACAGCCATGCAATTGAACATGAGCTTTCAGGTATGTACGATGTGGCACACGGTGCAGGTCTTGCAGTTATTATGCCGTCGTGGATGGAATTTGTAATGTCCCATAATATTATGAGATTTGCTCAGATGGCTGTAAGGGTATTTGGATGTCAGATGAATTTTGAAAATCCTGAGGTTACAGCTAAGGGAGGTATCAGGGCATTCAGAAGTTTCCTTCACAGCATTGGGCTGCCGGTTAATTTTGCTGAACTCGGTGCAAGGGAAGAGGATATTCCTGCACTTGTAAAAAATCTGGGACTCGGCGACGGAAAAACAGGTGGTTTTGTAAACCTTTCTTCCGATGATGTTGCGGAGATTTACAGGATTGCTGTAAATGCGAAAGCTTAAATTCATAAAAAAATACAGTGAACGTAAATATTTTTTATGTTCACTGTATTTTTTTAAATTAAGATAAAATTGCACGTAATCACATGCAATTTATATGGTATAATGAATACATTCTGGTACAGCGGACATATTTCTTTTATTTGATATGTTGATGGCAGGGAGATGACTGAAACAGAGAAGAATGAGGTGATAGCGATACTCGGAAGTTTCAGAAATCACAGGTAGATCAGTCCTTATCAAATAGAGTTGAGTTTTTTTTAATTCTTGCTTTTATGTCATCCGCTTCTTTATTAATAGCGTCCTGTAGTAATTCTGACAACATTATGTCAAGTTTTTGCTTTGACAGTTCCACTACATTTTGACTTATAAAGTAATCATATGAAATATCCGCAATGGAAGAGATGATTATTTCATATTGCTGTAATTTACAAAGCGATAAAAATTCATCATTTGAGTTATAAATAAACATTTTTCCGTCTTCAAGAAAATTGTCCTCAATAAATTTTAAAGGATTGAATTCTTCGCTGTATGGAATTGAACTCTTAATATATTTGCAGAAATTTTCCTGTGACATATCGAAAGGAAAAACCGAAAAATAATATTTATTAAACAGATCTTTGATTTTTTTCTGAAAATCCGGGCTGAAAGAGGTTGTTATTACGTCATTAAGAATTTTATTTAAAGCAAGTTGATGAGCTCGTTTTAATACTTCTTCGAAAACTTTATTGTTGATTATATTATAGTTGATTATTTTGTCAAGAAACTGACCGTAGTCACTGTTGTTAATTAATGCGCTAATATTTTTTTCAGATATATGAAGAACATCAGACATCGTATGATAGTCTTGTGATTCTATTTCAGATCCACCCACCAGATAGTCAAGATCACACTCCAAAACATTACAGATATCCATCAGAGTTTGCAGGTCAGGTAGTGTCTTACATTTTGGATCTGTGTTTTCCCAGTTTGTTACAGCGGTTCTGCCTGTATTTTTTACTTTGTAAATCTTCTCAGCCAGTTGAGATTGTGTAAGGTTTTTTGAAATTCTTAATTCTCTTAGTCTGGTTTTAATTAGTTTAACATTAAAATTGTATTTTTTCATAAATAAACATTCCTTCCAAAATATGACGTCAATAATTTTGACTCTAATCATGAGTATATTATATAATAAAGTCATAAAAATGTCAATGGACATCACGTGTAAAGTGTGATATAATAAACAAAGGAATTGTAATAGTTCTGTGAATATGAGTGATATCTTTAAGGAGTGGGTTTATTCCAGTAGAATTTTAGTAACTCCTGATATCACCAAAGTATTAGAAAGGAAACTAAAAAAAATGAACAAATATTACCAATTAGTTCTCGATGATTACTCCAAACCCTCCTTCACCAGTTTTCCAAAACAATATTATGGCACATTGAGTCAAATAGACGAATTATTTACTGCAATGAAGCGTAATTCGAGAGTTTCTGAAAAATATCATCAGATTCTGAGCACTTATGACAGGTATCTTAATGGTGAAACGGATATCACACATAATGTGGCATATGAGGAAATACCTTTTCTTACTCCAGTTGAGAGAATTTTCGGCATTAAACAGTCAGAAGAGATGGACAGCAGATGGGAACATCTGAACACGTGGAGCTGTTCATATATGATGAAGTGTGACAGAGCTGATAGCACCCATATATGGGTGTCATGTCAAGGAGAATACATGCGATGCATACAAACCAGGTTTATTAACCTAAGATATGAAGATCCGATGGGAGATCGTGTTTTAGGCTGTTTCCTTCTGGGATATCCGGAACAAATCACTTCGATTGAACTGGAGGATTCAAGCTGTCAACTCTGGAACAGACTGTTTGTTATAGAAAAGACGTTTGAAACTGAGATTGATTTAAGAAATGACTATCAGAACTTTACTCCGGATTCATCAGATTATACAGAAATTCTAAATGATATCTTCGGCGACGGTTGATGATTCGGACAATAAAAAAGAAGGATAAGATTTCTTCAAAGTAAATTACTTTTTAGACCACTATTAGGAGGTAAATATATGGAAAAAAAGAAAACAGATACAGAAATTGAATTTGCGGACAGAAAAACAGGAACGATTCCGTCGCCGGACATTGCTGTAACTGATGACGCTAATGAATATTTCAAAGGTCATGTATATAGTCTTTCAAGTGCGGTTAAACCTGTTTCAAGTGACTTCAGCTACTATTTTCTTGACATAAGAGGAGGCGATGAGATACATATTCATTTTGGATATGACAGATATTTTCCTGTTGGTGGCGAATCAAGATTATTTATTAACAAAATGAATTCAGACGGGAAATGGGAGGAGGAGAATTTTGCTGTACCTGCTGTCCGGAAAAATGGCAGACTGGAATTTGATTTGCCTGAATATTTAAAAGCATCAGGAGTAAAATATAAGCTTTATAAAAGATATGATTTTTACAATGGCTGCGATACCAATTACAGTATGATATGGAGCCGCAATTTAGAGATCAGAACCGGAAAATCTCTGTACTACGATTTCATAGGGGTCGAATTTAAAAATTCTGTACTGAAGCTGGGAGGAAAAACGGTAAGTTATATTCAGCAAAGTAATATTATATCCACAAGTGAGGCGGTTGATTTTCTACTGTTACATATCAATGATAAAGCAGAAATGTCAATGAAAGAGTTTGGCGAATTACTTGATGGGATAAAATATGTGGATAAGGAGAGCGGTGAATTTGAGATACGGTTTACTGACGGAACACGTTTGGGCGGATTTGGAAATAGCAATAAAATTGACTGGAATGAGTGATAGTCAATTTCATTTTGATGTAAATTATAAATAAACCTGAATTATTCATCGTGGTCTAAGAAAGATCTTTTAAACCACATAATTACGTATTTTAAAAAATTTTTCGAGCTGTGCAATTAAAAAAATGGAATAGATTCCCACTGTTTTAGTAAACAGCATACCCCTAAGCACATTTGACTGACGTTGGAATAAGCATAGGTATTCTATGTTTGTAGAACCAATCGTTTTCTTGATGATTATGATATATCATTTCAATGGATGCTAGAGAAGAACTACCGTTTGGAGTCCATGCCATACCATTATGCTTTTGACGGTTAGCTACAAGAATATCATTAGCTTTTTCCACAGAATTACTTGAATTTCTATAATTTAGCTTTGCTCGTACAGCGTAGCAGGCAATATATTCTCTCTTTCTTTCAAGATATGAAATAAGTGCATTAATCCAGTTCTTATCCTTTATTTTTTCTTCTGATATATTTTCAAGATATGAAACAGCACTTGACACATCGCCAACCCATAAGTACCGAAGTATTTTTTCAAGGCATTGATTTTTATCGTCTTTGTTTTTTCCTCTTGATTTTATAGACATACTCAGATATTCCTGACATCTTTTCTTTAAATGATACCAGTCAAGAATAATATCATATTTATGAAACGAAAACATTTCTGTTATATGATTTTTTATGTTTTTAGCGCCGTCAGTTAAAAAACAATCTCTTTAGACATAAGATTATTTACGAGCAAAAAAGCAATTACAGCTTTGAAAAGGTTTCTCATTCCCAAAGCTGTAATAGAATATGAAACTGACCCGTCTTGAATATGAGCTACAGTATTTTCTACAAATCTGCTGTCTTTCTCGTAATCATCAGATTTTCTGAGATCCTTCTGCCTTTTTACTCCGATATCATCAACGGCTATATATACACAGTTGTCACGTGATTCAAGACGTATTTCATTACTTTTGAGGTTAACTTTTTCTTCTCGGCTTTCATTTATTAGTTCTATTGTATCATCTATTTTCTTAAGATGTTCGATTGTTTTTTCATCTGATGAATTCGTTTTTACAATATTTTCGGACAGAGAAACTCCTTCCGGAACAAGTCCTGTTTCAGGATTGAATCCATGCATTTTGAGTATTTCTTCTGTTTGATTTAAAAACTTCCTGGAAATATCTTTGCCAATACGTACGGCATTGTCTGATAGTGTACGCGAACTTATTACATCTTCTTCAGTCTTATGGTAAATAAGGTTTAAAGTATCAGCTGCATTTCTATAGCTTAACTTAGTACATAGTTTGGTTTCTATCATAGATAAACCAATCGAACACAGTCTTTCCTTAGGCTTAAGGAAGAATGTTTCAGAATGAATTCTTTGTGCCTTAATACGCCCCAGTTCAGTATCAATAATAGTTAACTTGTTTTCTGAGGATTTTTTTAAAAGCACTGTCAAGATATTCTTCGGCTATTGCTTCACCGATTTCATTTCTTGCTTTAAGTATGGATTTTTCGAGCTTATCCATATCATTAAGAAATCCTTCTCTAGTTTCAAGATCAAAGTCATCAAGTGAAGGTAATTCGCTATATGATGTAATAGTCTTTTCGACAACTTTACCATCTGGATTCACTATACGTGCCACAAATTCTATTTTGTTCTTATTTGATGTTGATTCGTTCATATCAATGCCCTACCTTGATTATAAATATATGATGTTTTTATTATACCATATATTTATCATTTGTGGTAGCACATAGGAATATTATTCCACATCAATTGCACAGCTCGAAAAAGTTCTGGGTGACTGAGGAAAGCGGGCATGTTATTTTCAGTACTCCAGATGAGTACTAGACACAATCATTCATTTTTACCGATATGAGCATCTGTAATGAGGAAATATTAAGAAAATCAAAATTAATTAGTCATAGGTATTGATAAATAAAAAATATTATGACATAGTTCTGAGCATAGGATGTCAGAACTTCTGACATCCTCAGAGCATTATGAAAGGAAATCAAAAAAATGGACAAATATTACCAATTAGTTCTCGATGATTACTCCAAACCCTCCTTCACCAGTTTTCCAAAACAATATTATGGCACATTGAGTCAAATAGACGAATTATTTACTGCAATGAAGCGTAATTCGAGAGTTTCTGAAAAATATCATCAGATTCTGAGCACTTATGACAGGTATCTTAATGGTGAAACGGATATCACACATAATGTGGCATATGAGGAAATACCTTTTCTTACTCCAGTTGAGAGAATTTTCGGAATTAAACAGTCAGAAGAGATAGACAGAAGATGGGAACATCTTAACACGTGGAGATGTTCATAAATGATGAGGTGCAATAGAGCGGATAGCACCCATATATGGTTGTCATGTAAAGGAGAATACTTGCGATGCATACAAACCAGATTTATTAACTTAAGATATGAAGACCCGATTGGAGATCATGTTTTAGGCTGTTTCTTTCTGGGATATCCGGAACAAATCACTACAATCGAACTGGAAGATTCAAGCTGTCAACTCTGGAACAGACTGTTTGTTATAGAAAAAACATTTGAAACTGAGATTGATTTAAAAAATGACTATCAGAACTTTACTCCGGATTCATCAGATTATACAGAAATTCTAAATGATATCTTCGGCGACGGTTGATGATTCGGACAATAAAAAAGAAGGATGAGATTTTTTCAAAGTAAATTACTTTGATTTTACTTTGAATTTACTCCCAATTACAAGATATAATATGTTAAAATAATATCAAGGAAAAAATTAATATGAATAAAGAGAAAGAGAAATTGTATCCCTGAAGAAATTGAACAATTATTCTGTGATTATATTGAGAAAAAATTAGAACCAATAATTTATAATCATACAGAATTATTCGGAGATAAACCAACGTTTGAAGAATTTATGAAATATATCATAAATATTAATTTAGAGTTTGACAAACTTGTAAATAGTCAAATTAGACCGCTGTTAGTATATTAGGAGGTATTCAATATGAGACTGTCTTTTTTTGAATGGAATATCCATATGATGGCTCAAGCTATAGATGTTTTTCCAAATATTATTGAGAAAGCAATACAAGTTAACGAAAAAAAGCATGATATCATCGTGCTGGTAGAGTATAAACAGAACAAGGAATTTGAACAGGTTTTTATTGATAATGGGTATTATGTTTTAACAAACTCACCACAACCTAAAAATGAGATATTTATCGCAATAAATTCAGAAGT
>JAUNJJ010000205.1 GCA_030533325.1 Oscillospiraceae bacterium
TTTGTATTTCCTTATTATTTTTATTTGCAAGTAATACAAAATAAATACTAAACAATGTTATTAATATTACTAGTATTAAAATTCCTACTTTTTTCTTCATAGAAAATCCCCCTTTATTTATATTCTACAAGGTTTTTTATTTTATTTCAATAATTTTAAACACTATTTAAATTTATTTTAATAGGAATAACAAAAAAATTGGCACCCCCTATTTAGAGAGTGCCATCCCGGTTAGATGGTTCCATCCCAGCTAACCCTTCTGGCCCAGATGTTGAAGCCTCTTTTCTTCAAGAGGTTGTAAACCTCAGGGAGCAGGTCATCATCCAGAATAATACTGCCTTCGCCGTTCTTCGCGGCATCAACAATCTTTTTGCTTACCTCTTTGTACTGGTTTTTGGCCAGTACTTTTTCTGCTCGGATGTTTAACCTCTCTTCTTTGTCGAGCATTTTCCGTGCCCTTTTCGCGGTGACCAACATTAGTTTTCCTCCTTTTTTTACTTAGCCTATTGGCTTGATTATATTAATTGTAGCACATTTTACATAAAATGTCAATTTGCATTGCGTTTACATAACCTAAAAATTTCATGTTTTATATTCAATATCCTTCATAAAAGGGTACATCTCTTTTAATGCTTTGTCAGATATTAAATTTAAACGTGCATGCGGGCTCTTTTCCTTTATTGTAACTAGCTCTTGAGAATAGCAATTATCCGATACCTTGTATATTAGGTATCGATTATTATTATAATTAAAATATAATCCAAACCCATTGCTTAAATCTATTTTCATTTTTTCTAAAGTATAGTTTTCCATTTATTCTCCTCGTATCATTTCATTAAACTCGTCTTCGGTAATAATAGTTACTCCTAAATTTTGTGCTTTTATTAATTTGCTTCCCGCATCTTGTCCTGCTAAAACATAACTTGTTTTTTTAGAAACCGTACTAGAAGTTTTACCTCCATATTTTTCTATTAAATTTTGCGCTTCTTCTCTCGTATATTTTTCTAATGCTCCTGTTAGTACAAAAGTTTTACCTAAAAATCTATTATCAATGTTTTCTTCTATTGATTTCATATTAACTCCTGATTCTTTCAATTTTTTTACCAAATCTTTCGTTTGTTCTTGTTGAAAGAATTTATAGATACTTTCTGCAATAACAGGTCCTATATCTTCTATTAGGCTAAGTTCTTCATAGCTTGCTTTCATTAATTTGTTCATTGTTTTATATTTTTTAGCCAATAGTTTAGAGGTTTTATTTCCAGTATGTCTAATTCCAAATGCATTTATTAGCTTTGCTAAATCATTATTTTTACTTTTTTCTATTGCTTCTATTAAATTACTAGCAAATTTTTGTCCATTCTTTTTTAAAGATGCAATATCTTCTACTTTTAGAGTGTATAAATCTGCAATATTGCTAATTAATCCTTTTTCAATTAGTTGCTCTACAATAGATATTCCTAAGCCTGTAATATCCATTCCTTCTTTAGAAGCAAAATGTGCTATGCTTCTTAATTGTACTGCTTTACATTCTATCCCTATGCATCTTCTAGCTGCTTCTCCTTGTTCTCTAATTGCTGGTCCTCCACATACCGGACAAACATCTGGCATTTTAAATTCTTTTTCTAGTCCTGTTCTTTTTGTTTTTACTACCTCAACAACTTCTGGTATAACGTCTCCTGCTTTTTGTATAACAACAGTATCTCCTATTTTTAAACCTTTTTCTTTTATAAAATCTTCGTTATGAAGAGTTGTTTTAGAAATAGTTGAACCTGCTACTCGTATAGGTTCTAATATTGCCATTGGTGTTATTGCTCCTGTTCTTCCAACTTGGCAAATAATATCTTTTAATATAGTTTCTTTCTTTTCTGGTGGATATTTATATGCAATTGCCCATCGTGGGGTTTTAAATGTAGTTCCAATTTTTTCTCTTAATTCTAAATTATCTACTTTAATAACTGCACCATCAATACCAAAAGATAACTTTTCTCTTTGTTCTCCAATTTTTTTAATCTCTTCTATTGCATCTTCTATGTTATTACAAGGTACTTTAATAGGATTAACATTAAAACCTATTTTTTCTAAATAAACAAGACTTTCATAATGAGAAGAAAATTGTATTGAAGTACATTTTTGTACATTAAATATATAAATATTTAGTGGTCTTTTAGCAGCAATAGTATTGTCTAATTGGCGTAATGAACCAGCTGCTGCATTACGAGCATTTGCAAAAAGAGGTTCTCCTAAAATTTCTCTTTCTTCATTTAATTTTTCGAAATCTCTTGTTGATATGAAAACCTCTCCTCTTACTGTAATATTTATTGGTTCTTTTAATTTTTTAGGAATATTATAAATTGTTTTTAAATTTTGGGTAACATCCTCTCCTATAATACCATTTCCTCGAGTTGCCCCTCGAACAAATTCACCATTTTTATATTCTAATGCTACCGATAGTCCATCGATTTTAGTTTCTACAACATATTTTAATTGCAAGCCATATTGGCTTGCGTATTCTTTCATTCTTTCATCAAAGTTTATTAGTTCATCAAAATTAAAAATATCTTGTAAGCTTTGTAGTGGGATTTCATGTTCTACTTTTTCAAAGCCTTCTTTTACTGTGCCTCCCACTTTTTGTGTTAAAGAATTTTCAGAAATAAAATTTGGAAATTGTCTTTCTAAGTTTTTTAACTCATTCATTAGCATATCATATTCAAAATCGCTAATTTCTGGCGAATCATCATCGTAATATTTCTTTGCATGATAAGCTGTTATTGCTCGTAGTTCTTCAATTCTTCTCTTTGCTTCTGCTTCTTTCATTTTGTTAGCCTCCATATATTATTTAAACAATTCTTTTCCATTTTTTAAATAATCATATCCAGAAAAAATTGTTGCAATTGTTGCAAGTATCATTAACACTGTTGTTAATAAATTTAATATAAAGTTAAATCCCTCTAAATTTCTAATTAACAATGCTCCAAAAGGGTTGTTGTCAATAATAGCTAAAATTATAGCAAGCATTTGCGTTACAGTCTTTAATTTGCCCCAAAAACTAGCTGCTATTACTTTTCCACCCTTTTCTACTGCAATTAATCTATATCCAGATACAATAAATTCTCGTGCCACAACAATTATTGGTATCCACGCTGGAAGTTTATTTGCTTCTACTAACATAATCATTGCTGCTAATACTAGTATTTTATCTGCTAATGGGTCAGCAAATTTTCCAAAAGTTGTAATTTCTTTTCTTTTTCTTGCTATATATCCATCTAATTTATCTGTAATAGATGCTATTATAAAAATAGCATCTACTATTAACCATGTAATTGATACTCCTAAAACTTCTCCATTTATTTTAAAAAAAGGTATTACTACCATTATTGGTACTAATATAATTCTAAATATAGTTAATTTATTAGCTAAGTTCATTTTTATTCTCCTATCCGTATTTGTTTAGTTTATTTATATTCAAATTATATTTTTAATTTAACTTTGTGTCAATCTTTTTATTGAAAATTTATATCTATGTGAAATAAATGTATTAAAGTTATAAGCAAAGAAATTAGGGAATTTTGTTTTAATTATTAATAATCCAAATTGCGTATTAAATTGTTTGTTAAAAACAGATATTAACAACATATTTTATATTATTTAAAAAAAAGGAAAAATTTTTTTAATTTTATATTGACAGATTTATTAAAATTTAGTATACTAGTCAATGTCACAAGAAATGGGCGCATAGCTCAGTTGGTAGAGCATCTGCCTTACAAGCAGGGGGTCATAGGTTCGAGTCCTATTACGCCCACCATTTTTTTATTTATGGCCTGGTAGTTCAGTTGGTTAGAACGCTGCCCTGTCACGGCAGAGGTCGACGGTTCGAGCCCGTTCCAGGTCGCCATTTTTTATTATAATAATTATTTTTGCAATATGCCTCGATAGCTCAGTTGGTAGAGCAAAGGACTGAAAATCCTTGTGTCACTGGTTCGATTCCAGTTCGAGGCACCAAACA
>JAUNJJ010000066.1 GCA_030533325.1 Oscillospiraceae bacterium
TCACAGCAGTTCAGGAAGAAGCTATAACAGTAATTATGCTGAACCAGGATATCAGTCTCCGGAACAACACGGAACAAAACCGTTATGCCCTACCGGTGAATACAGAGAGCTGTGGTACGATGAGCCTTCCGGAAGCTACAACTATGTTTATCACGGATATTCCTACATAGAAAACGCTGTTGACGCTCACGTTAAGGAAGGAAAAAAACCATCCCTCAGTCATACAGACCCCTCAGGTCTGATATATGCAGTTATCTTTCTCATTATTTTTGCGTTTCGTAACTTTACATATGAAATTCTGATTGTCCCGTTTGAGTATATCAGTATGTCAGATGAAGCTTTTGCATTTATAGATGATTTTATTTTTATACTGCAGTTCCTCATAATTCCGCTTCCGGTTTTCTATGCTTACCTCAGGTCAAAGAAGATTACCAGTTTCAAATTTGAACTGGTCAGAGAAGCTGTCGAATACTATAAAGCTCAGGAAGAATACGCAAAACTTCAGAGAGAAGCTGCCAGAGAGGTTTCAGCAAGGCCTGAAATATGCCGGTCCTGCGGCGCTGACCTGATTCATTTTACCGGAAGAAACTGTCCTTTCTGTGACGCAGTTATAGAAATATACGAAAGCGCGGACCAGGCAGGTTTATCAGGAAGTACCGGCACAAACAGCAGCGAAAATACGGACGATGAAATGCTTTCCGTTGAACCGCCGCAGAACATTGATTTATAAGAGAAAAGAGATGAACAGCATTGCAGTACACAAGACATCAGGACTACAGAAAAATAATCGACAGAAAAGTACCGCCCGGAACTCGTATTTTTAACGGTACATGGGTATCCGGAAAAAGTTTTCAGATAAATACCGGCGATCCGTTTGTCAAAGAGCTTCACAGTCTTCAGAAGCTGCCTTTTCTTATTGAAAAGAAAACCTTCGGGATTATTCTGCTTGTTATCTTCATTGCAAATGCACTTTTCAATATTTCCTACGAACTGATTATTCCCTTCTTTGAAAATACAATGAATGAAAATTCTTCTGAATTCAAAACGATTGATGATCTGGTATTCTACAGTCAGTTTATTGCTGCCGGGATTTTCATTCTGATTTACATTATTTCTCTGATAAAAGCATCATCTGTAAAACGTTCATGGGCTGAAAAGACCGTAGCTCATTACAGTGAACTCCTTTCCCAAAACCGCGGACTGCTTAAGGACATTTCCGGCAAATATCTTCTCACCTGCCCGAACTGCGGTGCGACAAATGACGGTGATGTAAAAATATGCGAATACTGCGGTACTGAGATGAAGATAGAGTTGACTTCCTGAAAAAAACGAGTATAATAAAATATGAACTTAAATTTCACGGAGGTGTATATATGCCGGAATACATTAAACGTCATATGGAAGAGCAGATAATCAGCATGTCTGAATACTATCCTGTTATCATGGTCTGTGGTCAGAGACAGGTTGGAAAATCAACCATGCTTCATCATCTGATGAAAGAAAACAGAAAATATGTAACCCTTGATGACAGAAATGCACGTCGTTTAGCTGAAAATGATCCTGAATTATTCTTTGAAACATATGGATTTCCAATTCTTATTGATGAAGTTCAGAGAGTTCCTTCTATTTTCCTTGAAATAAAACGTATCGTTGATGAAAGGACACTTGCAGGTGAAAACTTTAACGGAATGATATGGCTTACAGGATCACAGAAATTTCAGATGATGAAAGGCGTTTCCGAATCTCTTTCCGGACGGGTTGCTATATTTGAAATGTCCGGGATTTCATGTGCCGAAACTGAAAACCGTCCTTCTTCCCCGTTTCACCCCTCAGTTGATTCTCTTCGTGAACGAATGAAAACATCCGTACCTAAAAATATCACTGAAATATTTGAAAGAATTTTTCGCGGCGGAATGCCTAAGCTGATAACAACCGACCTTGACCGTGACAGATATTTTATGGATTATGTAAACACATATCTTGAAAGAGATATTCACCTTATGGAAAATGTGGATAAGCTTAACGAATTCTATGATTTTCTTGTATATATGGCAGCAAGAACTTCGCAGGAACTGAATTACAGTGAAATCTCAAAGGAACTTGGTATTTCTGTCCCTACAGCAAAGGGATGGACTACTATTCTTGAAAGAAGCGGAATTATATATATTCTTCGTCCTTACTATAATAATATTACAAACAGGCTGGTAAAAACTCCGAAGATGTATTTTATGGACACTGGTCTGGCTGCATATCTCTGCAGATGGCCAAATGCCGAAACACTGGCAAACGGTGCAATGTCCGGTGCATATTTTGAAACATATGTTATCACAGAAATAGTCAAAAGCTATTATAACGCCGGGAAAAAAGCTGATTTGTACTACTACCGAGATATTGACAGAAAGGAAATCGATCTGCTGATAACTGAAGGTGACAAAATCTACCCCGTTGAGATAAAAAAATCCAAGAACCCTGCACGGCCTGATAAAAATTTCAGCGTCCTCGAAAAGTTCAAAATGGACATTCAAAAAGGCATTATCCTGTGCATGAGCGATGAACTGATTCCACTGAACCGCGAAACCTGGCTCTGTCCTGTTTCGTGTTTATAGTAAGAAAAACCCCGGAACAGAAATTCTGTTTCGGGTCTGATTTGAGTATATTGTATCAAGCTGTTCTGTAAATACTATTTTATAACTGCTCTTTCCGTTTTATATATCATAACAAGCAGCAAAATCATAAAGAGTGCAAGAAACACAGGCATAAGATTCAGACTGATATGTTCTGCAATCAGACCGAAAACCGGTGGCATAAATGTTGAACCGACATAAGCACTTGCCATCTGAATGCCGATAATACCCTGAGAATTTTCTGCTCCGAAATTTTTCGGTGTGGAATGAATTATGCACGGATAGACCGGTGCGCATCCAAGACCAATAATTACAAAACCTGTGACAGTAATAATTTTTACCGGAACTGAAATGCAAAATGCACCAAACAACGCAATACCAATGCCGAGATGAATCATTTTATTATCCCCCAGCTTATCGGATATAAATCCGGACAGAAATCTCCCTGCTGTAATTCCGATAAAGAACAGTGAACCAAACGCAGCCGCTTCTTCCTTTGAGGCTCCCCTTGTACCTTCAAGATAACTGCTTGCCCAGAGCATCGTTGTTGCTTCTGCTGCACAATAGGACAGAAATCCGATTAACAGATACGGCACTCCTTTTATTTTTAAGGCTCCTTTTATGCCAAGAACCTTTGTACTGTTTTCCCCCGCAGCAGCCGGTTTATTGACTTTCCATATCGGAAGCGTAAATAACAGCACAGCAGCAATGCCAAACTGCAGAAGTGAAACCGTTCGATAACCGTTTGTCCAGGCTGAATGCATCAGAGCATAGCTCATAATATACGGACTGATAATTGTTCCTACTCCCCAGAAACAGTGCAGCCAGCTCATGTGTCTGGAGTTATAGTGCAGTGCAACGTAATTGTTCAGTGCCGCATCAATGGCACCTGCACCCAGTCCGTAAGGTATTCCCCATAAACACATCTGATAAAACCCGGTTGATGCAGAAAATCCGAACAGCGCAGCAGCAGTAAGAAAAACACTTGCAACTGTCACAATTCCCGTTCCTGCTTTCTTTGTAATCCTTTCTGACATCAGACCGGAAACGATAGTACCTCCTGAAATAATCATAGAGATCATTCCCATATATGACAGCGGCACATCAAACCCGGCATGAATTGTAGGCCATGCCGAACCCAGCAGAGAATCGGGAAGTCCGAGGCTTATAAAAGCAAGATAAATAACAGCTAACAGAAATAAATACATATTTTCCCCCGATCATTTTTACTCACAACTGGCATTGTTCCCTGATCAGCACGCTGACATTTGAGAATGACGCCAGCCTGACTATGTATTTATTATATCTCCAATTTACAGTTAAGTCAATAAAAATATGAATTTTACAGATTTTTATTGACTTAACTGTATAAGAGCGTTTTATACTTCCACAGTAACATATCTCTGATTTTTGCTTTTCGGCTTATCAGGAACGGTAAGTCTTAGCCTGCCGTTTTCAACAAGCGGATGAATATATTTTGTCATAACATATGCGATGGTAAATCTCCCCTGGAACAATTCCTCTATTTCAGAACGGCTTCTTGGCTTTTTACAAAAATCAAGAATTATTTTTTCATCCGGCTCAACATTGTAAAAATCATCAGTACTGCCATTATAAAGTGTTACTCTGAATACACCTCTATCATTTTCAAAAAGAGGAGCAGGCAGTTTGTGCTTTTTCATCGCACTTATAACCGTAGGAATACCGCTGTATCTGTTTTCGGTTTCGCCCATTATTTCAAGAGCATTTGCAATAAACGGATTTCTTGTATCTGCTGTTACTTTTCCGAGCTGATCAAGAGTCATACGTCCGTACAGTCCGCCAGGATTTTCAATTTCAAGGCGGTTGCTGTATATACGGATTGTTATCGGGGCTGAATCTGTATGGATACTGTAATCCCTGTGAACAAGTGCATTGATAATAAGCTCTCTGACTGCAATCATAGGATATTCAGGCTTATCAGTCCTTTTTAATGTTTCAGGGTCAATTATCGTTCTGACCTTTATATTTTTCCTTACAAACTGAATTGCATCATCAAGCATTTGTGTAATAGTTCCGTCAATTCGTTTGTTATCTGTAAATCTTTCTCCTGCATCATCTGTCATGCTTATTTCTGTTCCCGGAACTGAAACGGCTGTAATGCACAGCTGAGGGAAAAATGCCTGCGGATAATCAGAAAACAGCATTATTCCGGCAAGAGTAGGTTTCTCATTGACTGTAAATCCCTGCAATCTGCATATTTTTTCTTCAGACAGCATTGCAAGATTTTTTTTACCGGATTTTATTTCAAGGATATATTTTTCAAAACTGATTGTTTTTATATCATCAGTATCCGCCATTTCTGCAATTCTGAGTTCATCATGAATTTTCCTGCGGAAAGCCTCGTAGCTGTATACTTCATATTCAAACCTCTCAATCTGACAGGTATGCACCTTTTCTTTCTCATCATAATTGATACCGACCAGGAGAATATCCCCGCCATAGCCGGAAATCGCATTACAGTAACCGTTTTCCTTGATTTGTTCAATCGCTCCGCCGCTGGAATGGTTCCATTTCAGCTCAATCAGAAGTGCAGGCTTGCTGGATTTTTTCTTCGGGAAGAACAGGATATCCGCATAGCCCTTGCCGCTTGGAAGCTCTTGAAAATCACAGTAATCGTCCACACGGCTCACATAGGCAAGCATGATGACCATTCGCAGTGCCTGTTCGTTGTTGTAGAATTTGGCATTTGCATAGTACTGGTGTGCCATTTCGATTCGCTGTGCAACTTCCTCGCCGTCCATGCGGAGGGTGGCTTCAATTAATTTGTCGGATTCCTGTATGAGGCTGGCGAGTTCCTGTCGACTGCTGTTTCTCGTGGTGCGCAAAAATTCTTCACGCACCTCTTCATTAGGGATATATACGGATTTAGTTTCTCCGTTGTACGCCAGATAACCGAGATGCACTAGCAGCGTCAAGACATCATCACGGGACTTGATCGTTACCATATCATTCTGAAATGTTCCGGTATCAATTTTCACGGAACCACCAGCCAGCATTTCAGCAAGGGCTTCTTTCACTTTATCATAGTTGATGTCAATATACAATAGCAGGGATTCTTCAGCCCAGAGAATATTTCTCCTGAATCACAGCCTTTGCTGTAATACGCCGTCAGCATATGTGCCGCAATGGATTTTCCGAATCGGCGAGGTCTGCTGAAGCAGATGAGCGGACGCATCTTACCGATTCTGTTATTTGTAAACTCAATTAAGCCGGATTTATCAACATAGGATTCATCGCTTGCCACAATTGCAAACGCCCCGTTCCCCGGATTTACATACCTTCCCATATGGCACATGCCCCCTTTTCTGTTACTGATATTGTACCATAAATTTTAAGAATTTACACAAAAATCTGACATACTCTCAAATCGATAAAAAAACTCCCTATTCTGTTTGTGAATTGTGAACTTTAATAATATATATTTTTTACTTTTCAATCAACTTACTTTTCATCAAACAAAGATCAACCACATTGAGAATATTGTCATCACATAAATCTCCTGATTTCCAATCTTCAAGTTTCACATCAGGTACAGCAAGCAGCCATTTCTGCATCATAACCACATCAGATATATTGAATGTACCGTCAGCATTCACATCGCCGGGTATACTCATATTTACACTTTCAGGCACTATCCAGCATCCATCATCCACAATCAGACAAAGCATGGCGATAGTATCTCCGAAATATACATCCTCCCCATAATTCAGAATCATATCCCGCAAGCTATGATGCCAGTTCGAATTCTCTCCACAAGCTGCAGATACCAGAAACGGTGCATCGAAACAAAGATCATTCCAGTCAGAAACAGCTGTTCCCTCAAGGGTATATCCAGCCATAATATTCCAGGGATCACTACTCGTTTTATTAATTATAAATTTATTGAGTGTATTGGCAAAGTTCAAAGCATCTTCATTTCCGTTAATCAGATAGTCCATACTGATACGCCACGGAGTACGGCAGGCATTGTAATAATAATTGCCGTCATTTTCGCTTTCCAGTAAATTCGCAGGAGCTGGGATAAATTCTCCGGTCGCACTGTCTTTGATGATAAAATCAGGCAGAATACCAGTACCGTATTTATCTACGATTTTATTGATTATGTTATAAGTATTTTCATAAAGCTTCAGCCAGCGTTCATCTCCTGTAGCTTCAGCGAAAACAGGCATATACTGCATTATAAAATCTGAAGACCTTGTTGCAGAATAATATGTATCATTTTCGCTTGAACCATATACCCAGTCACCAAGTTGCAGCACCCAATCCGTTTTATTTACCTCATAGGTCATAATGTCATTGATAACATCAACTGCAGACTGCTTATAATTTATCTCCCCGTCACTGCCCCATACGCTATCTGCCATCAGCAGTGCATATGCAATGTCCATATCACCATCCGTTGCAGAATCCGCACCGGATGAGTTGACAATTGCTTTACCGTTGTCTTTTTGCTGCCATGCCATCAGATTCGGTCCTATCTCACTGAGATGTGACTGATAATAGCGATACATACCATCAAAAATTTCTTTAGCTTCGTTGTCATAATCTGACATAGATGCTGCAATGAGCATACCATAGCCGTGGGCTTCTGAGACGGTTACTTCGACTTCATAACCTGCTTCTGAATAGGTCTGGTCACCATAGAATACATAATACTGTGTTTCATCAGTAACATAAGGATTCTGAACAAGGTACTTTTCTTTCCAGTAGTCATAGAAGTTTATCGTTTCTTTTCCAAGAACGGATTCGGCTTCCAAAGCGACAGGTGTTACTGATTCGTACATTCCGGAGAGTGTTATCATAGAAGTACACGCTGTAATGAATACCGTTATTTTCTTTATCAATTGCATATAAATTCCTCCCGGAATACAAATCAATTATTTTACAGTAGACAAAAATTTTTTTCGTTTACCAGTGCCGATTATATAAAGCGAACGCAGGAAACGGATGTGCAGGGCAAAAAAATAAAGTGAATGCATAGTTCTGTTTTGTGTTCACTATAATTATATTCTGAAACTACCTGATTGTCAAGTTTCTTAATCCTCAATCGTCATCAGTCTGTCAAAATATTTGCATTCATAGAAATCATAGCAGTCACCGCTTTGCTTCAGTATGCAATTTTATCTTTCACAGACAGTTCGGGATAAAACATAGATGCTTCATATTGGCACGGAGATGATGTAGTTATCAGGCATATTTGTACATCATTTCGTTATAATAATTCTTCAGTCTTAAATGTCGTATAACCCTCATAGCAGTAGCTGTGGTCAATACCTTTCATATAGAGCTCACGGCTGTTTATTTCATCTGTAAGCGCACCTTTCAGCAACACTTTAATCTCCACATCTTTAATCGGGCTGCGCTCCATTGCAAGCAGGTAATCTTCCTTATCAACTCTGCTCCAGTCGACAACCTTGCCGATTTCGTTTTTCAGGATATGATCGAGCCAAATGCGCATGCTGCGGCCGTTGCCCTCATGGAAAGGATGAGCGATGTTCATCTCAACATACTTTTCTACAATCTCGTCAAAGTTTGACTGCGGCATTTTGTCGATATTTTCCAGTGCTGCCTGCAGATATATTAAGGGGGCAAAACGGAAATTGCCCTTTGCAATATTGACAGTTCTGAGCTCACCGGCAAAGTTGTAAATATCCTCAAAGAGATATTTATGTATTGCCTGTAATGCAGAAAACCTGCCGACAGGAAGATTATCCAAAATACCTCTTTCAAAAAGTTCCGCAGCCTTTTTCTTGCTGATGCGTTCTTCCTCGCGTGCAAGACCGGCAAAGCTTGTCAGCCCTAATTTATTTTCAAGCGTCATTTCGCACCTCCGTTAAATTAATCAATGATATAATCGCATTTATACAAAAATAAAAGCCACGCAGATAACGTATCTGCGTGGCTTAACTTGGTTGCGGGAGCTGGATTTGAACCAACGACCTTCGGATTATGAGTATAGATTTTTGCAGTTCCCAAAGTATTACATCAATACATAAAAGGCGCAATTACGGCATTTTTCTTATAACATCGATCTCTCATTTTTACTAAAAATAAAGCCTTTTTCATTGTAATAATGGAAATATAATGGAAACGTAATGGAAAGGGCTATTATTTCAGACCACAGCTTCAATAACTGTCTTTCCATTTATATTAACTGTTTTCATTCCGGTTTTCTTATTCTTATTAAAGTTAAAACTCAGAAGATACCCCTTGTCAATGTGATAATAGTCAAGATACTGAGATAATTGCTTTTCGCCTTCTGTATTATATTCATCACCACGCCAGATTTTCAGCTCAATAATATACTGTTTTCCCGCATAGTCAACGATAACATCAGTACGCCTCTGGTCACGGGTATGGGATTCAATATAGTAATTGCCGGTACCGTTGATTATTGGACGAAGATAAAGCAAAAACAGTTTTCTGCCGTCCTCCTCCTTGAATTTATCAGGCTGATTTCCGTAAATATCATTAAAATGCACTATGAATTTTTCAAGGACCTTTTCCATATTAAGCTGATTGCCTGTGATGAACTGATTTTTGTCATTTGCACCTTCAGAATACATAAGACTTTCTGTTGTTTCCAGTGAAATAAACCAATTGTAAATCCGCACTTCGAATACACGGTTTGCAACAGCAATCATGCCGTTTTCATTTTTTACAAATCCATACATATATGCACTGTCAATTGTTGAATCGTCAGGATTATAGGGAATTTTCTTTCCATAAAACAGAATTACATAAAGCAGCTTTCTCAAACTTTCATTGTCTTCAAGCTTTCCAATAAGAGATTCAAAAAGAGGTGTTCTTGAAATCAGAAGTTCCTTGTTTGCCTCTAAAATCCCATTTATTGTCCAGTCATTAATTTTATCCATGTACGCACAGAAACTTGAAACTAAAACAGGATAACCGGAGGTATAGTCATAAACCAGCTGAGAAATTTCCATTATATCCATACCTGTATGGTGGTCCTTTTCGTAATCTTCAAGCATACCTGCAATATCGGAAACATTAAAACTCATGTCAACGTCAAAGCTTGACGCAATATTCCAGGGACTGTTATGCTTATGCTCTGCGTCAGGCCGTATTTTCTGACGAAGATTTCTGATGTCGTGTACGCCTGCCAGGATTACTGACTGGAATGTGGGCTGTTCATTACGTTCAAGATAATAACCCCGAAGCTGCGCCAAAAAGTCAAGGAATACCTGGTTATTGCTGGCGCTGTCCACTTCATCTATGATTAAAACTATGGGTTTTTCGGAGGACAAACAAATTTTGCTGATTTCCCTGAACAGCCTTACAAATCCAAATCTTTCGCCCCAGAATTGCATTTGTTCCATCATGGACTTTATGGATTCAGTATTTACGAATTTCAGCTTTTTTAAAGCATCTCCAAAAATATGACCGAAGGATACACAAAAATAATTCTCCTTTTCATAATCCAAAGAACTCATATCTTTTTGAAAATCCATGCTTATAACAATATAATTTTCAATTAAATAATTACTGAGAGCTTTCAGCATGGTTGTTTTCCCATACTGTCTTCCACGATTTATGCAGAAATACTGTCCTCTGTCGATCATTTTTTTTATCTGAGCAAGCCGACTGTCAAGATTGACCATATAATGCTCTCCCGGATTGCAGCAGCCTGTTATATTAAAATAGCGTTCCATTTTTTCACCTCGTTCTCAAAAAAGTCAGGAACATGCAGACTTCACCTTCTGTAAAGCATTAGAACTCTCCAACAGCTTATAAGTTCGCTTTGTCTTGGTTTTAATAATATCATACCATGAGTTCTGTGTGAATGCAAGTTTATTTTTGCCTTTAATTTTTCAATATATCTCACACCAGTAAGCATTATTTCTCATGCGACCTTGTTTCTTTTCGGTACTGAAGTGCGGTTTTGCCCGTTTTTTCCTTGAACTGTCGCATTAAATGGCTATCATTATTGTATCCGCAATGTTCCGCTATTTCCTGAATACGCATATTTGTATTGGCAAGAAGCTGCATTGCTTTTTTGATTCTGGCTGTAATAACATCATCTTTGATACTCACTGAGAAAAACTGTTTGTATAGTCTTTGCAGATGACTGCGGCTTATTCCTATGCCATGTGCCATGTCATCTATGTTCCAATCTCTCTGTGGTTCTGCTGTAATATTTCTTCTCAGGCGATATATCTCCTGTCTGTAATCCATATAACTGTCTTCCTGAGCTTTTCTTTTTTCATACAGATTCTGCCCTGATTCATATACATTTTTTTCGATCTCATAAATATCAGATGACTCAATAGTTGAAAAGTATACTGCAAATTCAGGCAAAGTCACATCTCCGAAATGATCACGGAAACCTGACTCCAGTGCTGCAATCAGATTCTGTGAAGTGTTAGAAACTTCCTCCTTATCAGTGGCAGGTATTATTACTGCAAAGGTTTCTTCCCTGATTTTTGCACATACCCTGTGAGAACAGAGATTCATCATTATTTTCTCAAATATCAGTTCCAGGCTTGTTGAACCGATTTCTGATGGGTAATAGGTCAGCATAAGAAGATAACAGTTTTTCCCATCGGTCCTGTACTTTTCAAAAGCCTCAGATGTTTTAACAATAAATCCACGGCTGTTTAGCATTCCTGTAAGCAGACTTGTTTCCGAGATATTTTCGATTTGTTTTCTTATGTATTCTGCATACAGTTTCTTTTGCAACATTTTAATTCCGTTGGATACCGAATCGCACCAGCCTGCATAGTATTCATCAATATACATACGGCGGCATTCTGCATATATTGACCCGATATATCCAATTATCTGCCCTGAACAATGAAGTGATGTAAGCACGATCAAACATGGTTCATGTTTACTGTCCAGCTTAGGAAGAATATCACTTGTTTTAAATGTATAATGGGCTTTTTCATTATCTCCGAACCGCTTAGATAAAAGAAGATACATTTCGTCAGAATAGCCGAACTGTCTGAAATTGTCCGGATTATCCATGTCACCCTGCCAGTCGCTGCAAAGGCATATATCCATTCCCTCCATATCTCCGAGTATATGCCCGACTTCATCTATATTATCCGACAGCTCAGTTAATGTGGCATTGTCTGACATGCGGTGGATAAAGTCCGTCGGAAGATATTGACGCTTTTCCCTGCTGCGTTCAATCATATCCACAAGATGAAGGTCCATAGGAAGATTCTCAAAGCATCCGCAGCTTTTGCCGAAACGCACATACTGTCTGCATACATTCTGCTCTGCATTCTGATTTGTTATTATTTCATACAGGCGGCATACAGCGTCTGCACCAAACTGCTTGTCACGTCCTGCAATAGTGGTTATACTGGGAAAATTAAGAGCAGAATCCCAGCTGCCGTCATAACCTGTAACTTTCACATCCTCAGGTACTCTTATTCCTTTTGAAGTGAGAACTTCTGTAAGTGAAACAGCCATGACATCATTGCAGCAGATAACTGCATCCGGCGATTCGATACGCCCTTCTATAATGTCAATGCCAAGCTGATGGGGAACATTTTTCCAGAAATACCCGTAAATAATATCTCTTTCATACACCTCTATCCCAAAATCACTGCAGGCTTCAGTAAATCCTCTGAGTCTTTCAAGAGATGACTTATGACCGGGAACTCCTGCAAGACAATAAAGTTTTCTGCAGCCATGCTCCTCAATCATATGCCTGGTTATGGCGTACATACCGCTGAACTCCTCAGCCTCCATTGAAACTGCGTTGTTTGTTTCTCCTCCAAGGACAAGGCATGGAGTAGAAGTCATTACGGCATAATCATAAATCTTTTTGAGGATATCCTGTGCATGAAAACGTTCTGCAGCTATTATGATTCCGTCAAGCTTCTGAGTGCATATAAGAGTATATATATTTTCAAGTCCTGATATATAGTTATCATAACGCAGTTCACGGATAGAATTAAATACACCTGTATATACAATAACATCGTACCCCAGAATTTTTGCCTCTGCAAAAACACCCTCAATAAATTCATAATCAAGAGAACTGTTTATTTCAGGTATAACAAGACCGAATCTGCCCCTTGCGTTCATAAAGTTTTTCTCCTGCATTTTGAAAATCTCCCAAATTATCCGAGATTTTTATACATATATTTATAATACAGCAGGAACAGTTTTTTGTCAAATAATTTTCACATATAAAAGCAGAAAATCGACAGTGAACGTCTGTCGATTTCCGATATTGTAATAGGAGGTTTTAAATCCCCAAAAGGATTTTCTGTAAAATAACAGCGTCGGATACATCTACGCAGTTATCTCCGTTCATATCCGCAGCAAGCATCTGACGCTTGTCTGAAACAGGTTCGGTCAAGGCCTGTTTCATAAATATCATATCAAATATATTGATTCTTCCGTCTCCGTTTAAATCACCTGTAGTATATTCCACAGGATTCATGTATGATTCATTGGGGTCATAGGGCTTTGCCATTGCAATATAATTTACGGCATTTGACATATTTACTGCCCCTAAAGTCACCTTTTCACCTGTTTTTACGTCCTTTTTGTATACATTGTATGTTACAACGGGATTTCCGTCATCTGTAAGCGTAAGGTCTGTTTTTTTCCAGTCAGAAAGCCATTCAGGAACAGGGACAACTCTTGTGTCAAGTCCCACAAAAGCTGTAATATCTGCACCTGCTGTATATTCTGCTTCATCTGCGGAAAACTTTTTGGAATCGCAGGCAGCTTTTATCCATTCTGCACCAACAAGCTGCTCAGGAACAGAAGTAAGCCTGAATGCACGGTCGCCGAAAATTTCACTTCCCTCTGCGAGTCCTGTCTGTATTGACCAGTCAGAGTAGTTATCCTTATCATTTACAACAAGAGATTTTATAAGCTCACCGTCAGGGATTTTCTCAGGCTCAGGCGGTTCGGCAGAAGTTCCGCTGCTGTCACGGATAAATGTAAAATCATCATATATGAGCCAGTTTCCCGCATTGCCATCAGAATATATTCCTATCTGCACCTTGCCGTCATTTACCTGTACACCGTCTATGGCAATCTGTGTCCAGTCATTTATTTTGCTGTTTACATTTACAATCTTGTCTTCCTCTGAAGTTCTGGTGTAGATTATGGCTGTATTCTGTCCGCCTGAACTTTTTACCCACGCTTTAAGATTATATGTTCCGTTGGGAACGTTCAGATCCTGTGTAAGAGTTGCCTTAAATGCATTTGCGTCATACTGCTGGGCGCTCCAGTTGCCTGTTCTGCCGCCTTTTTTATTGCTGTTGCCTGTACCGGAGGCTTTCCAGCCTGCAAGGGTAGTCTGATTTACACGGTCAGCCTCAAATGTGGGATTAAGGCAGTAGTTATTCCCTGCACCTACTCCCCACTCACCTGTTTCAGCATTAAAGCTCCATTCGCTGAGTGAATTGAATTTTACATAATCACCGTCTATAGAAAGGGGTACCCACTGATTGTACCCTATTCCGTTTCCTGCAAAGTCACTCCAGCGGTCACCGCAGAAAAGTACAGTTTCCTGCTTTGAACCCTTTACCGTTACGAAAAAGCCTGTTTGTGTAACGTATGAAAAATCTTCGTCAGTACCGTCCATTATTTTCCATGAGGAATAAGGGCCTGTGATTTTGTCAGCCACCATATAATAGCTGTGGGAAGAATTCCAGCCGTGAAGATCAGATGCACAGAAGTAATATTTATTCTTGTACTTGAACAAGCAGTTTCCCTCACGTCCGCTGCCCTTTGCAACTTCTACAGCAGGTTCTGCATACAGGAAGTCTGATTCACGGAGCTTTGAAATATACTGATGACCTCTGCCGCCTTTGTTTGAGCATACGATGTATGCCTGACCGTCATCATCAATGAAAACTGTCTGATCACCTGTTCCCTGTTTAAGAACATTTGTGATCTGGTCCTGAATGTTTTCAACCTTAAAGTTGCCTGTGGGTGAATCACATGAGGCGAAAAGTACACTTTCATTATGCTGTGCAACCAGTACATATTTACCTGTATTCTTGCAGTATGCCACACCCAGTCTGCCGAACCAGTAGCACCATGGGAATCCGCTGCTCTTTGAAGTAAGAACATTGTTCTCAAACTTCCAGTTTACAAGATCCTTTGAAGAATAACAGGTTACTGCTTTGAATGCAGTATCATCATTCTTTTTTGTGGGATTTGCCGCATAGGTTTCTGCACCTGAATAATGAACGCCATACCAGTAATATGTGTCACCGAACTTGAACACACCACCGCCCTGAGAGTAGATGTTGTTGCCGGAAGTGTCCTTCCAGAAAGTGTCATTATAGATCATATTGTTCTCCGCCGCTTCTGCGAAAAAGTTTCCGGAAAACGTGCTTAGTGTGCCTATAGCAAGCACAAAAGCAGCAAGAAGTAATGTGATTCTCTTTAAAACGCCGCATTTTTTCATAAGTGATTCCTCCATTCATTGTAATGCCGTTTCGCTGATTTAATAATACATCATTTTTACTGTATATACAATGAAGTAATTGATTAAAAAACTTGCATTTTGAACCTTGTTCATTCAGAGCATTATGCAAAAAACCGAGGCTGTCCTGTTATGGAAACCCCGGCTTTTTTAATGTAATTATTTTTTCAGTTTTCCAATGGCAAGACCCTGCTTTTGCGTTTCCTCTGCAATCATATTTGCGATTTTATATGCTCCTGCATTACTCAGATGTGTATTGTCAAGTGTTGTCTGATTTGTATCAGTATAACAGTGCATTTTAGCCGTTTCAGCTGCACCGCCGTAATTATAAAGATTAGTATAAAGCTGCGTTGTCAGCTTTGTCATATCAATTACAGGCACATTGAATAACTTGCCAAGTGTTATCATTCCCTGCTGATATGCTGTATGCTGCTGATAATTTGGAGTGCCGTCGATATTGCGTCTGGTAATGGGCGTTACAAGAACAGAAACTGCACCCTTGTTTTTAGCAAGATTGATATAATATGCTGTGAGCAGATATTCATAGGAATAACGTCCCTGCGAATCCTTTCCCGATGTATCAAGAGTGCTCCAGTCCAGATTCGGATATGTACCAAGTTCGGGATATAATGTTTCATCTGTCTTTTCATCATTATGTCCAAACTGAATGAAGAGATAATCGCCCTTTCCCAATGATGATTTCAAAGTCTGGTAATTCTGCTCTGCAAGGAAACTTCTTGAACTTCTGCCTGAAAGTGCAAGATTTATAACTTCCACGCCGTTAAACTGCTCTGCAAACTTCATCCCCCAGCCATAGCGATTATAGGGAACGCTGTAGTTCTCGTCATAATGGCACACTGTTGAGTCGCCTACCAGATAAACCTTGCCAGAGAAATTAAAGTCTTCCGGCTCATAGTTCGGGGGTTCAGATGTAACAGCGGCAGTGGTTGTTGTGGTGGTAGTGGTTGTTGTGGTAGTGGTTGTAGTTGTTACGGGAGGCGCAAGATAAAGTTCTTTCATCAGGCACAAATCAAATACATTGATGCGATTATCCTTGTTTACATCAGCCGCATCTAAGTCTGCAAGTTCTGCCCCAGAAACACCATGGATCCACTTCTCCAGTGCCTTAATGTCATTATTATCAAACTTTCCGTCCTCGTTTACGTCACACTGTATATTTTTCACCGGCGGTTCTGTGGCTGTGGTGATTGTGGTTGTTGCAGAGGTAGTTGTAGTTGTAGTAGTTGTGGTGGTCTGTACCGGTTCCTCCATTTTCTCACTTGGCGCAGTAACATATCCTGCTGAAGGGTACCCTGCCTTTGCAAATACGGCATAAGCCATATTTCCTGCTGATGACTGAGGACCGCTGTACTTCTCACAATATGATTTTGCATCTGCTGCGGATTTTACATTGTAAACGTAATTTGATGAGGGACGCCAGTTGCAGGCTTTAGCCGTTTTCGCAGTAAGAGAATATTTGGAACCTGTCAGTGTTGAACCCACTTCCGTATACTGTCCCGGATATTTTGAGGAAATATCATTGCTCGAAACGCTGTCATTTACAACAGAACCTTTTCCTGTACCGCCATTGTAATAATTATTTTCCGCATAGAGTTTACAAGCCGTATAAATCGTATAACCCATATCGAAATTGATAACATAGTTATTGAATGAATGGAAGTATCCGTAGCGCATCAGTGCCGGCGCACGGGTAACACATTTGTTGTAGTAATTATCTGCAATAGTTACATGGGGTGTACCGTTGAAAGTGTTGTATGCCTCCTGTGTGTCAACCGGATAGCCGATAAGCACGCCATATTCATGAAGTCCGAATTTACAGTCTGAAACAGTTACAAAATCAGTATTGTCATTGTCTGTATTACCCTTGAAATTAAGGAACTTATCCCAGTCATCAAGTCCTGTGGAGGCAGTATTTATTCCGCTGTGTCCTATAAATTCACAGTGGTCTATCCAGAAATTGTAGCCATATGCAAATTCCCAGATATTATCGCTGTTAAGCTCCTTGTCGTGAGAAATTTCAATGTTGCGGAAAATCAGATTATGTCCCGGACCGTAATTTTTGTTGTATGTTCTGAAATACACATTATACAGAGAATGGGCGCCATAACTTCCCACAACGGTTTTGTTAGGCTGCATATAAATATAAGTGTCACTGAAACGGTAACGTCCGTTGCCGTCCTTTTTGTATGTACCTGTTTTGCTGATGTTTTTTGTGATAACTATGGTGCAGGGTTCTACCACTGTACAAGCCGCTTTCAGTTCATCAAAACTTGTTACCTCAACGGTTTTGCCAAGAGTACCGCCGATGTCAGAGGCTTTTTCCTTGCCATTCATGTCCTTGCAGTAACCGCCAAATCCCTGCTGACCTGCCGCATTCAGAAGCCATTTCTGCTCATTTTGCCCGCTGTAGGAGGAAAGTTTAATCTTGTTTCCGCTGTTTGTCAGTGCAAGGGAGGTGTCGCTGTAATTGACGATTTTATAATGCAAGTCTGTTCCATAGCTGTCCTTATCAACAGGAATGACATACCAGTGCTGAGATACTGCGCTTTCACTTCCGAAGATAACACAAGAACTGCCCTCTGTCACGCTGTAATTCATAGGAGTAATCAGTCTGCCTGTTCCCATATTGGTAATTTTATAGAAACTGCCCTTGCTGTCTGTTCCCACGTAATCAAAACGCCAGTTTTCATTCATGGTATTTTTCTGCTCCGACATGACAATATTCGCCTTGTCATCATAGCCTGAAATGTTCATATGCCTGCTGTTGTCATAGCTGCTGATTCGAAGAAGAACTACGGGATAGTCGGAAGATACAGCTGATACCTTTTCAGCACTTAAAAGTCCAATGGAAATCATCATTAACATCATTACTATAGCTGTAAATACAGCACAAATCTTTCGAGTAAAATAATATTTTGTTATAATACCACCTTATTTCTGAATAATTGATATATCAGGTTTTTCCGGCATTTCCATACCTGTACCGAGATAATAGTCCAGCATATGTGACTGGTAATATCCCTTTGCCGTCATGCAGTTGCGGTAGCAGGGATTCTGTGCAAGACAATACAGACGTGTGTCTGTTTCAGCTGTGGGACACCAGATAACAAGCTTTGAATAATCAGTGCTTGTCATAATAACCTCCTCACGCCAGTCACCCATTATATCGCCATAGAACATAGGCGCACCACGGTCGCTTCCGGCAGAGTCCGTGATTTTCCATGGAGAAAGAAGACGTTCAACCTTGCCTGTCTGCCAGTTCCATTTCTCAAACTTTGTATCATTATAGGATTCAGCAAGAAGGTCGCCGTCCCACCAGAGTCTGATGCTGGGATAAAGACTGTTGTCGCCAATTCTTGTTCCGTCATGATTGTAAAGTCCCTGGAATGACCATACTTCAAATCCGTCATAATTCGGGTCAATGTCACCTATATTACCTCTGCCAACGTCGGCAGTTCCCTCTTTTGCATAGTTTGTCCAGAGCATTTCGCCTGTTGAAGCATTGTACATATATTCAAGAAGACCATACTGATTATTCTGCTGTATTCCGTAGCCGTACATTTCATTGCCGTTATTTTCATTGCTGAAGGAACCAACAAACCAGCGGTCGCCATGAACGACCTCATCAATATGATATCTCAGAGTACCGTCGCCGTTGAGGCAGTATCCCATATGGAGAACCTCGTCTTTACCGTCATAGTCAACATCTGCAATTCTAATCTGGTGTGCCTCTGCATAACCTTTTTTGTATTCGGTTCTGTCGGAAAACATTGTATCGTTAATATATTTCCAACGAAGTCCGAATTCCCCGTTTTCGTAGCCGAAAGCAGCGGTAATTGAGTTGAAGGTTTTGTCGCTGTTGCGATTTTTCATCCAGCATACAACACTTGGGTTCACACCGTCAAGATATCCTATCTCCATCATGCAGGCAAGGGTACCCACTGACTTGAAATCATCAGGTACAGAAGTATAATCCCTGAGTGAGCCGGTTATGCCGTCTATTACAGCAATATACTGTGCCTGTTTATCACTGCTGTTTGTAAACTTTTCTCCGTTTCCGAATGTTACACCGTCAGCAATACGAAGCAGTACTTCTGCATAACCGTCACAGTCTATATCGTATACTGTCGCACCGTCCCACATTCCAACATCAATAGCTGAGGCACCGGGAGATATGTTGTTTTTATTTTCACTGTTATACCCAAGGTCTATTGTCCAGAGGTAAGTTCCGTCACTCCTGTATGCTTCAAGTTTCTGATGCTCGTCAGCATTTCTGTCAACAAGGTAATCATATTCACCGTCGCCGTCAAAATCTCCTGCCCATACAAAATGTATTTTGCCGCCCTGTTTGATATTAAGTATTTTACACTGTGAAACAGCACCTGCGGCAAGTGTATCACTGTCATCAGTTTCGTATTCTGTTCCGTTAACAACAACCTTGACGCTGTATGTATTGTTTTTACTGAGATCGGCTGTTTTGTCAGTGTAATTTGTACCGCCGGTCAATGGTGTGTCATTTAGTTTTATTGTCTTATTGTCGGTGGTTCGATAAACATTGAATGCAGTATTTTCGTCATCATCTGCAAGAAATCTCCAGCTTACAAATACAGAATTTCCTGTACTTACAGCAGAAACGCCTCTGTTAAGATACTCCATTTTTCTCGTTCCTTCAGAAGGCTCAGGAATCTCAATTTCCTTGGTATAGAATTTTTCTGGAAATCCTTTTTCTATTCCATGAATATAATCTCTCAATAAACGCAAATCATCTTCATTGACCTGACCGTCTGAATTAAGGTCAGCAATTCCAGCCATAACTTCATCAAAGCCCTTTACAACACCTTTTCGCATCAGACACATATCAAAAGTATTGACCCTGCCGTCAAAGTTCAGATCTCCCTTTATCCATGAATACACATTGTTTGCAGGAATGATTTAAAACAGCTGATTGGAATTTCCCTGATATTTATACTGATGTACATTTGCGCCCTCTGCTTTTGATTTTCCCTTAATATCAAGAGATGATTTATTCTCACTTGTCTTAGTGGTGATATAATAGGACAAGCCTTCCTTATTCACTCTGAACTTCTGAGCATCTGCACCGCTGTATTCAGCAACACCTATATTTGAGCCGTTCAGAATACTCACATCTTCAACTGTGAGTGCCATTTGAAGATTATTTTCACATAACAGCTTGACATATCCCTCTTCCGTACAGACAATTCTCCAGAGCTGTGCAGGCGAGTTTACATAATCACGCTGGCAAACATTTGTATCATCATCTGCCGTCAGAAATCTTCCGCTGTGAACGCTTTTTATCATATACAATGCACCGCTTGGTATTTCGTTATTTACATATGATAAACATATTTCCGGTACAGCGCCCTCTGCATTTACTTTTGCAGGAATCATAACCGCCTGCGACATCGTAATACAAAATACTGCTGAAAGTGCAAATATTTTATTTAGCTTTGTCATAATAATCCTCTCCTTTAAACCGGGTATTCGCCGTTCTTTCCTTATGTATTTAATTATATACAACAGCATAAATATTTTCAATGAAGGAATCTGCCAAAATCCTAACGTTTTTGCTCAAGGCAACACCGCACAAAGACTGTGCACAAGATGCGCTGTCAGATTTTTTGTCAGATAAGACAAAAAAACGCAGTGAATACTTTGTCTATTCACGAGGCTTTTTGTGAAATATGACGAAAAAAGATGCAAGCATATTGCGTGCAGAGCCATCAGGCGTGCTTTGTGCGGTGTTTCCTTATGTCGTAATTTCAGATGATAAGCCTGTTTTTGATTGCGAAAACGGAATAAATAGTAGCGGATTATTGTGCAAAATGACGATGTGTGCTCATTTATAGTTATCGTATTACACTCCAAGTATCTCCACAGTTTTATCATCTTCCATGCCACGGCAGAACTTATCCAGCACCATTTGAAACAGCTCCTGCTCCGGTGCAGCATACTTGAACAAAGTCATACAGGAACGAACTTTGTACGCATCTGGATAGCCGAACACTATCATTGGATCATCAGTTTCAATGTCGAGTAATACACTTGTTATTTCCTGCAGCCTTGCACCAAGAACAGGATGCTCATAGTAATCCTTTGCCTCCTGTAAATCCTTAATTGAAAAATAAGCTGTTGTTCCGCTCCAGCCAAGTCCTTGAATCTGTGGAAAGACATACCATATCCAATGTAATGTTTTTCTGCCTTGTCTCATCTCATCAAGTGCAACCTGATAGGTTTCACCGAAATCATATCCATAATCCTGCGCATCCATGAACTTCTGTAAATCCGTCAGACGAATTTCGATACCAATGACACCATACTTTTCCTGCTCTTCACGTGAGTAATATGCATCCATGTGATTGGGTTCAGGTGTTTCATCAGATTTATAACCGAGTTTTTCCTTTGGCAATGCTACGTACAATTCCGCAAAAGAATTGAAGTGATGCAGAGCAGTGACACTAACTGTCAGCTTATCAGAGTATTTAATTTCCTCCTAAAGTTCAGTCCTTCCCTCAGTATTTGCAACTACTGTGGTACTATGACC
>JAUNJJ010000067.1 GCA_030533325.1 Oscillospiraceae bacterium
TCTCAGTATAGGCGATGCAATAATAGACAGCGAAACAGAAGATTGCGTTACAATTAGGTATATCAAAGATTACTGTGAGTCTATATTTAATATTCATCAGAGTATTTCTGAAGATACAGATATAAAAGAAGTTGAGAAAACTCTTAATCATGATCTTACTTTAATTAAAAAGAGTATAGAAAAGGATATAATCGGTAAAATTGAAGTAGTTTTTTTACCTTACAAGGCATCAATGTGGGATTCACTTGAAAGTGTCTGGAAAGCTGCTGATGAGGATCCGGACTGTGATGCCTATGTTGTTCCGATACCTTACTATGACAGAAATCCGGATCATTCATTTGGAGAGTTTCATTATGAAGGCGGGGAGTATCCGGATTATGTGCCGGTGACACATTATAATAATTATGATATCAGTAAGAGAAGACCGGATGTGATTTATATACATAATCCGTATGATGACTGTAATTATGTTACTAGTGTGGATCCGAGGTTTTATTCGAGAGAACTAAAGAAGTATACGGATAAGCTGGTTTATATTCCGTACTTTGTGCTTGCAGAGCCCGATCCGAATAATCCAAAAAGTGTGGAGTCCGTATCACATTTTGTACTTACTCCCGGTGTAATCAATGCCGACGAGGTCATTGTGCAGTCGGAAGATATGAAGCAGACATATATTAATGTTCTGCTCGGTCATTTTGGTGATACGGTGGAAAACAGAAAAAGATTTGAGGGCAAGATCTATGGTACAGGATCTCCGAAATTCGATAAGGTAGCTTCAAAATCAAAGGAGGATATTAGTATCCCCGATGAGTGGCTGAAAATAATAAAAAAGCCTGATGGTACCTGGAAGAAGATTGTATTTTATAATACATCCATTTCAACCATGCTTCAATTCAACGAACAATATATTGCCAAAATAAAAAACGTCCTTAATTATTTTAGCAAAAAAACATCTGATCTTGTATTATTGTGGCGGCCCCATCCATTATTACATTCAACATTATCTTCAATGCGTCCTGATTTGTTAATAGAATATGACATCATAACCCAAAAGTATATTATGGAGTCTTGGGGCATATATGATGACACCTCAGATTTAGATAGAGCAGTAATAATCAGTGATGCATACTATGGAGATTGGAGCAGTGTAATGCATATATATGAGAAAACACAAAAACCTGTTCTAGTTCAAATTCCGGACAGAATATATTAAAGGAGAAAACATGAGAAAGATACTAATTGTATGCAATCATTTTGCTCCCGATAATGCCATAGCAGCAGTCAGGCTGACAAAAATTGCAAAGTATCTTCGGAAAGACGGTTATAGTATCACGGTAATAGCCGAAAAGAAAAATAACCTGCTGAAAGACAAGATACTTGAAATGGATGCTGCCGGGATAAAGGTGCTGAGGATAGAAAATTCCGAAAGACAGAAAAGCAGGACAGAGTTGTATAAAAGGCTGATAAACCCTATAAAGGAGCCGAAATTCAATGATCTTGACAACAGGATCAGGGTAAACACTCGGACAGGAAAGGAAGAGTTCTATACATTTGAGACAGCATATCCTGTCATAGGCTCCTTGGATTATGCTGCAGAGGTGATAAGGCAATACGATCTTTTTCTAAATGCCAAAAATTACCTGGACAGATGTGGCGATTTTGATTACATTTTCACATCATACGGCGATTATTTCGGATATTTCTGCGGTGAATATCTCCATAAAAAATTTGCTGATATTCCCTGGATATTCGATATACGGGATTCAATATACAGATATAAATTCACACCTGATTATGTAAGCGTCTTTGCAAAGCATGTGGAAAAAAATGTATGGGAACATGCTGACGCAATAATAGGTGTATCAAAAGGCATATGCCGACGAGTTCCTCAGAAATACAGAAGGAAAGTAAAGTATATCAGCAACGGCTACGATACTTCAGACAGAGAAGGGATTACCGCAAGCAATACACATAACGATAAAATGGTTCTGTCTTATACAGGTTCGATGTATGGAGGTTTACAAAATCTCTCAGTTTTATATAAGTGCCTTTCAGAGCTTATTGCAGCCGAAAAAATTGACAATGCAAATATTGAGATACGTTATGCGGGAAATGAAGCTGCCTTTTATATTTTCAGATCTCAGGCCGAAAAATATGGTCTGGGTAAGTTGTGCCGATATATGGGTAAGCTTGAACGCAGGGACGCCCTGAAACTGCAGTCGGAGTCAGACATACTTCTTGTTGCGTCTTTTGATTATAACGACGGAAACGGTGGCGTTATTACAGGTAAGGCGTTGGAATATATGTCTGCGGGAAAGCCAATTATCTCTATTGTTACCGGAGATCTTAAAAATAGTGAACTGACTCGAATCATCTCTGACTGCCGATTGGGCTGCACATATGAAGAAGCTAATGATAGAGAAGATTATCAAGCACTTAAAAGCTATATTCTTAAAGCATATAATGAGTTTATGAGTTTCGGATATGTTAAGCATGATCCCGACGCCGGGCTTCTGAAAAAATATGACTACCGATATATCAGCAAACGAATTGAAAAAGTACTTAATAGTCTGAATTAAGGAGAAATACTAAAATGAAATACGCATTGATAGGCTGTGGCAGAATATCCCCAAATCATATAGCTGCAGCAAAAAATAATAATCTGGATATTGTTGCGATATGCGACATAATACCCGAAAATATGGAGGATAAAGCACTCAAATTCAAGCTTGGCAGCGATACCCGAAGATACACAGATTACAAAGAAATGATTGAAAAGGAAAATCCCGACCTTGTGGCTGTATGTACCGAAAGCGGAAAGCATGCCGAAATCACTCTGTACTGTATAGAGCATGGCTGCAGCTGTATCATAGAAAAGCCAATAGCGCTTTCGATAAAGGACGCAGATGCAATAATAGCTGCGTCTATCAGGAATAATGTCAAGGTATGTGCATGTCATCAGAACCGATTCAATAAGTCTATTCAGAAAATACGCGAAGCCATTGACATGAACAGATTCGGGAAGCTGTTCTACGGAACAGCACATATCAGATGGTGCAGAGATCACGAATACTATGACAGAGCACCATGGAGAGGAACATGGGAGCAGGACGGCGGAGCGCTGATGAATCAGTGTATCCACAACATTGATCTGCTCAGGTGGATGATGGGAAGTGAGATCATTGAGGTAGTGGGAATGACTGATAAGCTTAGCCATGATTATATTGAAGCGGAAGACCTTGGACTTGCAATAGTACGATTTAAAAACGGAAGTTATGGAGTAATAGAGGGTACAACAAATGTTTATCCGAAAAATCTGGAGGAAACACTCTATATCTTTGGTGAGAAGGGTACAGTCAAGGCGGGAGGACAGTCGGTAAATGTGATCGAAGAATGGCGTTTCTCCGACCTGCTTGACGATCCCGAAGAAGTAAAGGCAAGATTTCATGAGAATCCGCCCAATGTGTATGGCTACGGTCATACTCCTTTGTATGCCGATATGATCAATGCGATCAATACTGACAGACAGCCTTATGTTACGGCAATGGACGGCAAAAAAGCTCTTGAGCTTGTTCTTGCAATATATAAATCGGCTGCAGAGGGATGCAGTGTCAAGTTCCCCCTGTCCGATTGTTCAACTACAGATTTTATTGGAAGGTTTGACTGATGGAATTTCGTGATTTAAAAAAACAGTATGAGGCAAATAAGCATAACATCGACCGTGCTGTGTTCGATGCCATTGCAGAAGCACGTTTTATCGAAGGCAGACAGGTGACAGAGCTGGAGAAGACTCTTGCAGGATATGTGGGAGTAAGGCATTGTATAACCTGTGCAAACGGAACAGACGCATTGCAGCTTGCCCTTATGGCATGGGGAATATCCAAGGGAGATGCGGTATTCGTTCCCGATTTTACCTTCTTTTCAAGCGGAGAAGTGGTGTCTGCCGTAAATGCAGCACCTGTTTTTGTTGATGTTGATGAAAAGACCTTTAATATTGATCCGGACAAGCTTGAAATTGCTATACGGGAAGTATTAAAGAGAGGAATACATAAGCCGAGAGCCGTTATTGCTGTTGATCTGTTCGGACAGCCCGCCGACTATGGTAGAATAAGAGAGATTGCCGACAGGTACGGTCTTCTTGTTCTGGAGGACGGAGCGCAGGGCTTCGGCGGAAGAATCGGAAGCAGACGGGCTTGTTCCTTCGGCGATATTTCCACAACAAGCTTTTTCCCGGCGAAGCCCCTCGGCTGTTATGGAGACGGAGGAGCGATATTCACCGATAATGATGAATGGAATGAACTTTTGCGTTCTTATAAAGTTCATGGTAAGGGTCTATCCAAATACGACAATGTAAGAATTGGTATGAATTCAAGACTTGATACGATCCAGGCAGCTGTGCTTCTTGCCAAATTCCCTGTTTTCATAGGAACAGAGCTTGAAGCATGCGATAAACTGGCAGAGTATTATACCGAACAGCTTGCCGACATTGTGACCACACCTGTTATAAAAGAAAACTTCTTTTCGTCATGGGCTCAATATACTATCAAATTAAAAGATAAAAATGAACGTGACGTACTTCAGAAATACCTTAAGGAAAATGATATTCCGTCAATGATATATTATCAGAAAGCGATGCATAGTCAGATGGCATTTGAAAACAACAATGACTATGCTCTTGATCATTCGGTGACCGAAGAGCTGTGCAAAACAGTACTCTCACTGCCGTTTCATTCGTATATGACAGAGTCCGATGCCGAAAGGGTTGTTTCTTGTATAAAAAACTATTTTGGAGAGTAAAAGATGTCAGATTATTTTGTGCATGAGAGTAGCTATATTGATGATAATGTGAGCATTGGAGAAGGGACAAAAATTTGGCATTTTTGTCATATACAAAGCGGTGCAGTGATCGGCTGCAGATGCAATGTTGGTCAAAATGTAAATATAGCTAATAATGTAATAATAGGCGATGGAGTAAAGATACAGAATAATGTGTCAATATACGAAGGCGTTGAACTTGAAAACTATGTATTCTGCGGACCTTCATGTGTATTTACAAATGATTTGACTCCTCGTGCAAAGTACTCCAAAGGACGTTCAGGATATAAGAAAACTCTTGTAAAAGAAGGAGCAAGCATCGGTGCGAATGCAACGATTGTATGTGGCCATACAATCGGAAAATATGCAATGATCGCCGCCGGTGCTGTTGTTACAAAAGATGTTCCCGATTATGCACTTATGGTTGGTGTTCCCGCTAAACAAGTAGGAACAATTAACGAAAAAGGTGATTGTATAAAGAGATTTGAACAAGAGTCAAACATCATTATTACAAATGATGACTGATGTTACTAATATACTATGCAGCAGCGGTTAGGAATACGCTACGTGAAATTGTACAAATGGCTTCTTAACCATATAGGACATGAAAGTGTTTTTTAGCTCTGTTTTATCACTTCTCTCCTATAAAATACAGTTTTTTCAGAGGTTGGCTATAAGCATATTCAATCAGAAACACATATTATAATGCCAAAACAAGCAATGAATTATTGGAGGGTAAATTAATGATTGGAGTTCTTACATATTCCGTTCCCCATAGAAAAACTTATGATACATTATGTATGATGAAGGCTCTGGGATATAAAAATGTAAAGGTTTTTTCCAAACCGTTTTCCTATCAGAAAAAATACTGCCCTATGATTTACCATAGACCTGATGTTTTCTGCGACATTACACCTGATAAACTTTGCAGTAATCTTGAATATGATTATTCAAAAATAGAAAGTTTTGATGAGATTAATGAACCGGATAACAGTATAATGCTTGTATGCGGAGCCGGACTGCTGCCCGACACCTTTATTAGTAAATATAAAGTAATAAACTCTCATCCCGGATATGTTCCGAACTGCAGAGGATTAGATGCTCTAAAGTGGGCAATATATGAGGACCAGCCTGTAGGTGTTACATCTCATCTGGTTGGAGATGAAATAGATGCCGGTTATGTTATCATCAGGCGTATAGTTCCTGTTTATGAAAATGACACCTTTCACCGTTTGGCTCAAAGAGTCTATGAGGAAGAAATCCGGGTATTGGTGGAATCTATACAGCATACCAATGATGAACTAATGTACATCAGCGGTGATGAAACAATGGTTCACAAGCGAATGCCGCATAATATCGAAGCGGTGATGCTAAAACATTTCGACGAATACAAAGAAAAATATGTAATAAAGGAAAAATAATTAAGGTAAAATATACATGATGAAATGTAAGTGATTGTGAGGAAATATCAAATGGAAAATGTCTTTATATTCGGATGCGGTAATATTGGAAAATGCCTGTATGATCGATTACACAATGTAATAAACATTATTGGATATATTGATAATAATCAAGAAAAATGGGGAAAAGATGTAAATGGTATAATTATCTTTTCACCATATGAAGCTTTCAATATAGCTAAGAAACAGGATGCTTTTATAATTATTGGAATTGTTGAGTATGAAGATGTGTTAAAGCAGGTGCTTAATGAAGGAATAAGAAAAATAGTGATCTGGAAGCATGGCTTTTTATTCAGTTATTCTGAAGGAAGTCAGCTTATGCCCATAAGTTTGATTGATCTTGTTCCGTATAAAAAATTAAATAAGAATAATTTGTCTGTTTTATTTTTGCAGGATAAAGCATGCATACGAACACTTAAAATTGCAAATGCATTAAAAAAACTGGGAGCAGATGTTTCACTTGCATACACATTGGCCCCTCCAGAGCAAAAGAATTACATTGGAATATTTGATAATATCTATTCTATAAGCAACATGAAAGACTTTTCTGACTTTTTAAACAAAAGTGAATTTGATATTATTCATAGCTCAAATGAACCTGATTTCTTGACTGTACTTGCTCATTCCGGCAATATTCCTGTTGTTCATGACTGCCACGATCTGAGTAGCGGTTATTTAAATCTTCAGATAAATGATTTAATATTAGAATATGCTGCTAATTCCAATAGCAATGGGGTAATTTATTATTCGGAACATATTCGCAATAAAGCACTCTCGGAATTTGCTGTTTCCGCCGATAAAACATTTGTCCTTGAAAATTTAATTTCAGAGGAGCTGAAGCCAAGTAAATATCTAAAAAAACTAAGTGAGAGTGACGGAAAAACTCATATAGTATATGAAGGCGGAGTTATTAATGACAAAAAGAGTCACAGATACTTTGAAAAAATCTGGAATAGGATAGCATCAGACAGAATAGAATTGCATTTTTATGCTCCAGGGGATACTGATTATTTTCACTATCTTGAAACATTAAATCCACATATTCATTACGAGGGTAATTTTTCATCTAAAGAACTTTCCACAGAGATGACGAAATACGATGTGGGTTTGATTTATTTAAATGTTACAGAAGAAAACAGAGAGTACCTTGAAAGCTGTTTTCCAAATAAGATTCAGGAATATATAAATGCAGGACTGCCTGTTGCAGTTGGAGACATCCAAAGTCAGATAGATTTTGTGGAAAGCAATAGTTTTGGCAGATATCTTGATTTGGATGCCGATATTCTTTCTCAGTTGAAAGAGATAGCTGAAATTCCGATAGAACATGGGATCTTAACCAAAAAAGGATATACATTAGAAAGCAAAATCCCGGCTTTAGTTGATTTTTATAAAAAAGTAATTGATACGTATAAGAAGCAAAAAACTAATGACTTAGCGATTTAAGCAGTGTACTGTAATAATTTTTATAATAACTTGTCTTCAAAAGATATATGTGCAGATTTTTTATCATAATTTTTGCAAAGGCAAGGCAAAAGTGTGCAGACGGGCTGTCGCCCGGCAAGCATTTTTAACGCAGTCTGTGGCAATATTTGCCGAAAAGACGTATGAATATGCTTGTGAAGACAGGTTTCTTTTAATTTCAAAATAAAATTCAAGTGATTGTGAGGGAATATCAAATGGAAAAAGTCTTCATATTCGGATGCGGTAATCTTGGAAAATGCCTGTATGATCAATTACACAATGTAATAAACATTATCGGATATATTGATAATAATCAAGAAAAATGGGGAACAGATTATAATGGTATAAATATCTTTTCACCAAATGAAGCTTTCAACATAGCTAAGGAACAGGATATTTATATAATTTTTGGAATTGTTGAGTATGAAGATGTGTTAAAGCAGGTGCTTAATGAAGGAATAAGAAAAATAGTGATCTGGAAGCATGGCTTTTTATTCAGTTATTCTGAAGGAAGTCAGCTTATGCCCATAAGTTTGATTGATCTTGTTCCGTATAAAAAATTAAATAAGAATAATTTGTCTGTTTTATTTTTGCAGGATAAAGCATGCATACGAACACTTAAAATTGCAAATGCATTAAAAAAACTGGGAGCAGATGTTTCACTTGCATACACATTGGCCCCTCCAGAGCAAAAGAATTACATTGGAATATTTGATAATATCTATTCTATAAGCAACATGAAAGACTTTTCTGACTTTTTAAACAAAAGTGAATTTGATATTATTCATAGCTCAAATGAACCTGATTTCTTGACTGTACTTGCTCATTCCGGCAATATTCCTGTTGTTCATGACTGCCACGATCTGAGTAGCGGTTATTTAAATCTTCAGATAAATGATTTAATATTAGAATATGCTGCTAATTCCAATAGCAATGGGGTAATTTATTATTCGGAACATATTCGCAATAAAGCACTCTCGGAATTTGCTGTTTCCGCCGATAAAACATTTGTCCTTGAAAATTTAATTTCAGAGGAGCTGAAGCCAAGTAAATATCTAAAAAAACTAAGTGAGAGTGACGGAAAAACTCATATAGTATATGAAGGCGGAGTTATTAATGACAAAAAGAGTCACAGATACTTTGAAAAAATCTGGAATAGGATAGCATCAGACAGAATAGAATTGCATTTTTATGCTCCAGGGGATACTGATTATTTTCACTATCTTGAAACATTAAATCCACATATTCATTACGAGGGTAATTTTTCATCTAAAGAACTTTCCACAGAGATGACGAAATACGATGTGGGTTTGATTTATTTAAATGTTACAGAAGAAAACAGAGAGTACCTTGAAAGCTGTTTTCCAAATAAGATTCAGGAATATATAAATGCAGGACTGCCTGTTGCAGTTGGAGACATCCAAAGTCAGATAGATTTTGTGGAAAGCAATAGTTTTGGCAGATATCTTGATTTGGATGCCGATATTCTTTCTCAGTTGAAAGAGATAGCTGAAATCCCGATAGAACATGAGATTTTAACTCAAAAAGGATATACCTTAGAAAGTAAAATCCCGGCCTTAGTTGATTTTTATAAAAAAGTAATTGATACGTATAAGAAGCGATTAGACTAATGGCTTATCTGTATAGTAATTGTAGTTTTAATAATCTGCTGATAACGATAATAAAGGAGTTTATTGATGAGCAATAATTCTGTTTTTATTCCCAAAATTAATGCAATGGTTATAGCCGAAGGCGTTTTATGGGGATGTTTATCAAACGCAAACGCACTGGTTAGAGTATCATTGGAGAATGGACTGGTTGATTTTGTTGGACAATTTCCAATTGAGTATAAAGTGGATATGTTCTCTGATATTGTATACAATAATGGAATGCTGGTTTTTGTTCCATCATCAGCAGATTCGATCGTAATTTATAATATTTCAGATAACATATTTAAAGCAATTCCGTTAAACATTTCATTAGTATCAGCGGATAATAGAATTTATCAAGAAAATTATAAATTTATCAAGGCGTATTCATTCCATGATAAAGTATTCATTATTCCATGCAGTTTTCCTTCTATTCTTGTACTGAGCATGAATGATTTTTCTGTTAGATATCTTCAAGCACCTGTTAGTGAAATAGAAAAAAACATTACAGAACCAAATCTATATGGATATTTTAATAATACTTATATTGATAATTATATTGTATATATGGGCTGTAATATGTCTAATTTTGTATTAGAATTTTCGCTAATAGATGAAAAGTTCAATATTGTGCACCATAAAGTGGATGCAGCCGGTATTTGGGCTGTTTATCCTTTAAAAGATGGGTATTTGATATCATCAATAAATTCTGAGTTCTTTCTCAGGAATAATGATGTGTGTCAGAAAATAGATGACCTTAGTGGAATGATTATTTCTGACTATTTTGAGACTTTAGAATATTTGTATTTGATCGCAAATAATCGGCTGAGGACTTCTGTTATAATAAAAATCTGTAAAAATGACGCTTCTTTCTCAATTATTGAATTTGATGGCTCAATAAAAAAGGTTTATAGATCAACTAAGTATAATATTGCTTTATCTAATACAGGCGCACTAATTTGTATCGAGTCAGATGGACAACTAAAGAGCCTTCCCTTATTGCCGTCAGATACACTAAAAAGTGCAATATCATTTTGCCCGTATATAATTGATGAGCAAACCGTAAGCTTAAATACTTTTCTAAAGGAAATAGTGAAATATGAATAAAAAAGATAATTCCATCTTACTATTGAGGACATCAAATGATTTTATCACAGAAAATGCGCTAAGATATTGCCTGCAGAATTCAGAAAATGTCATTTGCTTAATTCAATCAAGCCAATTTGAAGCTTATAAAAATAAATATCCGGAAACAAACTTTATAGACTCCGGAGCAGAAAGCTTTTATGACCTTTCAAACGAAATAATGCAAAAGCTGTCAGCTGAAAAGTATTCAATGATTGTGATTCCTACTACAGGGGTAAAAGCACATAATTTTGGCAATATTATTGAGATAACAAGATTGCTTTATCATGATAAACTGGTTTTCTATCATTCCGATAATCAAATTCAGGTTATTAATAAGATGTCCAAAATAAAAAGTATGTTATATAAAATCTATATTAAAATTATAGAGTGCAGTGAACAATAAGGAGATAGATCAAATGTGTGGCATAGTCGGGCTTATTGACAAAAAAAACATTTTAAAACCTAATGATAATAGAATAAAAAAAATGACGGACGCCATTGCACACAGAGGTCCCGATGCCGAGGGACAGTGGAAATATAAAAATGTTGCATTGGGACACAGACGCCTGTCGATTATTGACCTTGATCCGAGAAGCAGTCAGCCTATGAAAAGCATAGATGAACGATATGTAATATCGTTCAATGGTGAAATATACAACTATTTAGAATTGAAGAGTGGATTGATTGCTGCAGGTGCTGAATTCAGAACTTCAAGCGACACAGAGGTTATTATCGAGGCATATCGCCATTTCGGAACGGATTGTGTGAAAATGTTCAATGGTATGTGGGCTTTCTGTATATTTGATAAAGAAGAGAATACTCTCTTTTTTAGCCGGGACAGATTTGGAATCAAGCCCTTATATTATGTGAATAACGATAATTATTTTTCTTTTTCTTCAGAGGCAAAAGGGATAATAGCGGGATTTCCTGAGGAAAACATACCTAATGAACTCGCAATATATCGTTATATATCCGGAAGCATTAACGAGAATGTTGATGAAGAAAGCTATTATAAAAATATCAAGATCTTTCCCCCTGCACATTCAGCTATATACGATTTATCGAATAACAGTCTCTCATTTATGGAATACTGGATTGTAGACGAACAATTATTTTTCAACAAATGGATAAAAGGGAAAAATCCGATTACAGAGTTCCGAAAGCTTTTTGACAGTTCAGTGGAGTTAAGACTTCGTGCAGACGTTGATGTTGGTGCATGCCTATCGGGAGGATTGGATTCCAGTGCGATCGTTGGATGTGCTTCATCGAAAAGTGGAAAGAAAATCCATACATTTTCTTCAATATATGAAGATAAAGAATGTAACGAAGAGGAGTATATCAGAGCAGTTAATGAAATGTGGAAAACAAATGTCCATTACATTCGCCCTGATGATGAAGAGGCGAATTTTACTGAGCATATCAAAAATATAAACTATCATCATGATGGACCTGCAATGGGAGCCTCACTGTATAGCCAGTATATGGTTATGAAGGGGGTTCAAGGAAATGTAAAGGTAGTACTTGACGGACAGGGCGCTGATGAAATGTTTGCCGGATATATACCTTATTATTCTCATCATATCACAGACTTAATTAACAAGGGCGGGTTTATTAACAAATTAAAGGCAATTCGCATAATAACCATTGTAAATAAAGAGTGGCCTGAGATAATTGGGGCAGTAAGCACAGATCAGATCGTCAGATTAGTAGGAGAAGATAACAGCCTTTTATTTCAAAACAAAGCACAAGGGATCAACGTACAAACCCGCCGTTCGTGTCCTATGTTTACAAACCAATTCATGAATAATGTCAAGGAACATTTTGACAGGAAAGATATACGTTGTAAGTCTGCCCTTAATACAAGACTTTGTAATGATGTTTTGTCTAAATCAATACCTGCTCTTTTACATAATGAGGATTCAAATTCGATGGCCTTTTCTATAGAGTCACGAGTTCCTTTTCTGGATTATCGTATTGTGGAATTTGCCATAGCTCTGGATGGAAAGTACAAAATCAGAGGTCATTGGACAAAATGGATCATCAGGAGAGCACTTAAAGATTATCTTCCTGAAATAGTTGTAAAAAGGAAAAACAAAATGGGGTTCCCTGCTCCCTTTTCACGCTGGCTCAGAACCGGGAAAAGCAAGGATAATTTAAAGGAAATTATTTTTTCTTTTTCAAAGCGTCAAATTGTTCCATATGATACTATTGCATTTTTCTATGAAAAACATATTTCAGGCGAATGCGATATGAGTGATATATTGTTTAAATTCTATAGTGCAGAACTCTGGCTTAGAACGTGTGAATGCTAAAGGATTAAATGAGGATCTATTGTCATGAAAAATTGTATAATTTTCGGCTGTGGATTTTATGGGAGAGCAGCCATTTGTAAATTGTCATTGATTTATAATGTATTGTATTATGTGGATAATGATCCGGAAATATGGGGGAACGCCATCAATGGGATAAAAGTCATTTCTCCCGATGAATTATATCGCCTGTATGATGAAAATGATGCAGACATTATTATCTGCTGCCGTCCATATATGGAGATCTACAGACAGCTTGCCCGTAATGGCATTACGGCTTGCTATTCAATGGTCGAAGGCTTTATGTATCGAATTGACAGTGATGAAACGCCTTACCCTGTTTCACTAATGCCACTTGCTCCATATAAAAAAAGCAGCAGGTACGAAAAAAATATACTTTTTGTTCAGAACACTGCATGCATCCGAACCCATAAATTTGCCGCTGTGATGAGTACTTTGAGATACAAGGTGTTTCTATTGTATACAATTGCTCCGCCGAAGTATAATAACAGTAGCTTTGAAAAATACTATTCCGATATTTTTACAGCTTCAACAGCGGATGAAATAGTTGATTTTATCAATAACAGCGAATTCGACATTGTTCACAGTTCAAATGAACCTGATATACTTACAAGTATTCTTGTTGGTACTAATAAGAAAATTGTTTTTGATACGCATGACATGATGAGTATGTGCGGATATGTCAGCACTGAGCATCTCGCTCTTGAATTCATAGCCACATCTGGAAGCGATGGATTGATTCATGTTTCAGAAGGCTGCTATAATTATGCAGAAAGAAAATACAATATAGGTAACAAACCCGTTCTGCTTATTGGGAACTATCCTATGCGACAGTATGAGGTGTCCCCAAAAGCTAAACTCAGCGAAACCGATGGTGAGATCCATTGCGTTTATGAAGGGGGAATGACCTTTTCCGATAAGACGCACGCCAGATATATGAAGGATATATGGAAACCGATCATCGACGCAGGAATACATATTCACTTTTATACAAATGCTGATGAGAGGTCTTGCCGTGAATACGCTGACAGCAGTAGGTATCTGCATTATGAGGGCAATTTCGGTACGGAACAGCTTATTGAGGAAATGACAAAATATGATTGTGGTCTTGCATTGTTCAATATAAACGGGACAAATCGCAGGATACTTGAAAATAGCAGCGCCAACAAAATATATGAATATCTCAATGCGGGACTTCCTGTTTTTTCAAGTAATCTGAAATACTATGCTTCTTTCCTTTACGAAAATAATGTTGGACGTGTTTATAATACAAAACAGGATATTTATGAGCAGCTGCTGTCACTGAAAAAGATAAGGATACCGAAAGATTTCTTGAATGATAATAAGCTTACCTTTGAGTCCGAAGCAGATAATATCGAAATGTTTTATAACAAAGTGAAAAACGGAGAAGTATAATGAAAATTGTAACTATCGTAGGTGCCAGACCTCAGTTTATCAAAGCTGCAGTCGTCTGCCACAAGCTGAGAGAAAAGCATACGGAAATACTCGTACATACCGGTCAGCATTATGACTATAACATGTCGGAGAAGTTTTTTGAGGAACTTGATATACCAAAACCGGATCATAATCTAGGAATTTCCGGTGGATCTCATGGCGAAATGACAGGAAAAATGCTTATTGAAATTGAAAAAGTATTACTGCAGGAAAAACCCGATGGCGTTTTGCTTTATGGTGATACGAATTCTACTCTTGCAGGGGCATTAGCCGCTTCAAAACTTCATATTCCGATTATTCATGTTGAGGCAGGATTAAGAACACATTGTAGGTCGAATCCTGAGGAACTGAACAGGATATGTACCGATCACCTTTCTGATAAACTACTCGTTTGTACAGAATGTGGAATGGCATATGCAAAAAAAGAAGGATTAGAAAATCGGTCAATTCTTGTCGGTGATCCAATGTACGATGCTTTTCTGAAATATAGCGGAAAGATAGAAAGAAATGATATTGTATTATTATCTCTTGAAGGAAAGAAGGTGACTATACCTGATCAGTTTTATTATCTGACATGCCATCGTGAAGAAAACACAGGAAATGATTCAAGCCTTTACGAAGTATTGTATGCTATGAATGGATTAGATGCTCAAACAATTTATCCGGTGCATCCCAGAAATAAAAACAGAGTCATGCGTCTGAATGAAAAATATCATTTTAAAAATATTATTTTCTCTGAACCTGTCGGTTATCTTGAAAGTATATGCTTGGTTAATAATTCCTTGAAAATAGTTACCGATTCCGGAGGACTTCAAAGAGAAGCTTTTTTTGCAAAAAAGAAGTGTATTACAGTACTTGATTTCAAAATGGCCTGAAACTCTGGTAGGTAACAGAAACGAACTTGCTAAGCCCAACCATAAAGATATATTAGCCAAGCTTCAGACAGAACAAATAATTGATGATAATTATCAACCGTTTGGAGATGGAAACGCTTCGGAAAGAATAGTCGCTGCTATATAAAAGAGGGGGAATAAAATGGATAAAGTAATAGTTTTTGGCACAGGAATGCGAATGAAAGAATACAAAGAACGTGGGTGTTTTGATAATTATGAAATAGTAGCATTCTGCGATAATAATCCGGCTTTAACAGGTACGTCAATATATGATGTAGAAATTATCCATCCCGATCGGATCGACCAGATCGACTATAATCATATTATTATTGCAAGCGATAAATATTATGATGAAATAAAAAATCAGTTGGTAAATAATATGGGTGTTGCGGAGGAAAAAATCAAAGGAGTTGAAACTCAGACAGATAAATATGCCGGTGAGTTATCTTATTGGAAGGCAGTTTTCAACAATAATCATCAGCATTTTAAAAATCAGCATTATAAGCAGATGATGCTGGATATTGCCTGCGAAACCAATGATATGTTCTGGAAGGACAAAGTTGTTGTTGACTTTGGCTGCGGTCCTTGCGGCTCATTGGCGTGGACAGATACTCCGTCTGTAAAGATCGGGGTGGATGTTCTCTCGTCGGTTTATATGGATAATTTTAGGGAAGAACTTGCTACCCATAACATGATCTATGTTACATCTTCTGAAAATTGCATTCCTCTTCCAAGTAATTACGTGGACTTCTTATTAACTATAAACTCTCTTGATCATGTGGATTCGCTTAATTCCATGAGTAATGAACTGAATAGAATATTAAAACCCGGAGGAGTGTTGTTGGGCAGCTTTAATCTTAACGAACCAATAACCGAATGTGAACCGCAGACGCTAACTGAAACAATACTCAAGGAAACTTTGTTGGATCAGTTTGATATATGCAGTTACAGACTTGCATATAAAGGAGAACCTGACGCTTTTTCAGCTATGCGAAACAAAAAATATATATCTGAAATTGAGAACGGTAAATCAGCTGTATTGTGGCTGAAAGCAGTCAAGAAGTGATTGGTTGAAAAAGGAGAATTGTAATGTCGCTTTACGAAAAAATTTTAAAAAAAGAGGAAAAAATCGCACTTATCGGCCTTGGCTACGTTGGAATGCCTATTGCTGTTGCTTTTGCAAAAAAGGCGGACGTAATAGGCTTTGATCTTAACAGCAGGAAAATTGAGCTTTACAAATCCGGTGTAGATCCGACTAATGAAGTTGGTAATGAAGAAATAAAAAAATCAAATGTTGTTTTTACCTCTGATGAAACAATGCTCAGGCAAGCTAAATTTCACATTGTTGCTGTTCCCACCCCAATTAATCTTGATCATACTCCCGATCTTTCTCCTGTCGAAGGTGCTTCAAGAATTGTTGGACGCAATCTTACATCGGGATCAATTGTGGTTTTCGAATCTACTGTTTATCCGGGAGTAACCGAGGATATTTGTGTACCTATACTTGAAAAAGAATCGGGATTAAAATGCGGTATTGACTTTAAAGTAGGATATTCTCCCGAACGAATTAATCCCGGAGATAAGGTGCACCGTCTTGAAAACATCAAAAAGATCGTTTCAGGAATGGATGACGAAACGCTTAAAGAGATAGAGAATATATATAACCTTGTTATTGAGGTTGGAACATATCCTGTAAGTTCAATAAAGACTGCAGAAGCAATTAAGGTCGTTGAAAACAGTCAGCGTGATATCAATATCGCTTTCATGAATGAGCTTGCTATGGTTTTTGATAGAATGGGGATAGACACTAATGAAGTCGTTGACGGAATGAACACAAAATGGAATGCTCTTGGATTCCGTCCGGGACTTGTAGGTGGACACTGTATCGGAGTTGATCCGTATTATTTTACATATGAAGCCGAAAAGCTCGGATATCACAGTCAGATCATTCTTTCAGGTCGTAAGGTGAACGATGGTATGGGCGAGTTTATTGCCAACGTTTCTGTTAAGAATATGGTTAAAGCAGGACTTGCCCCTCAAAAAGCAAACGTTGTCATAATGGGCATAACTTTCAAAGAAAATTGCCCTGATATACGAAACAGCAAGGTTAATGATATAATCAAGACTCTTCGCACATATAACATTGAACCTGCCATAGTCGATCCCTGGGCAGATGCCGATGAAGTGAAGAGCGAATATAATGTTGAAATAAGCAGCTTTGATGAGGTGAAGGATGTCGACTGTATAATTTTTGCAGTATCGCACAAACAATTTTCATCACTTAATGAAAGTGTGATAAGCACAAAGTTCAGATCCGATGCCAAAGAAGATCAGCGAATACTCATTGATGTTAAGGGTATTTTTGATAAGAAGGTCATGGACACTAAGTACAACTATTGGAGATTGTAAACAATGATACTAAAAAACAGCTCTTTTGAAGAGTTTGCAGATCATATCATATCTTCAGACAAAAGAATTGTAATTTTTGGTGCCGGAATGATTGGACTGGTAACTGCATCTGATATATTTCGGCAGTTCGGTATCGCAGATCGGCTCGAATATTATATTGACAATGATATGAGCAAAAACGGAACAAAAGACCCTTTGTACGGTAAAATGATATATTCACCCGAATATCTTTCAAAGTGCGATCCATATAAAAATGTTCTGGTGATCTCAATAAGCAGATACTCTGATGTAATAAAACAGTTGAAAGCTATTGAAAATATCAGATCAATGGAATGTTACATTTTACCGATGATGTGCATTTCCAATTTTAAGCCGGCTGCGAATAGTGAATTGTATAATGAGAGTTCATCACCTCTTATTCCCAAAGTCATTCACTATATGTGGCTTGGTCGTAATAAGATACCCGATACACTGCAGTTTTGTATCGACAGCTGGAAAAAATTTTGTCCTGACTACCAAATTATTCAATGGAATGAAGATAATTACGATATTAATAAAAATCTATACATGAAGCAAGCATATGAAAACAAGGCATACGGTTTTGTTCCCGATTATGCGAGGCTTGACATTCTTTATGAATACGGCGGAATATATCTTGATACGGATGTAGAACTAAAAAAAAGTCTGGATGACATGCTTAATCAGTCGGCGTTTTGCTGTGTTGAAAAATGGCAGACAATAAATTTTGGCGGAGGGAGCGGAGCAGTAAAGGGTTCGCAAGCTGTTGGAAAGCTTTTGGAGGCAAGAAAGCCATTGACATTTGTTAATCCTGACGGCACTCTTAACAGGACAACCTGTGGTTACTATGACACTCTTACGCTTATGAAGTATGGATATCAGCTGAATAACAGCACCCAAAAAGTTCTTGATATGACGGTTTTACCATATGAATATTTTCACCCGTATGATTATATGTCAGGAAGAACAGAACTTACCGATCATACGTATGGTATCCACCATTTCAACGGAGGGTGGTTAGATATTCACATGAAAGCTGCAAATCAAAAAACATCAGAAGAATTTGAAAAAATATATGCTATGGCAGAAAAGGAAGCTATGATATGAACTTTCAACTAACCGCATCAATGATGTGTGCAAACTATACTAACCTCGAAAAAGAAGTACGCTCACTTGAAGAAGCCGGAATAGACTCATTCCACATAGACATTATGGACGGACGTTATGTCCCAAACTTTGCAATGTCCCTAAACGATATGAAATGCATCCGTTCCCTTACAGATAAACCTTTGGACGTCCATCTCATGATCGAACATCCAAATAACAGCGTCAATCTTTTTACCAATCATCTCAGAGAAGGAGATACCGTATACATTCACCCTGAAGCCGAGTATCACCCATCAACTACACTTCAGAAAATAATAGACGCCGGAATGATTCCGGGAATAGCAATCAATCCCGGAACCAGCGTAGAAACAGTTCATGAAATGCTCAGAATAGTAAAAAAAGTACTTGTAATGGCTGTAAATCCAGGTAACGCCGGTCAGATGTACTTGCCATATGTAGGCGGGAAAGTAAAGCGCCTTGTAAAACTTAAGTACGAAATGGGCTTTGAAGTTCACTGGGACGGTGCATGCGGTGCAGATAAAATAAAAGAATTTGCACCTGTAGGTGTTGATGGTTTTGTTCTTGGAACAACAGTACTGTTCGGGAAAAACAGACCGTATTCTGAAATAATAAAAGACGTAAGAGAGCTGAACATATAATGAACATAGCACTAATCCTCGCAGGCGGAACGGGCACACGTTTCGGTTCGGATATTCCTAAACAGTACATAGAACTGAACAAAAAGCCTGTTATCTCATACTGCCTTGACAAATTCACAGCTCATCCGTTAATAGACGCAATACAAATAGTAGCTGACGATTTCTGGAGAGAATACATTACAGGATTTATCAGTTCAGATAAATTCCGGGGTTTTTCATCTTCGGGCAATAACCGTCAGCTTTCCATATTTAACGGACTGAGTGATATAAAAAAATATTCATCAGAAAATGATATAGTTATAATTCATGATGCAGCCAGACCACTGGTTTCAGAAGAGACAATAACTCTGTGCCTTGAAACAGCAGCTAATCACGATGGTGCTTTACCAGTCCTTCCTATGAAAGACACCGTTTACCTGAGTGATAACGGAAATAATATCTCATCTTTGATTGACAGAAACAAACTGTTTGCCGGACAGGCACCGGAAGCTTTTGTATTTGGAAAGTATTATGAGGCAAACAAAGCACTGTTTCCTGAAAAAATATTGTCAATCAACGGCTCGACAGAACCGGCAGTATTAGCGGGTATGGATATTGCAATGATTGCCGGGGATGAGAATAACTTTAAGATAACAACCAGAGCTGATTTTGAAAGATTTAAGGAATATATAAACAGGTGATAAAATGAAAGCATGGATTTTGCATGACTCAGGAGATATAAGATATGAAGAAACCAGTATCCCTGAGATAGAAAACGATGAAGTACTTGTAGCTGTTAAGGCAGCCGGAATATGCGGATCTGATATTCCGAGAATTTATAAAAACGGAGCATATTTTTACCCTCTGATAACTGGACATGAATTTTCCGGTGAAGTTGTTGAAACAGGGAAAAATAACAGAAACTGGCTAAATAAACGTGTAGGCATATTTCCCCTTATTCCATGCGGCAAGTGTGAACCCTGCAGTAAAAAAATGTTTGAGATGTGCCGCAGTTACAGCTATCTCGGCTCACGAAGAAACGGAGGTTTTGCAGAGTATGTATCCGTACCTGTAAAAAATCTCATAGAGCTTCCCGATAACGTAACATATGAACAGGCCGCAATGCTCGAACCCATGGCTGTTGCTGCTCATGCGATACGAAGAACAACGATTTCTCCGGCAGACAAAGTTGTTGTATGTGGTCTTGGTACAATCGGAATGTTTATCACTATGCTTCTTGCAGAAATGAAGATAAGCAATATCTACGTAATCGGAAACAAAGATTTTCAGAAGAACAAAATAACCGAAATGGGCATACCTGCTGAAAATTACTGTGACAGCAGAACAGAAGAAGTGGATTCCTGGATACAGACCAAAACCGGAAGCGGTGCTGATGTGTATTTTGAGTGCGTGGGTAAGAATGAAACAATATCCTGCTCTGTTGATAATACAACTCCTGGCGGAAGCATTGTCCTTGTCGGAAATCCGTATTCTGATATTTCACTTGACAAAAAGGTGTACTGGAAGATTCTTCGGAATCAGCTCAGAGTCACAGGAACATGGAATTCATCATTTACCCATGAAGAAAATGACGACTGGCACTATGTCCTTAACCGGCTTTCCGACAACCGCATAAATCCTGAAATGTTCATTTCACACAGATTTGATATGCCTCATCTTGATACCGGCCTGAAAATCATGCGTGATAAATCTGAGGATTACATCAAGGTCATGATGCTGCCGTAAATACAGCGTATAATAAGCTTGAATAAATGATTCTAAGGAGCACGACCCCATGAACATCCTCATTTTCGGCGTATCCAACGTAGGCAAATCAACCATAGGCGCCCTGATTGCCGAACATTTGGAATACAAATTCTACGGCATCGACGAAGAAATAAAATCGAAATATAAAACCACCCTGACGGAATTTACCCGAACCGGTACAGTTTCATCACGTGATCTGAAGCGCAGTCAGATTGTAAAACAGATTATCCGGAAAAATGAAAATACAGTTATCGCCGTGTCTCCGGTTTCATACTGTGAGCATTTTATGAATATACTTCGCAGCGATGATGTAATTTCACTGGCGATTGAGGATTCGCCTGAAAATATTTACAACAGAATTGTATTTTCAGATAATGAGGATAATGTTTATAAAGATGACGAATACCGCGACGCCCATCGTGATTACTATCTCAACTGTTTTTGCTACCCCGAAATGACCGAAAACTGCTCTACTTGACTGTCACGAAA
>JAUNJJ010000068.1 GCA_030533325.1 Oscillospiraceae bacterium
ATCAGCTATAACAAGAATTCTTTTTTTATCATATCTGTTCAGAAGTTTTATTATTTCACTCTTTCCTTTTGAACTAATACATTCAAGGGAGTAGTTTTCCGTTGCTTTCATGTAGAACTGAAAACCGGATTTACTGTCTTCAACTATAACTACATCATAAGGAAAATTCAGGATGTTCTTCACTGAAATATTTTTATATATTTTCTCGAATTTTGGATTTTTGCCGTTTTTATTAATTTTTTTAATGGCGTCAATACTGTACGGAATCTGAGTTAATGATTCTCTTGTTACAAGAACGTAGTAATTGCTTGTGTTTTGTATTGCTTTTGCAAAATCATAAGAAGTAAGAAAAGCAGTACTTTCTTCAACAAAAACAATACTTTCATGAGTGTTTTCAAGTTCTGTTTCCCAGTTTCTGCCCGACAAAACAATGCACGGTTTATCGCATTTTAATGTTACACCGCTTGACTTTCCAAGTTCAGAAAAATTTCTGACCATGTCAATTAATTTGGTTTTTCCCGTTCCACTGTCACCGGTTAATATCGTTACATTTCTTTCCAGAGTAAAACTGAAATTAATATGTTTATTTTTTACTGATATTTTAATTTTACCCTTCATTATTTCCTCCCCTTAAATACTGATGACCAAGCATCAGGTATTCAATCGGATCTGTAATAATTTTTCTGCGTCTGTCATTTATGACCTTCAAAGAAAATGAACTGCCAAAATTCATAACGTGATGAAGAGTAACCTTTATATCTCTGTTTTCTGCAAGTTCAAGTATATATTTTGCACAGTTATCGCCGCAATTTGATATATTGAATATACGGTTTGGCTGGTTTTTAATGAGCAGAAGTGTTTTTACACCTGCAGATAACTCAGTTGAATTAAATGAACCAAAAATATCATTTTGAATTACATCAGGTGCAATTACAGTTGAATCATCGATATCTGCTATGATTTTTTTGGCAAAAGAGTCCATAACCCACATTTTATCATATTGATTTTTATAGTACACATCTGTGTTGTATATTTCATCAGGATGTTTTCCAAAAAATATCTTAAGCATAGTTACATCTCCTTCGCCAATGGTATTTATGAACTAATATAATACACACTTTTATTTTACCACATATATATTTTCATTTCAATAAAAATTATTCAGATCAGTAAATATTTACATTTCTGATTTGATCAGTTTATCTCCTTCAGATACACCGAAACCTTGTTCTGAATATTCTTTGCGGTTTCTTCAGCGCTCTGTCTGTCATTAATAAACTGTTCAAATTCCTCATAAATTATTTTTGCAGCCCTGGAGTCATAAAGAACTGCTTTGTTAACGTTATTTACTGTATTTCTCAGATTATCAACGGTTTTCTGATCAATGTTTTTCAGTCTGATATTTTTACCGTTGCTTGCCGGCCAGTAACCTGATTGTGTATTTTTCATTGCAGCCTGTGCTTTTGAATCAAAAACAGATTTACTAACCGGGAAATATGAATCATAAACATTCCTTTGCATCTCATCAGAAAGAAATTGTTTTATTATATTCCATGCCTCTCCCTTATACTGAGAATCAGCAGTGATTGCGACACATTTTTCGGATGAAACAAGCGGTGCGCTTCCGGCGGGGGAAGGGTATCCTGTAAATACTGCCTCTTCTCCAACAAATATCTGCTGCTCTCTTGCTGTATTTTGGAATCCAGTCAGATTACTTAAATTAAACATCTTAATATTTTCCGGAACATATGTTTCAGGCATTGAAAAGTCTACAGGATAATCATCCGGAATTCCGTTGTTTTTTATAATATTCAGCAGTGTTATAAAATCCTGATTGTCAAAATCACATTTTCCGGTTTTAAAATCTGCATATTCCGTTATGTTTGATAAAACGAAACTGTCAATGAGCTGAGCGTATCGCCCGCATGAAAACAGATTTCCTTCATTCTCAATATTCATCAGTTCTTCACATGTATAACCCGTTTTATCTCCGGTAACGGATTTTTTTGCAGTCATGCAGCTTATATTAAAATTCAGAGGCAAAGCAAACTGTATATTGTTATATTTATATGCGTCAAAAATATTTTCAAAATACCTGTTTCTTTCAAATTCAGTATCATTACATAAAAGATTTTCTATATTTTCAAACATACCGTCTGAAGAATATCTTAGCCAGTCAAATCTGTTTCCGGCAAATATCATATCCGGAATATTGCCTTTGATTATTTCACTGTCCAGATGTGATGATATACCAAAAATATTATCTTGATCATTATACATAGTAAAATCATCCATATGAACTCTGTATTCTTCCGAATCAGCATTATATTCCCGGAAGAAACGACAGATTTCCTCATCAGGCTGATTAATAAATGCTGCATTTATCAGTTTTCTGTTCTGGATTTTTTTAAGTGTATCATCATCAACTCTCGTAAATGACCTGAATTTTTCTGAAACATTTCCATCACTGCTGTCATAATAACTTACAGATATTTTCTCGCTGCTGTTAATTACGTAATCTCTTATCTGTGACAAATAAATATCAGAATCCATCCAGTTTATGTACTCTGTAAGCGAGTTATCAGACAGTTTATATCCGTATATTCCGTCATCAAACCTTATAAACAGGCTGTATTCATCTTTTCCTTCTGCAAACCTGCATTCATCTGTGCTCAAAGACCCTACACTGAAATTCAAAGTAACTGTTTCATAAAGCTCTGTTTTAAAAGTATCAACTTTGCTGATAAAACTTTTTTCATCATTACTGCACACTGCATAAATATTTCCGTCTGATTCGAATAATGCTAAAGCATGTATATTTTTGCATTCAATAATGCCTTTTTTATTTCCTTCGAGGTCAAAAAGCATTATTTCATTAGATGAAGAGCTGCTAACAGAAAGTACTGCTATAGTATCACCGTTTAATATAAAATCCTGAATAAACGGCATTCTGTTATTATCAATATCAAGATATACTTTATTAATCATATTACAGCTGCTGTCCAGTTCACTATAATACCATCTGTCAGTCAGTATATCCATGTTGCTTTCAGATTCATGTTCTGCAGCAAGAGCATAAACATGATTATCTGCTGATTTTTTTATTTTCAGAATATCGCATGCAGTCAGTCTGTTCCGGGAATTTATATTGCCTTCATTATTTGTTTTGTAAATATAATAACCAGCCTGTCCGGAACCGGATTCTGTTCCGTAAATCATAAGCGGGCCGTTTCCGGATGAGATTAATGAGAGATTTTCAATATCACTGCCCTGCCTGCTTACTTCATATATCAGTTCTGAACTTTCATTTTCCAGATTAAAGCCGAATGCCTTATCTTCAAAATTATAGATGAAATCATACCTGTCACTGTAATTCCATGATGATGTGCCTATATAAGGAAAGCAGCTGTTTAAATCTGATTCATACATTCCGCATACATCTCCGGTTTCCGAATCAAATTCATTAAACTGAATCAAAGCTTCATCTGAACCTGATGTACCCCAGAAATGTGTCATTATCACCGGATTCCCTGAAATACTTAAGAAAAATCCTGCTGCAGTTCCGTCCATACCGGCGGTAATATCATCCTTATGGTAAATCTCCTTTCCTTCCGGATTATACTTGTACAGTGAAGTATTCTGTTCTGCCGACTTAAAGAACATATAGTATTCATCGGTTTCTTCATCTCTGATACATGAACTTAACAGGCTGTCCTCTGGAAACGTTTCCCCGGAAATACTCGTTCTGTCTGTTTCCATCATGGAGCTGTCTACAGTACAGAATGACCAGCCGGTGATATTTCTGTCCTCATTCATTGAATATAATTCAAGAACAGCACTTCCCCCTTCTTTTTCCTCTATCTGTGAAATCCATTCTCCGTCACTGAACTCAGTACAGTCGTATATTTTCAGTGTTTCAGGCTCTACCCGGATAAGTTCACTTCTCCGGTTTTCAGTTTCTGCAGCAATCCATAAATAATTCTCTCCGGAATACATTTTATATATCTTCCCGGAATGTCCTTCAAGATCGATATTTCTGAATTTATCACTTTCATTATCATAAACAGACACCTTATATCCGGTATCTTCGGTAAAACAATATGAAGTAAAGTACATACCATCATCTACCGCCGCCAGTGAGTTAAAATCATAAAATTCATCCGAAAATTTTAAACTGTCGTCCTCTCTGAAATAATTTTCAATCTTCTTTTCCGTATATTCTTTTTTATCTTTCCTTGTTCCCATAAACGCAGCAGCTGCTGCAACTGAACCTATAAGCAATGCTGCTGCCACTATTATGCTTATTCTTCTCTTTGTCTTTCTTACAACACTCACTTCAATCGTCCTTTCGTTCGGCGAATGGTGCAAAGATACCGTATCTGAACATATTTTCCTGCATACATCTGCAATATGTCTGTCACTTATACCGCCTATTGCCCTGTATAAATCTTCTCTGTTCATGGCTTGAATCCCCTTTCAGAAAGGTATTTGTGAAGTTTTTTCCGCAGACGGTTCAGAACTACAGACACGTTGTTTTCAGTCATATTCATTATCCGGGATATGTAGCTGATATTTTCCGTGTACCAGTAGCGGAGTACAAATATCTGTCTGTTTTTCTTTGAAAGTGTATCAAGGAATGAATCGATTACTTCAGACAGTTCACTTTCATCACAAACAAAATCTGAACATTTATCCGGTATACACTCATCAAGTTCGTCAAGAGCAATACTTATCTGCCCTCCGCCTCTTTTTAATGTTCTTTCACTGTTATATCGGTTAAAAGCAAGATTTCTGACTATTCTTCCGATAAATGCAGGGAAAATTTTCGGCCAGTGCGGCGGAAGTGAATTCCAGGTTTTAAGATAAGTATCATTCACACATTCCTTTGCATCTTCTTTATTTTCAAGAATGTTTTCAGCAATTGAGCAGCAAAATGCACCGTATTTTTCATCAGTCTCCGATATCGCACATTCATTTCTGTCCCAATAGTGCTGAATTATTGTTTTATCATCCAATGCTTTTCCTCCCTTCACCTATACTGACAGGATTTTTATTTGAAATCTTACAGGTTTGATGTTTTTTATTTTAGTATAGCATTTTATTTTAATACAGGCAAATAAAAATACAGCGAAGCAATAAGACTTCGCTGTATAAATTCAATTATTTTATCTCCTTCAGATACACAGTCACCTTGTTCTGAATATTCTTTGCGGTTTCTTCGGCACTCTGCGTGTCAGCATAATAACGCTCTGTTTCTTCACTGATAATCATTTTTATTTTGCTGTCAGAAAGAGACGTTGATGAAGCTGAAGTAATGAAGTCAGTTACAGTCTCAAGCAGTTCTTTATCTGGCTTTTTTACCTTTGTTTCCTTACCGTGACAGTCAGTAGTATGAATAGTTGTGGCATTTTTCGTCTTTTCAAACAACTGATTGTAAGCAGATTTTTTTACCGGAAATGAACCCATATAGCCCATATGCTGACAAACCTGATTCTGACCGTTATCTGAAAGAAGAATTTTCAGAAACTCTACTGCAGCTTCCTTGTTTTCTGAATTTTTAAATACAGCCACTGTGAATTCCGGCACAATCACTGCACCGCTGTGACTGTCAGAAGGCAAACCTGTGAGAGCTGTTTCAGCACCACAAAAATAATATGCATTTTCCCGTGAAAAATCTGAAAATGTAAAGATTTGGAGCGGCATAAACAAGCATAAATCGTCTGCCATTCTTGTTTCATATGTTTTATCAGAATCTGACAGCCTTTTATAGTATTCTTCTTCGGTTATTCCATTTTCCTTAACTATTTTCAGAAGGCTGACAAATTCTTCCGTGTCAAAACTGCATGTGAATTTTTCGGTGTCGATATAATCACATATATTTGAATTAATCAGATATTCAGTAAGGAAAATATATGGTTCACTGTAAAACAGATTTTTCACACTGTTAAGCTCTGCAAATTCATTTACTGTATAATCTTTTATATCACTGACAGCTTCCTTTTTTCCGCATAATCCTTCAATATAAAATGAAACCGGCATTGCATACTGTTTTCCGTTAAATCTGTACGCATCAATTACGTTTCCGAAGTATTCATCTTTGTTAATATCAGTTATACCAGGAAGTTCATCAATATCTGCAAATGCATCAAACCCTGCAAAACGCATCATATCAAAATCCTGTCCGAAAAGGATCATATCAGGAGTATTTCCCTTTATCAGTTCCTGTTCAATCGCATTAATTCCTGAGTCTGAGAAATAAGACGAATTAGCTTCGTATTTGGAATAGTCTTCAATATGTATCCGGTATCCAGTATTTGACTTGTTAAAATCATTTATTATCGCTCTGATTCCATCGCAAATATTTGATGCTGCTATATTTATTACTTTTCGTTCCTGAATTTTTTTCAGAGTTTCATCATCAGCTCTGTAAGTAATATTCATTCTTGTTCCTTTATTATCCAAATCAAAATATTTATTTACAACAATATCGTTATCAACAACAACGCTCTGGTCAGCAGGAAAGTTAAAGTCAGAATCAATCCAGTTTACTATTTCGGTGAGACTGTTATCACTAAGGCAGTATCCGTATACTCCCTCATTAAATTTAAAATATGCATCATATTTGCCGTTTCCGTTTTCAGCTGATACAATACTGCAATCGAGTTCATTTACCCTGACCAGAGTATTTTTATCAAAATCTATTTTATAAATTACGGTCTTACACTTATCCTTTATAACTTCAGCACAGTAATATCCTTCCGTTGTTTCAAAAAAACTAACCCGATATGACGAATCCTGTGAAAAAGATTTGTTTCCATTCCTGTCACACATCACTATTGTATCATTGGATAAAAATGCGATTTTTCCGTTATCATCAATTATAAAATCATCGGCATATTCACATTCAAGTTCAGTACGGTTTAATATATTCAGATCACTGTCTGCGGTAACAGCATAGAAAGTTTCTTCCTGAGTTTCATCGTTATATTCACTCACAAGAAGAGATAATTCACCGTTATTTTTTCTGCGTATTCTTCTGATGGTATTGCTTTCTGACAATGAATACTTATCTGTATATGAGATTATATTTCCTTCGTAATCAGATTTGCACAGATACATTCCTGAGCTGTTTTCCACCGAGTTTATACCCGTAATAAGCAGAGCGTTCTCCGAAACAGCGCAGCCTGAGTACTTTATATTTTCCTGATTTATATCCGCAATAATCACATTTTCTTCATCCTCAAGACAGCAGCCGTAAACTTTATTGTTTAATATGTATGAAAAATCAAATCTGCCCGGTGCCTGCCCTCTTGCCATTCCTCCCCAAATTGAAATATACGTGTTGCTCTCCGGTTTGATCTCATATCTCTGTGAAACTTCACCGGTTTCAGAATCCAGTTCGTTGAAGAAATAAACCGACGAATCACTTTTTGAGGAGTATATTACCGGATTTCCGTCCTTCGCAATAAATATTCCCGAATACTGCCCTTCCATATCGGATGTAATATTTTTTTGCTCATAAAGCAGACTGTCATCAGAGGAATATTTTAAAAGAGTATACTCATATTTATCATCCGAATAAACAACATAATAATTTCCTGATTCATCAGTTTCCGTTCCAGCCCATACCACATCCGGCTTACTAAAAACATCTTTGTGCATAACTGATTTTTCTGAAATCAGATTCAGATTCCGGTCATATGTGCAGATATAATAATCCTTAATTTCCTCATCAAGAACATATTTTCTTATCTGATATGTTCCGTCAGTTAGTTCGGATACATAATAAATCCACTCATTTTCCCCAAGTTCAAGCGAACCGTTTATTTCCAGAGTTTTTCGGTCTGCACGCAGAAGAGTTCGTCTGTCATTGTCTGATATCTGAATCCATAGCTCTGATTCGCTTATACTAATGGGAGTTATTACATCACTTTCGTATCCTGTCAGATCAATATCATATTTTTTGTTTTCAGGAATACTGAAAACTGAGACAACAGATTTACTATCTTCACCCATCTGCATATACCCTGCATAATAGATACTTTCTTTATCAGCTGATATAGCATCAATACCATACACCGTTTCCGGCAAAGAAAAATTTTCATCTTCAATAAAATAATTCTCAATCTTCTTTTCCGTATATTCTTTTTTATCTTTCTTTGTTCCCATAAACACAGCAGCTGCCGCAACTGAACCTATAAGCAAGGCTGCTGCCACTATTATGCTTATTCTTCTCTTTGTCTTTCTTACAACACTCACTTCAATCGTCCTTTCGTTCTGTGAAAGAGGCAATGATGAATCCATGTCTGAAAACGAAGGTTTTTCTGAACTTATTTCTCTGTGTACACTGACGATGTATTTGTCATCTATATTTCCAATCGCCCTGTACAGTCTTTCTTTGTTCATGGTTTAACCCCCTTTTCCTCAAGAATTTTTCGCAGCTTTCTTCGCATACGGTTTAAAACAGAAAAAACACTGTTTTCAGACATTTTCATTGTTGCTGCAATGTAACTTATCTTTTCATTGTACCAGTACCGAAGTACGAATATTTCCCTGTTTCTTTCCGAAAGTGATTCCAGAAAGGTATTTATTATCCCGGTCAGTTCGCTGTCATCCTGAATAAATTCAGCATTCTTATCAGGTATGCATTCATCCAGTTCTTCCAGCACAACAGCTGTCATACTGCCGCCTCTTTTTTGGGCATGAATTCTGGTGTAATAATTAAATGCAGTATTTCTCACTATCTTTCCGATAAATGCCGGAAAAATTTTCGGCCATTCCGGCGGAACAGAATTCCAGGTTTTCAGATAAGTATCATTTACACATTCCTTTGCATCTTCACTGTTTTCCAAAATATTTTCAGCAATTTTATGACAGTATGAACCATATTTTTCATCAGTTTCAGTTATAGCGCGTTCATCTCTGTCCCAGTAATGCTGAATTATTGTTCTGTCATCCAATATTTTTCCTCCCTTCACCTATATAGACAGATTTTATTTTAAAAATCATACGGTTTTGAAAAAAGTTTATTTTAGTATAGCATTTTATTTTAATACAGGCAAATAAAAATACAGCAAGGCTATAAACCTCGCTGTATAAAAATAATTTCATTAATCTGCCTCGATGGAACATTCCCCGTTCTGCAAACGAAGAATATGTCGCGTTCTAAGCTTTTCCTTCAAATCATCAATTAATATTTCTATGTTGTATCAAATGAATACATATCCCGATTAATCTGCGATAATAATTTTTTCAAGAATTACATTTTTTTCTGTTTCTGAAAGATTTTCATTCAGATAAATATAATATCTGCCTTCAGTCTTACCGTATTTTACAATCAGAACATCATCAGTACTAAAATTTTTCAGCGTATCAGCAGCCGCCATTCTGCCGTCTCCACTGTCAATGTTTTCAGTAAAGAATGCAAGAACTGAACCGTTTATCTGATTTTCATCAATAATACATGCTCCGTATTTACAGTACATTATATCATTTCTCTTTGCATAATTTATGCTGTTGTTTTCGGCATTAACCGGAAAATCTTCAGGAAAGGGTTCTCTTTCGATTTCCATTTCAGAGGGCTCAGAGGGTTCACAGGGTTCAATCCACGCTACTATTACTCTGGAAGTGTCTATATTTTTTTCTTCCATATAGGTGTATATATCCTGATAATACGCTTTATGATATTCCGTGTTCATGTTGAACATTATTTCTTCCCCATCAGCCCATAACATAACTTTGGCTCCCGGATAATTTTCTTCAGCGTAAGCGGTAAGCATACTTAGTATCTTATCTGTATCGGTTATTTTTTCTGCTTTCGAAGAATCAAATGTATCGATTATCCTTGAAAGGAACTGTCTCAGTCTTGCAAGGTCTGAAAGTGCAGCCCGTCCATCTTTATCCACGTCAGCCGCTTTCTTCTGTGCTTCTGTAAGTTCCTCGCGGTCAGTAAGTAAGATGGAGAACGACGACAGATCCGTGACATCTACTATTCCATCAAAATTAATATCTCCCAAAAGGACATTATCTTCTGCTGTTTCTTCAGCAAATGCTGTTATACTGTTCCCTGCGGCAAGTATCAGGGCTGATAATAAAGCTATATGTTTTTTCATAAGATCCACTCTCCTCGTATATTATCTTTTAAAAATATTAGTTGCATGTGCTGCATATGGTTCATCACATGGAAAATCAGGAATATTAATCGTAAATTTATATTTTGCACCGCTCTCCTCAAGCCTTATAAGTGCATCGTATGAATCTGATGTTCCGGGTATTGCACACGAATAACTGTTTATAGTTTCTGATTCAGAAGATGGGGTGACTGTTAGTTCAGTTTCAGGGTTCGGATCAGGAGCTCCCGCTGGATTATCATTTTCAGGTCGGGTTACAACAGGAACGGAAACAGAAGGAACAGGTGGATCCGGTTCAGTTGGAACTATAGATTCTGAAGTTATACTAAGATTAAGTTCCGGATAATCTTTAATTATATCTCCGGGGTTACTTTTTGAATCAATTGTTATACCATCTATTGAAATCATGTATTTGTTTATTATCTGTTTTTCATCAACAGAGAGAACGTTACTGTCATTTATGAGATATTTATACACATTATCCTTTAAATATGAAGGCCATAAAGTATAGGTTCCGTCATCGTTTGGGATAAATCTGACGATACTGCACTCTGGGTTTGACCTGATTTCCTTTTCGGGAGGAAGGGTACCGTCTTTCATTTTTATTATTGACTGTACTCCACCGTCTTCAAGAAAATATTTGCTGCCGTCTTCTTTAATTATCAATACCGTTCTCTTGTCACGGGTGTAATCAAGGAATATCGAATTGGAAGGAAATGAGCTGATTACGCTTTCATACAGATCGTATGCTTCATCAGACAGTGAAGGTGAATCTTCCGGAGCTGGTTCTGTTACTGGCGAAGATGTACATTCGGGCACGGTTGAATCTGGTATTCCTCCGGTAAATTCAGGTATGGTTACTTTCTCAGCAGAGGTTATTTTTTCAGTACGGATTGCCGGATGAGTTACAACTGAATGAGCTGAACTGACAGGTTCATCTGTTACAATTAATATTTTTTCATTATCCGGAACTTTTGTTTCCGGACAGGATATGGTACCCGTTGTTTCGTTATAAGCCTCTGTTTCTGTAACAGAAATAATATTTACTGTCAGTTCAGTGCTTTCTGTATTTTCAGCCGGAACAGTTGTTTCGGGTACAGTATCAGTAACAACACTTTCGGCCTCAAATCTGTTATCAGGTTTATTGCTTTCGGAAAAATTATTTATTCCTATTCCAAATGCAACTGCCGCTGCCGTTGCTGCGGCCGGAATTATGTAAACAGCTGTACTTTTCTTTCTTTTTTTTACGGGAGTATAGTTTTCAGCTTCCGCAATCAGCTGATCGTCAATTTTATCTATGGCTTTTTTCAACTGCTCTGCATTCACTGTGAAATGCCCCTTTCTTCAAGATATTTTTTCAGCTGTTTTCTAATCCTGACCAGTATGGTTTTTACATTTTCCTCTGTTCTGGAACAACGTTCAGCAATTGATCCGATACTGTCCATGTACCAGTATCTTCTGATAAAAATAAAACGTTTTTCTTCATCAAGTCCCCGCAAAAAATCATTAAGGATTAATGCAAGCTGATTCTCATCAAATTCATCTTCAGTATTTTGTTTTCCGTCAACACATTCTTCCAGTTCGCTGAGCGAAATACTGAGACTGATTTCACGTTTATCCCTGTGATTGTATCTGAGTCTGTTAAGTGAATGATTTTTTATTATACGGAAAAGAAATGCGGATAAAAACTTTGGTCGCTCCGGAGGTATTGTATTCCAGGCTGTCATATATGTATCATTAAGACATTCTTCTGCATCTGACAAATCATTAAGTATATTATGTGCTACATACAGGCATCTTGTCCTGTATTTTCTGTCTGTTTCTGATATTGCATTCTCAGAGCGCTTCAGATAAAGTTCAACTATCTGTTCATCTTCCAAAAGTCCACCATCCTTTAATTTTATTTCTCTACTTATATAGTGTTCATTCATTCACAAAAGTGACACCTAAAAAGAAAGTTCGTGATTTTATATAAATATCGCGTAAAATTTTGTTGATTATTACGATTTACGTATTGTTTATTTATATTTTATCATATTTTCCGGCGTTCAACAATGAGTTTACGCATAAAAACCGGTATCGTAAAATTATTTACGATACCGGTTTTATAAGTTGAATTGGAACTTTTATGACGTGTAAGATTTTTTATGTATCTATAAATTCTAAAACGCACTATTCCATAAAAAAATTCAACACGTATCCTTCCCCCTTCATCAAAAATGCAACAATTTCGAGCTGTGCAGTTGGATTAAAGGGATATTTAAAGTAGCTCTGCAAACTGAAAAATTACCGTGTTATAACCTCTCCGCTTCACTTCGTTCAGCACCTCTCATACTTATCCTGAGTAAGTCTGAAATCAAGCTGACAAAAATCCTCCATTGCAAACATGTCATTTATCGAATTCCCGGTGAATTTCCGGTCAACTCTACGTGTTATATAAGCATAACAGTTGTTTATATGCAGCAGTCCGTGAGGTACGGTTTGTATTCCGCATTTTTCAGCCATAGACATTACAAGATGCTCAGACTCCGGCAATGCAGTAAAATCATTTACCTGTGGTTTAAGAATAAAACCTGTAGGATAATCTACAAGAGTAAGTCGTGGTTTCCCTTCAGAAAATAAATGAAGCGACAGTTTTTTCTGAACGCCTGGAACAGTTAAACCTTTATCTATAGTCTCTTCAGCAAGCATTTCTATCGCTTTTTCTGAAATGTCAATTTCCGGAATCGTTTCGGTTCCGAAAAAATGTTTAATACATTTCCTGTGCCATGTATTATTTTCCGTAAGCGTTTTTCCGCAGCACATACAAGTCATATTTTTTTCTCCCTGATACTAACATTGCCAATACTGTCTCTGCAGGCAGTAAGCAATAGCCCAAATCTGTCATTTCTGTCTATTTTCCAGTTGCGGCTTACAATTTCAAGCAGCCAGCCTTCTGGTATCAGGCCATCAAAGAATGAAAAAAGCGTTCTTGAAAAATAAGGGTCTTTCTGTACAGGAAGTGTAAGAGATACTGGTAAAGCATTTTCAAGATTCAGATAATCACAGTCATATTCAAAAGAATATCCCTTATCTGTTTCAGACAATATGCCGGCAAAAATATTTCTGACATAAACATATGCAGTTCTGTAAGCTGGGGTCATCGTTCATCCTTCCTCCCTGGTACAGCTTCCATACCGAACATAGCAAGTGCCTGATTTACTTTATCCATACGTACAGTCGGCTTACCCTGTTCCAGTTCCCTTACAAATCTTAGCCCAAGACCTGACCTCATTGCGAACTCCTCCTGAGTAAGACCGGCTTCTTTTCTTTTTTGTTTTATAAATTCAGCAATTTTATTCATATATTAATATTATACCCTTTCGGTTATAAAGTCAAGTGATTTATATTGTTTTACACCCGTTAGGGTATAAAATGATTAGTTTATAGCATTTATATACCCGATAGGGTGCAAAATCATCATTCGCTCATAGCAGCAAACACTTCATCCATATTGACTTTAATTTCCTTGAGAGATGGAAAATGTCCGTTTTCATCAGGCATACCATGTTCACCACTCTTGTCAAAGAACGAAACTGTGAGTGTTTCTCTTGTTGGAACTATGCAGCATGCTGGCATTCCGTCATATATCGGATACTTTACTAAATCTATAAATTTTGCAAAATCACCGTTTTCTAAATAAACTGTACTATTTTCTTCATACGGATAGCAGCCAACAATCATCATAGCCGGAGAAATCTCGAATATTTTTACAGAATAGCCTTCATCTTCAATTGTGTATGGTTCCTTGTCTGCACCAAGTCGAAGAGTTCTGTCAGGTGATACCGGAACAGAGAGCGTAAATCCTTTTGAAGTACGAGGATTTTCATTATCAATATAGTTGTCCATTTCCCGAATTTCTTTTACATTTATCTCCAGTATTCCAGGTTCAGTAATCTCTTTGTCTGCAAAATCTACAATTCTAAGATCTCCGCGGAATACATTGTCTGAATCCTCATCCAGTATCAGATTGCAGCTCAAATCTGCTGTATCACTGCTCTGATCATAATGAATGCCATTGCACTCAGCCGTAACAGGATAGAATTTTAACTGCTGCTTGTGATCAGGATTTCCATCCTTTAGGTATCCAGTCATACTAATAAGCGTAGTCACACCATCACAGTAGACTTCATCGACTTCAACTACGAGATTGTCGCCTTCTCCAGTCAGACTTTCAGTAATCTCCGCTGCATTTTCGGAAATCTGATTATAATCATAATTTTTAGCCCATTTATTAACAGGTAACTCTTCACCATTGTACTCAAATGTTCTGTGCTCCTGGTTTATCAGTGTACTGAATACACCGAGTTTTGTAGCTGCAACTGTTGCTGTTCCAAAAGCTGCCGTAACAGCAGCGGCAACCAGCACTACACTGATTTTTGGTTTACGTCTTGTTTTAACAGACTGAATATTACTCTCTTCTTTAAATCGTTTCATAATATTTATTACCTCCTGATTGCTTATCGGTTCTGCCGGAGGCAGATCGGTCGCATCGTTATTCAGGATCTGATACAGTGTATCTTTCATTACTTTTCCTCCTTACGAAAATAGCCTGGATAATTCCTGATGATTTTTCGTTTTCCTCTGGAAATGCGATTATACAGAACACTTTTGGGCATTCCAAGATATTTTGCTGCTTCATCAATGCTTTCTCCTTGCCAGAAAATTCGAATAAACAGTGTACGATCCTCCTCGTTCAAACAGGAAATTAGTTCCGCAAAGAAACTGTCAAATAAATCGTTTCCTGTCATAGCGGATGTATCTTCAATCTGCAGTTCATAAATATCTGCCATTGGTTCAAGGCGTTTCAGTACTCGCAGACGGTCAAGTGCAGCATATTTGGCAATTGCCGCTGCCCAGCTCTCGAATTTGCCCTTGTTATTATAAGAATCGCTATGCTCCCATATTTTTAAAACCACATCATACAAGCATTCCTCGGTATCTTCCGGATAATCATATAAAATGCGGCGAATGACTGCCTTCAGCAATCCACCATAATTCCTTACAACGAATTCCAGAGCGTCCTCATTTCTCCGCTGTAGTTCCTGTAAAAAGTTATCTTCTGTGATCTTCAATTCGGTACCTCCTTTTCTGATTCGATTTGTCCTCCTCTCACTTTCTACTACGAAATTAAAGCGGCATTTCTATCAGTCAACTGAAAAAAATTTCTGCATAAAAAGAGCCGGACAAAAATCCGGCTCTTTTTATTATATTTTTTTACCCTTCAGTTTCATTCATAATGTCCTCTGCATGCTACAATATGAATTATTCCATCTTTTTCGAAATATACAATTCTGTTTGCCTCATCAATACGCCGACTCCACCAACCACTTAAATTATTTTTCAATGGTTCTGGCTTACCTATTCCATTAAACGTATCTCTTTGAATATCCTTTATCAAAGAATTGATTTTTTAAGTGTCTTTTTATCCTGTGTCTGCCAATATAAATAGCTTTCCCGGGTACTGTTCTGTTTTTTGATTGATTAATAAGGTTTTTTAACAGGAAGAAATGTTCTCCTTATTAACTGATTCTTATTTTAATTACAATACCTACTATAAATACTATAACAGCAGGAAGAACAAAGTATAAAGCATTAGCAATAATCCACACATAAAAAGGTGCAGAGTTTAATGTGCCTGAGTATTGTGCGTAATCAATGATTGTTTTAACAATGAAGCAAATCAAAAGAAAAATGCTTATTACATTGCACGTCCTGGTGATATTTAATTTTTTCATATGCATACCTCCTGTTCTCTTTTTTGTTGCAGTGTTTCATAATCTTATCAAAATAAATTCTCACTTCCTGTTTAAATTCGCTGCTTTTACCCTCCATTCTTTTCTGTACAGCATTTTTCATAAAATACAGGACCTTTCACCAGCATTGGTGGCGGATCAAAAATACAATGACATCAAAATCCTGTAATTCTGGAAAATCTATAAATAGATAATTGACATCGGTTGAACCTGCTTTTTATTAAGTATACCATAATTTCAAAGACTAATCAATAAAATCCTGTCCACTTTTCCCTTCCTCTGTCGAATACATAACAGAAACGTTTCAATATAATAATCAGGAAGTGAATGTTTATGAAGAAAAATATATGTACTGTGCTGTCAGTGCTGCTTGCTTTCAGTATGTGCGGATGCAGAAAAATCAGTGATGAAAATTCCGGGATAAACAGTCCGGGCTTATCAGGAACTGAAATCTCTGACACAGACAGTACGGGTGGAAAAATATCAGAAAGCGCGGATATTTCTGTAACCAAAACAGGTATATATATTTCAGAAGAATATAAATTACCGGAAAATCTGGATTTTTTGTACGGTTTGGCAGCAGTAAATGATAAAATAGTTGTAACCGGTTCTGAAAAGGTCAGTCCTGATTACAGTATTTATCTGTATGATGAAAAAAGCGGGAAACCAAGAAGTTATTCACCAGGCGGTGAAAAAATACGGCATATCTATCATGGAACTGTAAGTAATGACTGCGCATATCTGTGCTTACAGAATGAAAATTCAGTACTTCAGCTGCTTAAAACTGATTTTAACAATGACCTTACAGTAGCCTCGGAAATTCTGCAGAATTACAGTTTTGCAGTGCCGTATATAATGGAACCTGAGAACAATGGTGATATCTCTCTGATATATTCAGGCAGTGCTGACGGAAGAACAGGTCTGTATAAAGATACATATGACAAAAACACACTGGAACTTAAAAATACGGACTTGATTACTGATGAAATTCCTGCTGATGAAAACACTCTTTCGGTAATCAGTGACAGTGAAAACGGATATTTTGTTTTAACTGAACAGGAACGCATGGATTACTGCCTTATGCGTATTTCTTCGGGCGGACAGACTGTTTTTTCAGAATATGACAGTCCTGATGATATCGGCGGAATCTATGCGGGAATGTACAAAACCGAAGATAATAATCCAGTTATGATTGCAGTTGATGCAGAAGACAATACAATCTATCACGCTGACGTTTTTGATAAAGATACCGGAACGACAATCGACAGATTTGATTTTTCTCTTTCCGGAGAAAATATTTATATGGCTGATGGAACTGAAAACGAGGGTGCAGAATTTAGCTTTACCCAGAGCGGCATGCTTTTTACTATGGATCCGGACACACAGACCTGTCTGCAGAAACTTAATCTCTGTGAACTGACAGGAAAGGAAAATGCACACTTTGAAGTCCTTTCAGACTCTGACAGCGGCATGCTGTTTTTCTCATCTGTTGATGAAAAAAATATGAAGTCATCGAATTCAAATATATGGATAACTGATGCTGCAGGTAAGGTTTTATCCGAATTAAAGTCTGATAACGCCTTTTCTCCCGATTATGCAATGTCAGGCAACTGCATTTATATGGTTAAAAAGTTAAACAATGAGCTTATAATCACAAAAACTGATACTGAATCCATGTCATTAAGTGAGATAAAAACTGACCTTTCAGAAATACAGAATTTCTCACCTGAGCATATAGAAGTAAATTCTGACGGAAATATTATAGTTTCTTCTCCTGAAAATATTTTATTTCTTAACAGTAAGGGGGAAATAACAGACAATATCATTCAGGGAAACCTTGATAACAATGAATTTATCTCAGATATTGCAGCGACAGGCTCCGGCTACGCTCTGCTGAAATGGAGTCCGGAAGGAACGAAAATTCTTTATGCAGATGATATCAGTTCAAAACCCGCAGAGCTGGATTGCGAAATAAAAAATATATCCTCATTTGCAAATACAATTGACAAAAGTAATCTGTATATGGTAACATCAGAAGGTATATTAAAATATTCTGCACCTGATACGGAAATATCGTTTATCATGAAATGGGCTGACTCGGAAATATCAGAGGTTACTTCAGACAGCGACGTTTTTTTAACAGACTGCGGAAATCTTGTCTGGACTTCATTTGATAATACATTTGTATACAGAGAAGCCGATGAAGAAACTGCCGGCAAAATGAAAGATAAAGAGATAATAACCCTTGCGTGTGATGAAACAAAAGATTTTATAAACAGAGCGGTTGCAGAATTTAACCGTACAAATTCAGGTTTCAGAATAGAAATTAATGACTACAGCAAATTTAATCAGAATTACACAGACAATTCCTCCTTCGACAAACTGAATCTTGATATCGCCTCCGGAAAAATCCCTGACATAGTCATTGGCGGAAACAGTATAGATACGGTTCACTTCAGCAGAATGGGAATGTTTGCAGATCTGAACGAATTCCTTGAAACAGACAGTGAACTTAATAAAGATGATTTCTTTACCGGTATTACTGACCTGTTTTCTGCAGACGGAAAGCTGTACCGACTTCCGCTTAGCATTTATCTTAATGCTGCAATATGCAGAGAAGGTCTGCCGGGAAAAGAAAATTCATGGACATTTGACGAATTTTTCAGTGCTGATAATCTTTTTTATATGACTTCGCGTGAAGATATGGTAAGATATCTGATAACTGAAAATCTTGAAGAATATATTGATTTTTCCGGTATGGCATGTCATTTTGATGATATATATTTTTCAAAGCTGCTTACATATATAAAGGAAAATGCTGAAAGCGAAGAAGAAATAACGGAAAAACTCTCGTCTGAAACCGCATATTCAGAATACAGAAGCAGATTCAGCGAGAGACTGTGCAATGCTGAGCTATGCAATATTGAATATGCGGATAAACTTACAGAATATTCTGAACTTTCTCCGTTTACTCTCAGAGGAATGCCTTCAGTTTCCGAAAATATTTATCCGGCTGTATCATCCGATAATTTCATCTGTATCTCAGAACGTTCAGAGCATAAGGATGAGGTCTGGAAATTCTTAAAGCTCATTATGTCAGAAAAATACCAGGACACAATCGGCGAAAATCAGAAGCATATTTTCCGGTTTAGCATCAGAAAGGACTCGTTTGATAAAATGATTTCCGAATGCAGTGAAGAAATCACCGCAGATGCCGCCGGCAAGCTGAGAAAGGCTGTTGAATCTTCAAACAGAGCTGCCTTATCAGACTCACATATTACCGGAATAATAAATGAACAGACTTCCCTGTTTTTCAGCGATGCGCAGACAATTTATGAAACCGTGAACAATATTCAGAATCAGGTCAGAACATATCTTATGGAAATAAAATGAAAGGACAGAACAGATGACAGATTCAGAGCTCATTACTCTTATACGTTCCTCGCCTGAAAAAGGATACCGGGCAATGGTAAAAATCTACGGAAACTATGTTTATGCTGTGGTCATGAACAGAGTAAGAAACATAGCTGCGGAAACTGATGTGCAGGAATGTGTAAGTGACGTATTTATCGAAATATTAAAAAAAGCTCAGAATCTGGATGAAGAAAAAGGAACAATAAAAAGCTTTGCCGGGAAGGTTGCATCAGCAAGGGCAACTGACCTCTACCGCAGGCTCACCCGCTCGTATTCCCGAACCGCTGACGAAAATGAATTTGAGCAGCTTGTCAGTAATATTAAACCGGAAGACGAAACTGAACGCAAACTTGAGAGCATTTTTCTGTGGAATAAAGTTACTGAACTTGGCAGCCCCGACTCTGATATACTGATTATGCAGTATTTTTACAGAATGAAAGCAGCAGAAATAGCTGCACGGCTTTCAATGAGCACTGCAGCTGTAAACAAGAGAAGTCTGCGGGCAAGAAAAAAACTGAAAAAAATTCTCGAAGAAAGGGGTGGTTATTTTGAGTAAGAAAAAAAATGTTGAAGAAATATTAACGGATGACACCTTGCTGGATGATGAATTCGTGGAGAAAATAAGCGGGAAGGAATATTTGTCCGATGAAAAGTTAAATGCACTTACAGACTTCGGTTTAAGGAAAATGGATTCGGGAAACGGTCAAAAAAATGAAACTAAAATAGAAGTTGTTTATAAACGTAATAATTTTGGATACATCGCTGCTGCTCTTGCATTTACAGTCGGCCTTACTGTGTTTATAAAAAATCTTTCTGAAAATAATATAATTTCTCCATTTTCTGATTCCCGGACTGAATCATTCTGTTCAGACAGTATCGCTGAACTGGAAGAAACAGCTGAAGAATATCCGAAATTAAAAAAACAGCATATATACATTTACAATAGTAATATGGATTATGAAACCGAAATGGATATTAATCAGGAATACATTCAGTTTATAGCCTTTGGCGGCAAAAATCTGTATATCTGCTCCTCGGATTTTGATTTCAGAAATCTTAAGCTCACTGTTGTAAACAGAGAAACCCAGAAAGTAACATGCTTATCTGACATTGCAGATGAAGGCTGGGTGAAATATATTAAAACAGAAAACGCTGATAGTCCGGAAATAATTTATCAGTACAAAGACGAACTGAAATCAGTTTCTTTCAGTACTGATGAAAATTTTCACGATGAAAAGATTCTGAATAACATTTCTCCTTCCCCTGCTGCTCCTGAAATTCCGGGGATATACAGCTGCGAAATACTGTTTTCCGCAGAAGCAAACGGTTTTATGGGATTCGATTATATCTACATAAAAAATGACGGAAATGTTTACGGTTACAAAGAAAACAGCAATGAATCAGCACTGATTATATCAGGAGTAAGGAATGACGAAAGAATTCCATGTGCAGCGGCTGACGAAAACGGATTTGCGGTAGTAAAATGAAATGCAGGAAATAAAAGGAAAAGAGCTTATTTGTTTCTCTGTTTTTCCACTCTGACACTTCTTCGCAGTAATACATATATCTATCTTCAGATACATATGGATCTTTTATCCGGAATGTAGAAGACAATGAATCTGAGGGTTTATATTTATCCGGAATATCCGTACCGGAAAGAAATTCTGTAAAAACTGTTTTTTCGTTCCCTATATCATAGTATTTCAGTAAGGTATAGTTCTTTTCTTCTGAGATTCCTTTTAAAAAAAGATTTCCGCCAGCATACGTTATACTGTTCGGCGGTGTCATTCCGGAATATGTGCGATATTCTTTCAGTTCATAGCCTGAAGTATTATCAGCCGGAGAAGTGTCTGATTCGGAGATTTCGTATTTATTAAACCGGTTTTCTCCGGATTGTCAGCCGGATTACTTGTGCTGTTATTTTTGCTTAAAACTAATTACTGATATTCTCTGTAAGTGATATCTAAGTGCAGTACAAGCCTCTCCTTTTAAGGAGAGGTGCTGAACGAAGTGAAGCGGAGAGGTTATAACACGGTAATTTTTCAGTT
>JAUNJJ010000069.1:0-4688 GCA_030533325.1 Oscillospiraceae bacterium
CACGTCGAAAATACTTGGCTGGCGACGGCCCGGGAAAATAGATAGGTGCCGGCATTTATATGCACCATTAGCTCAGTTGGTAGAGCAACTGACTCTTAATCAGTGGGTCCTGGGTTCGAGCCCCCGATGGTGCATTTTTTATTTTTTTTTGAAAACAGACTTTTGTACGGCCCGTTGGTCAAGCGGTTAAGACTCCGCCCTCTCACGGCGGCATCACGAGTTCGAGTCTCGTACGGGTCATTGTTTAAAAATTTAAACAAACATATGAGGGCCAATAGCTCAGTTGGTTAGAGCAACCGGCTCATAACCGGTTGGTCCGGGGTTCGAGTCCCTGTTGGCCCATGAGAAGCTTTATGAATTATCATAAAGCTTTTTTTTGTGTAAAAAATATCTTAAAGGGTGAATTATATGGATAATAAAAAGATTATTTTTCTTGATATTGACGGCACGCTTGTAAATTCAGAAAAGAATATTACACCTGAAACTAAGAAAGCACTTATGAGGGTTCAGAAAGACGGCGTGAAACTTGCAATTGCTTCCGGAAGACCATCAAAGGGTGTTCTTCCTTATGCTAAAGAGCTTGAACTTGAAAAATACGGCGGATATATCATGCCTTTTAACGGATGTAATATAATTAATTACCAGACAAAGGAAGTTGTTTATGCAAAGACACTTTCAATGGATGTTGTAAAAAATGCATATAATGCGGCAAAGGAATATGGTCTTGAGCTTATAACTTACAAGGGCGATGTTATTATTTCAGAAACAGATGACAATCCTTATCTTCTCATTGAATCAAGAATCAACAGAATGGATGTTGAAAAAGTTGAAAATGTACTTGATGCCATAGAAGAACCTCCGGTAAAATGTCTTATTCTGGGTGATGGTGATTATCTTGGAAAGATGGAATCAGAAATCAGGGAAAAGATCGGCGAAAATGCAAATGTATTCCGTTCGGAACCTTTTTTCATTGAAGTTGTTCCAAAGGGACTTGACAAGGCGGCGGCTATTGCTGAACTGATTGGAAAAACTGATATTGACAGAGCTGATACAATAGCTTTTGGCGACGGATATAATGATGTATCCATGATTGAATATGCCGGTCTTGGTGTTGCTATGAGCAATGGATGCGACAGAATAAAGGAAGTTGCAGACAGAATTGCGCCTGACAATGACAGTGACGGAATTGCTGCAGTGTTAAATGAAATTTTCCCGGAGCAGTAAAATGTCTGAAAAAAATCAGTATAATCATTTGAAGAAAATATACTTCTGGGAATTTGTTGTTTATCTGGCAGCGGTATTATATATAACTGTATTCAGCAGGGAACCAGGGGAAAAACGTTTTGATATGGAGCCCTTTCGTTCATATATCCTGCTGATACGTGATAAGAATTATTTTTATGCAAGTCAGATTTTCTTAAATATTCTTATGACTGTTCCGTATGGATTTCTTCTGCCCGGTTTGAATGTAAAATACAGATCACTCAGAAAAGTCACATTTATGGGGCTGGGCTTTTCTGCTGCGATTGAAACTATACAGTATATAACCTGCCGCGGACTTTTTGAGTTTGATGATCTTTTTAACAATACTCTTGGAGCATCAGTCGGATATATTATTTTTGTTATACTTCATAGAAAAATTATAAAGATGATAGATATGGAAAAATAAAACAAAGCATACTGCTTATTAAATTATGCAGTATGCTTTGTTTTTTATTTTTTAACTGTCCGGAGGACAGCAAGTCCTGATAAAGCAAAAAGTACTGTTAAAGCGGAAACAGGGAATCTGCTGTCACCCGTCTTTGGTGAATGAGGAATTTTTGGATTGGACGGATGAGTGTATCTGTTTGAAAAGACTGTTTTCGAAGGTGATGTTTCTGTGCTTTCCTCAGTTGTCTCCGCTGTTGTTTCTGAAAAAACTTCTTCGGTTATATTGTAAGAAGGACTGTTGTTTCCGGTAGAGTAAAAGTGATGTCAGAAGGTGTGGTGGATTCAGATGGTGTTGTAGTTTCTGCGATGGTTGTGGTTTCTGTGACAGTTGTGGTAACCGGGGCAGTTGTAGTAGTAGTTATGGATTCATTTATTATTTCACAGGTGTTCAGTTCGATAGTATTGCTTATAGCTATTTCTGCATTCTGTGCTTCGAATCCATCAGCTCCCTTTATTTCGCAGACAGTATATTCGCCTACAGGGAGTCCTGAAATGTAGATAACTGAATCTGAAGTGAGTGCAAATTCTGCCGGTTCTGATGAGAAGTGGTCAAAGATTATTTTTCCGTCTGTCTGAATACCGCATACATATTTTCCGTTTTGATTTTTTACAGAGAAACGCGGCTGTGATATAAGAGACAGATCATTTAGTTCTGTATTATCGGCAAGGAACTTTTTATTGAGCTGAATATCTCCTGTTGTATCAGTGTTTACAAGTTTTAATTCACCGGATAGCTGTTCATCAGCTTCTGTTATGTTAATCTGAAAGATGTTCTGGAAAGCTGTATCTGAAGCAAGGTAAACGGTCGGATTGTATCTGGTTACATGAGCTTCTGAATTAATTGTGATATTTACTTCTTCTGTGTATGTGGAGTCAATATATACATAGAAAGGGCATTTCGACTGAAATTCTGTTTCTGATTCTGCCGGGATAAAATCACCAAATGCAGAGATTATAACGTTTTCTTCCGCACTGCATTCAAGAGTGTAGTATGAAATATCAGTATATTCAGAATATGGCTGAAAAGGTCCGTATCTGAAATAGCATTTTTCATCTGTGAAAATCTGAACTGGCGCTTCATCTGAGGAGGTTGTTTTTAATTCTGAACTGAAAGGTATGTATTCTTCGTATGCAGCATATGATATTCTGAAAAATTCATTTGTCATATTATCGTTAAGTGTGCCGTCATCATAAAAGAATGCCAGTGATTCAGGAGCTATTCCGTAAAGGTAACCGCGAACTGCACACTGGGTTACGTAGTAAAGATCAGTTGAATTAAGGTTATAATCCGTTCTTCCTGAACTTGCTCCTGCGGCTGCAATCCTGAAAATTGCAGCATATTCGGGATCGTCATACGGAATATCACTGTACCTTGTTGCCTGCATAAGAGATGTAGGAGCATTCTGCAGATGATTTCCTATACAGTATGCGGGATATCCGTCATAGCTCATTATTGTTTCATTTCCGTTTGCATACTGACTTATACAGAAGTTATCTGAACTTGAATAATCGCTGCTTACCGGTGAACCATCAGCATTTCTGCAGTATGATGACGGGCGCTGGCTTCTGTCAGCGGAAACTGAAAATTCTGCTGTTTCAATTTTCATATCTGCTTTTGAGTGAAGAGCTGTACCTGCTCCGACTGCACCTAAAACTATTAATGATGAAATAAGGGCTATAAATTTTTTCATTGTATTTTTCTCCGTTTCCATTTATTTTTTACTTGTTTTTGTTGTGCTTTTATTATAATGGTTTTAAAATCAAAATACAATAGTTTCGCCCTAAGAGGTAATCTGTTCGCCCTAAGAGGTATTTTTTTTACAGAAAATGCCACGGAATATCCTCCGTGGCACCAGTTATGGAAAAATATATAAATTTACATTGCGTGCATTTTTGCTTTGAAATCGTCCTTGAGAGCTTCAAGTTTCTTTGTATCTTCTGCACGTTTGATTCTTGCCTGTTCCTGAATCTGCTTTGTCTCTTCGATACCTCTTACTATAGTGGACCATGTCTTTTCAAGTGTTTCAACCTGAATTGAGCTGCCTGAAGCAAGCTGGGCTGTCATCTTGGACTGAGCAACTGTGTTTTCGGCATTCTTGATGAGAAGTTCATTTGTCTTGGCGTCAAGTGCGCTCATAGCTTCAGCCTGAACACGCTGTCTCTTAAGCATAATAGCCTGAGCAAGTGACTGCTTGAACACAGGCATTGTGATGATGAATGCTGAGTTAATCTTTCTGATGAGGTTAAGGTTGGAGTATTCCATTGTCTTCAGCATAGGAATCGTCTGAAGGGCAACGTTTTCTGCAACCTTAAGATCCATAACTCTCTGATCAAGGATTTCTCTTGTCTGAATGAGGTTGTTGAGATCCATGCGGATTGTTCCGTCTTCAGGATTTGCATCAACCTTCTTCTGGTATTCTTCAATATATGCGTCAAGTTCCTTTACGCCCTGTTCACCGGCCATGATGTACTTGAGAAGTTCTTCATAGTATGCAAGGTTAGCAGTGAACATCTTGTCGAGTTTAACGTTCGATTCGCTGATTTCCTTTTCATATCCTTTGAGCTGAATATAAATCTTGTCTACAGCCTCACCCATTGTGTGATATTTGCCGAGAATCTTGTCGAGTTCTTTTTTTGCATTTGAGAAGAGTTTCTTAAGTCCCTTTTCTTCAGTAGCCAGCTCCTTGCTGTCAAACTGGTTCATTACTTCTGCAAGATTCTGAAGTAATTTTCCTGAGTCATTTATCTGGTTTATATCCATTGAGTTGAGAACCTGGTCAGAAGCCTTTGATATTTCTTCAGCTACAGGTCCGCCGAATGTAACGATTGAGTTAGGATTGCTTACATCAATCTGTGCTGTAAGTCTGTCAATCTCATCTGAATCGATAATCTTTTGCTGGAGTTCATTTTTTGCAACTGTAATGTTGAATTCAGGAACTGCTTCAACTTCCGGTACTACTGCAGGTGTTGCATCTGCA
>JAUNJJ010000069.1:4788-20936 GCA_030533325.1 Oscillospiraceae bacterium
GTTGAATTCAGGAACTGCTTCAACTTCCGGTACTACTGCAGGTGTTGCATCTGCAACCGGTGTAATCTCAGCTTCCTTTGCTGCTTCTGCACTTGGTTTAAAATTTAATGCCATTATAATATCTCCGTTTCCCAGCCGAAAAATTTGTTATGGAAAGATGCCCGGCTGACTGCATTTTCCATTTTAATATGTTAAAGAAAAAATTACTTTTTCCCTTTAAATATTCGTCCGAACAGTGACTGTTTTTCCTGAGGGATTTCTGTCGGAAGTTTTAATTTCTGAGGAACAAAGTCGTATTTGTATTCTCCGTGGTTAAATTCCTGAAATGCCTCACTGCGTATGAATGTTTCGAGATTTTTATATCCTGTCGGAGTATATACAATTATATCAAATCCGATAGCGTTAAGCAATACTAAAAGTATACATTCAAAAGCCTCAAATGTCTGTTTGCCGTTGGATACGATAACTATTTTCGGAATATCCTTTGTGAAGTCAAACTGCTGGATAATCTGAAGAATATTATTCGGAATATTCAGACCTGCTGTCAGAACAAGAGGTATTATATCAGAATCAGGTACCATAATAAAACCGCTGTCAATAACCTCCTGCATCTTGCTGAAGATGAGGTACTGAATATTGTCTGTCATGTAGTTGTATTTGTTTAAACTGGATGTTTTAAGAGCGTCAATATCTATTTTTGTTCCATGGGTTACTTTTAAAGCAGCAGTCCTGTTGACTGCGGAAACCGGCTTAAAGAAAGGAACTTTATAAAAATATGCAGACTGAGGAGAAAGCTTAAATGCTATATCCTTGTAGTATGCAGGGACATCTCCCTTAGGAATTCCGCTTATCTTTGCAAATATATTCGGAACTATAACATAATCATTTTTGCTGTCAAATCCGGTACGGAACATTGCCTGCTGATGCCACATAAGTCCGAGTTCCTCGTATGTGGTTTTAAGAGTCTGATTTCTTGAGTAACTGTACTGATGAGTACGGAACATTGTATTGTCACTGTACATTATAGAGTCAAGAGATCTTTCAGCATCATAAGCTGTTGTTGCAAGCTTGGTTTTTATCATTTTTTCCGGAAACGGCATACCGCTCTGTGAATCTTTGCGTTCGATGATATTGAGATCGGGGAACCCTGCTGATTTTATAAGCTGAAGTATGGATTTGTCCGGATTAAAGTAAAATATATCAATACCGGTTTTTGACATCATATTCAGAAAATGAAGTTCTACCGGGGTGATATGTCCGTAGTAGACAATCATAGGTATGTCATTCTTATAGAAATCGAACTGTGATGTAACAAGTTCAAACCATACAGCAAGCTGTACAGCTGTATTGTAAAGATTGTTTGACTGAATGCTGTTTATTGTTTCTATAAATGCCTTTTTCGCAAGAACAGATCTGCCAATATTGTCTTTTATTTCGATTTTTTCAGTAAACTGTTTTATCATTGAAGCGTCATTTGTCTTTGATATAGAGTAGAATTTTTCTGCTTCCTGATATGAGGGTTTTCTTAGTTCAGTAAGAAGTACAAACTGTTTGTTTTTGGCAGTCAGTTCTTCCTTAGCCGTAAACAGTGAATTCTGATAGGTTGTCTCATCGTCCAGACCTATATACGCTGTGAAGTATACAGGAATTGTTGTATCTGTACAGATGAGTTTTGCCCGTCTTAAATCAAGTGTTGTGAGCATATCCTTGAAAATATACTCGTGCTCGGTAGGCATGTATTTTATCATAAGCGGTGTACCGGCGTTTACAATGTCATTAAGCTGCTCATTTGCACGGCACTGCTGTGTATACTGTGCGATGTTTATCTTGCCGAGATTTATGTCGAGAGGCTGCATAACAGAGCCTTTGACCAGTGATGAAAAACTTCCGTCAGGATCTCCTGAGCGGTATTCAGTTTCATCTGTATAGTTTACATACGAGACCCTGCATCCGAGCATACTCATAAGATACAGCCAGTAAACTTCATGCTTTTGTATGCTTCCGATATAGAGTATATTGTCAATAGTACTGCTGTTGTATCGTTTAATCCAGCAAAGAAACTTCATAAGTACGTTTTTTACTGCATTTGGAGAAGGGGACAGGGATTTAACTTTTTCGGTTACCTGAAAGAAAATATCGGTGCATTCGTCAATGCTTTTTGACTGGCCGATTTTTGAGAAATCTATTACTGATGAGTTCTGAAGTTTTTTCAGAATATTACTCATTGTTTCACGGGTTATATCGGCAGGAATTTCACATGATGCGGTGATTTTTGCTACTTCAGGACTTGCAGGATTTGAAATCTGTTTATCAAAAAAAATACCGTTTGTCTTTGTTCCGGCATATATTCCGGTAAGAAAGTCTTTGAAGGTTTCGGCATCATCGTAGCCGATGTATCTTGTAAAATTTGAATCCACACTGCTTAATTCAGGAACAGGCTGTGGTGCAGGTACAGGTTCATGCTGAATGTTCTTTGCAATTCTTTCTCTGCTGTTTTCAAATTTGATTGCCAACTGTTGTCACCTCTTGGAAATAGAAAATTATAAACTATATATAAATTTATTATATCAAAAACACATATATATGTCAAGAAAATAGCCCTCTTTGAGCATATTTACAGTGAATATGCTTAAGAGAGCTTAAGTTGATTATTTACGGGATTAAATCAGATTTCGAAGTCTATGCATGCACGGCTTTTCCTTACAGCGCATATGAATCTGCCGAATTCCTTGTGATCAGGATGGTTCTGATATTCGTTCAGACCGTTTATATCATCAAAATCACATATGAGTGCGATATCATAGTTTGTATTGTCCGCTTCAGGAGAGTTTGTCACAACACTGTATTCTCTGAGTGACGGAATCTTTGTTCTGAGTGTCTCAGCTCTCTCTGATGCTTCAGCAAGGTTTTCAGCCTTTGTTTTTCCTTCAGCTTCATCAAGAAGTGAGAACATAACTATATGTCTTATCATGGTAATAATCAGCCTTTCATTTTTATTCGGATTTTGTGCTGCGATTGACAAAAACCGTATGATGAAGTATAATCTTTATAGTGTGCACTGCCGTTTACGGTGGTGTTTTCATTATTATTATACTATATACGTTTTTTTATGTCAATCTGTTTTGAACCGGAGGATAATCTATGAAATATTTCTGTAAACCTGATAAAAGAAAGGGAACGTGTTACTATGAGTTTCAGAGAGGTGGATTTAATGAGGAATTCTGGCTTGAGGATTCACTTCTGATAGAAGATGAAATCTGGTACGACTCGGGACTGGAAGATTTCTTTTTCGAAGCAGTTCCTGATCTTGAATTATACGGTACTGCTGAGATAGATGAAACAATGTGGAAAAATATTCTTGAAAAAACAGAAGACAGTGAAGAAACTGTAAAGGAAGCTCTTGAAGAGCTTGGTGAATGGGTTAAGGATAACTTTAAGGAAAATAAGACATTTACAATAGCGGGACTTTGATTTATTATGTATGATTATTATGGAAAAATAAAAAATTATTTCAGTGACACATGGTCGTCTCTGAAAGTTCTTGTGATATGGCTTTTTGCAGGCACAATAATAGGCGGAATAGTCGGGATTACCGGTGTTGCATTTCACTATGCAATACATTTTCTTACCAGTGTCCGTTCAGAAAACAACTGGGTTATATTTCTGCTTCCTCTTGGCGGTCTTTTTATAGTCAGACTTTACAGCAAGGCCGGAATGGTAAACGACAAGGGTACAAATGCAGTTATTCTTGCAGTAAGAGAAAACGAACGCCTGCCGTTTCGTACATCAGTGCTCATATTTGTAAGTACTGTTATAACACATTTTCTCGGCGGTTCTGCCGGACGTGAAGGTGCGGCTCTTCAGATAGGCGGAAGTCTCGCAGCATCAGGCGGAAGACTTCTTAAACTCGGGGAAAAGGAACAGAAAATACTCGTCATGAGCGGTATGAGTGCATGCTTTGCAGCTCTTTTCGGTACGCCTGTTACTGCAGCAATTTTTTCTATAGAAGTTATAAGTATTGGAATTATGCATTACAGTGCGATAATTCCGTGTGTGGTATCCGCTATAACAGCTTTTCAGATTTCAACTTTTCTTGGTGTTGAACCTACGTCGTTCAGTATGAGGTTTGTTCCGGAACTTCAGGAAATAACAGTAATAAAAGTAGTTCCGTTTGCTATAGTCTGCGGACTTATGAGCAGATTTTTCTGCTTTGTTATTCATCGTGTAAAGCATATTTTTCAGGGATATATAAAGAACAGATATATAAGAGTCCTTGTCGGTTCAGCAATTATAATTGTTATGACGCTTATTTCCGGAGGACAGAAATTTAACGGGGCAGGCGGAGATATAATTGCAGAGAGTTTTGCTGTAAGGTCAGCTTTTTATCTCTGTTTTGTGAAACTTCTTTTTACTGCGGTTACGCTTGGATGCGGATTTAAGGGCGGCGAGATTATTCCTGCCTTTTTTGTAGGTGCTACCTTCGGAAGTTTTGTTTCCGAATTCTTTGGAATAAGTTTTTCCTTTGGTGCCGGTCTTGGTCTTATTGCACTTTTTTGCGGTGCAACAAACTGTCCGATAGCGTCACTTCTTATGAGTATTGAACTTTTTGGTATAGAGGCAGTTCCTTATTTTGCACTTGTCTGCGGAATTTCCTATCTTATATCAGGAGATACCGGTCTTTATGGCGAACAGAAAATCATGTACTCCAGAAAAATGCCTGAGTTTGTAAATAAAACTCTTAAAAATAAAAAGTCAAAAAACTGATAAAGTTATTTTTTCAGTTCTATTACAGTTACTCCGTTATTAAGTCCGAGAATCTTTTTGCTGATTCTCGGATTTTTTAGTTCAAAGCGGATATATCTGAGTATCCTGTCGCCGTTATGATAACCATGGATTACTTCGATCTCATCTGTATCTTTCGGACAGGTTTTCAGTATACGGTTCATTTCACGCTGCGCCTGAGTAAGGGGCATATCGTGCAGATTTATTGTTATCCGTTTCATTTATGTGTATTCCTCAGCTGAAGTTCCTTAAATTCTTCTGCAAGTCTTACTGCATCATCATAGCTTGAAAGGCTGTAGCATTTTGCTCTGAACGCTGCGGCTCCGTACATTCCTGTGAGATACCAGGCAGCATGTTTTCTTGCTTCCTGTATGGCTATGTGTTCAGGTTTGTCCGAGAGAGCAAGCCTTATATGATAGAGCATTGTTTCAAGCCTGGTGTCAAGATCCGGTGGGGTGAATGTTCTTCCTTCAAAATAATCGTCAATCTCTTTGAAAATCCATGGATTTCCGTATGTTGCACGTCCTATCATAACAAGGTCACATCCGGTGTGTTCATACATTTTCAGGCAGTCTTCAAGTGAAGCTACGTCTCCGTTTCCTATAACAGGAACTGAGACGGCTTTTTTTACTTCTTTTATTATCTCTATATCTGATTTTCCGCTGTACATCTGATTTCGTGTTCTTCCGTGTACAGTAATTGCAGCGGCACCTGCTTTTTCCATGGCATATGCAAATTCTGCAGCATTTACACTGTTTTCGTCCCATCCTTTTCTTATTTTTACTGTTACCGGTACATTTGCTTCCGATACTGCTGCTCTTACTATTTCGGCTGACAGTTCTGTGTTTTTCATCAGTGCGGCTCCTGAGCCGTTTCCTGCTACTTTTGGAACCGGGCAGCCCATATTTATATCTATGATATCCGGGCTGTACTGATTGATTATCTTTACTGCTTTTTTTATGAATTCCGGTTCGCTTCCAAACAGCTGCAGTGCACATGGTCTTTCTTTTTCAGTTATCCTGCATAGCTCCTCCGTTTTTTTATCACTGTAGCAAAGTCCTTTTGCTGATATCAGTTCGCTTACTGTATATGATGCTCCGAATTCTCTGTTCAGTATCCGGTATGCACGGTCAGCTACTCCTGCCATAGGTGCAAGTACAGCTGTTTTTTTTATTTTTATATTTCCGATTTTTGTGTATTCCATTTTTTTCACTCTCTGTTTTTTTTGTTTTTTCAAATATTATTTTATCATAAAACTCAAAAAAATCATAGAGTTTTCGGATATTTTTTTTGTATTTTGATAGCCTTTTCTGAAAAAATCTGCTATAATATTAAGTGTAAATTAATTATTTCGGTTGAAAACTGGTTGCATGGTTTGGTTGCCAACAGTTTTGAAACTAACAACCGGGTTGAGGGAGGATAATCTATGAAAATACTTGCGATTGACGGCAATAGTATTTTAAACCGGGCATACTATGGTATTAAACTTCTTTCAAATAAAAAAGGAGTATTTACCAACGCGATAACAGGTTTTATGAATATTTACCTGAAGGAAACTGAGGCTGTCAGACCGGATTGCGTGGCGGTTGCGTTTGATTTGAAGGCACCTACCTTCCGCCACAAAAAAGTCAGTACCTATAAGGCTAACAGAAAGGGAATGCCGGATGAACTCGCTATGCAGCTTCCGCTTGTCAAAAAGCTTCTTGCCGGACTTGGAATAAGAATTGTTGAATGTGAAGGATTTGAAGCTGATGACGTTCTGGGGACACTTTCTGCTTTGTTTGCAGATTCCGGAAATGACTGCGTTGTCCTTACCGGTGACAGAGATAATCTGCAGCTTATAAATGATCATGTTCATGTAAGACTTGTGACCAACAAGGAAACAATAGAATATGATGAAAAACTGTTTATTGAACAGTACGGATTTGAGCCGGTTCATCTTATTGACCTTAAGGCTCTTATGGGAGACAGTTCTGATAATATCTCAGGTGTTTCCGGTATAGGAGAAAAAACAGCTTCAGCCCTTATAAAAGAATACAAAACAATAGAAGAACTTTATAATTCTCTGGAAACAGCAAAACTTACAAAGTCTGTTCTGAATAAGCTCACAAACGGTAAAAGCGATGCTGAACAGAGCAAGTGGCTTGCAACTATCGTAAAGAACGCTCCGGTAGACAGGGACATAGAAAGCTATAAACCAGGCAGGACCGATGAACAGGCAGTCAGTGTTCTTCTTTCGGAGCTTGAAATGTTCAGGCTGCTGGAAAGACTGAATATTAAGCCGACTGCCGTACCTGATGATGAGAAAACGGAGAAAAAAGAGAAAGTATCCATACCTGAAAATATAACGGAAGGCTGCCTTGATGAAGCTGTGCTCAGCGGAATATTAAAGGGGGAAAAAGCAGATTTTATATTTGCTCCTGATAAAAAAGAGCTGAGTGTATATTTTTCGGGCAGTGTATATAATACAGACAGTCAGGATATTATTATCAGATTTATGAACTCGGATATTAAAAAGAGAACATTTGCTGCAAAGCCGGCATACAGATTTGCATTTGAAAACGGTTCAGAGCTGATGAATATAGATTTTGACGCTGAAATTGCTGCATATCTTCTTGATTCGGCTCTGTCTGAATACAACCCGGTAAAGCTTTGTCTTTCGTATGGTATATCAGGTGCTGAGAATTCTGATGTACCGGATGTTGTAAAAATATCATTTCTCTGCGATGTTCTCCGTGAACGTATCTCTGAACTGAAAATGGACGAACTTATGTACGATATCGAGCTGCCGCTTACACGGGTACTTGCTTCCATGGAAACTGTGGGAGTAAAGACTGATACTGACGGAGTAAGGAAGTTTGGTCAGATGCTTTCCGGACAGATAGAAGAGTGTATGAACCGGATTTATGAATTGTCAGGACGAACATTCAATATTTCTTCTCCGAAACAGCTTGGTGAGGTTCTGTTTAATGACCTCGGACTTCCCGCAGGCAAAAAGACAAAGAACGGATATTCAACAAGTGCTGAGGTGCTGGAGGAGCTCAGGGACAAGCACTCGGTTATTGATCACATAATAAAATACAGACAGCTCACAAAGCTCAGTTCAACATATGTTGACGGACTGCTTAAGACTGTCGGGACTGACGGAAGAATACACAGCATATTCAGGCAGACAGAAACAAGGACCGGAAGAATATCATCAACAGAGCCAAATATGCAGAATATACCGGTCAGAACTGAACTCGGAAGAGAGATGAGAAAGTTTTTCACTGCAGATGAGGGCAGAATTCTTCTTGATGCCGACTACAGTCAGATTGAACTCAGAATAATGGCTCATATGTGCGGTGACAAAAATATGCAGCAGGCATTTACAGAGGGCCTTGACATACACACAATGACAGCTTCGCAGGTATTTGATATGCCGCCGGTTATGGTTACATCTTCGATGAGAAGTGCGGCCAAGGCGGTAAACTTTGGTATAATATACGGAATAGGTGCATTTTCACTTTCAAAAGACATAGGTGTTTCAGTCGCTGAGGCAAACAGGTATATAAAGAGCTATCTGAGCAACTATCCTGAAGTTGAAAAATTCATGGAAAGGACAGTTTCTGAAGCAAAAGAAACCGGATATGTTACAACAATGTACGGCCGGAGAAGATATGTACCGGAGCTTAAGTCATCAAACAAAATACTTCAGGCTGCCGGAAAAAGAATAGCTATGAATACACCTGTTCAGGGTACAGCGGCAGATATAATAAAAATTGCTATGGTCAATGTTTATGATAGACTTAAGGAAGAAAAACTTGATGCAAAACTTATTCTTCAGGTACACGATGAACTTATTGTGGATTCATCTGAAGCAGATGCGAAGAGAGCCGGACAGATTCTTGAAGAGGAAATGACAAAGGCAGCCAGCCTGAGCATTCCGCTTATAGCTGAAGTAAACAAGGGAAGGACATGGTATGATGCAAAGGGATGATTTAATCGTTCGTAATGCGTATGAAAGTGAAGCAGCCCTGCTTCATGAATATGACAGCCGGATATTCAGCGATTCATGGAGTGAAAAATCATATCTTGGAAGTATATGCAGCAGCACTGAGCTTGTTCCTGCTGCTGTTGACAGGGAAACAGGTGAGATTGCTGCATTCGCAGCAGTTTCATATGTTTTTGATGAAGCAAATATAAACAGAATCGCTGTTAGACCTGAATTCAGGGGAAAAAAAACCGGAACCTTCCTTCTTGAGTGGATTGAGGAAAATCTTCCGGATGAAGTAACGGTAATTAATCTTGAAGTCCGTGAAAGTAATAAATATGCTATTGAAATGTATGAAAATTTCGGTTATACTGTATTAGGCAGAAGAAAAAGATTTTACAGAAATCCTGAAGAGGATGCACTTCTTATGACTAAACGAAAGGTTGATAAATAAATGCTTATACTTGGTATAGAAAGTTCCTGTGACGAAACTGCCGCGAGCGTTTCTGAAAACGGAACAAAAATACTTTCTTCGGTTATTTCCACTCAGATTGAAGAGCATAAAAAATACGGCGGAGTTGTTCCTGAGATAGCTTCAAGAAGGCACAGTGAAAATATTCTTGGTGTTGTGCGTGAGGCTCTTGAAAGAGCAGGGAAAACTCTTGATGATATGGATGCAATAGCAGTTACATATGCACCGGGACTTATAGGAGCACTTCTTGTAGGCGTAAACTTTGCCAAGGGTCTTGCCATGGCAGCAGGAAAGCCGCTTATCCCGGTTCATCATATTGCAGGACATATAGCCTCAAACTATATAGCACATCCTGAGCTTGAACCTCCGTTTCTTTGTCTTGTAGCAAGCGGAGGACACAGTCATATTATCGAAGTTCTTTCCCATACAAAATTCAGAATAATCGGAAAGACAAGAGATGATGCGGCAGGAGAGTGCTTTGACAAGTGTGCGAGAGCACTCGGCTTTCCGTATCCTGGAGGTGTTCATATAGACAAGGCTTCAGCACTTGGCAATCCTGAAACCTATAATCTTCCGGTGCCGCGGGTTGCCGGGAGCGAATATGACTTCAGTTTTTCAGGGCTGAAAACAGCTGTTGTCAACATGGTTCACAATGCCTCCCAGAAGGGTGAGACAATTAATGTAAATGACATGGCTGCGTCAGTTCAGAACAGAATATCTGAAATACTTGTAAGTAAAACTATAGCAGCCTCAAGAGACTTAGGGTACAAAAAAATTGTTCTTGCAGGAGGAGTATCAGCAAACTCCGGCGTAAGAAATACACTCGAAAAAGCCTGTGCTGAAAACGGCTTTGAGCTGTTTATGCCGCCTCTTTCCCTGTGCGGTGACAACGGTGCAATGATTACCTGTCAGGGATATTTTAATTACATGGCAGGGATTACTGCTGATGTTAGTCTTAATGCAGCAGCTACAATGTCTATTGAAAAAATATAAATAAAAAAAGCAGGTTTTTGGCCTGCTTTTTTTATTCTTCAGCTAACTGGTCGCTGAAATCGGGTTTGATAAGTGTTATCTGAATTTTTGAGATTTTCTTCCCGTTCATTTCAGTTATGCGGATTTCGAAACAGTCGTTTTGTATTAGTTCTTCCTGATCAGGTATGTGACCTGTGAGTTCCATTATCCATCCGCTTACAGTATTTGCATTTGTAGCTATGTAGTTTTCAGGATACCCGAATGTTTCAAGCATTTCTGTGACTGTAAGTTCGCCTGAAGCTTCGTAGACATTGTCGCTGATTTTAGTCATAAGAGGGGTTATTTCGTCGTTTTCGTCGTATATTTCGCCGACCAGTTCCTCAATTATATCCTCCATAGTGATGATACCCTTTGTACCGCCGTACTGGTCTATAATTACGGACATATGGGTTTTGGAACGCTGCATTTCGTGGAGAGCGTCATTAATAAGTTTGAATTCGGAGATAAAAACAACGTCCTGAATAATGTTCTGAATGTCATTGCGGTTTTCAGAAATCATTTTGAAGAAGTCCTTCTGCGTTATAATACCTACAATATTGTCGATATTTTTTTCATAGACAGGAAGTCTTGAGTACATTTCGGTGAGAAAAACATTTTTTATTTCTTCTATGGAAGAATTTATTTCGACACCTACAATCTTCACCCTAGGAGTGAGAATCTCGCTGACAATTGTTTCATCGAAATCAAGTGCACTTCTTACAAGGTCGCTTTCGGATTCTTCAAGTACACCCTCTTCTTCAATCTCATCAATAATACATTTGAGTTCATCCTCAGTAACTGAAGGTGTTTTTTCTGAACTGGCATACAGTTTTGATACAATATTTTTTATTGCAGAAAAAATAAATGAAAGCGGTGTAAACAGAACAATCAGAGCTGACAGCGGTCCGGCAAAGAAATAAGCACATTTTTCTGAGTTTTCCTTGGCAAATGTTTTCGGAAGAATTTCACCGAAAATAAGGACAACAACTGTCATAACCACGGTTGCAATACCGACGCCTTTTGCACCGAAGAGGTCGGTAAACAAAACTGTGCTTATTGAAGTGGACGCAATATTGACAATATTGTTGCCTATGAGAATAGTCGTAAGTGAGTTGTCAAAGGATTCGGCCAGTCTGAGAGCTTTTGCAGCTTTTGTACTGCCCTGATCAGCATTACTTCTCAGACGCATTTTGTTTACAGTTGAAAAAGCAGTTTCGCAGCTCGAGAACATGGCTGAAAAAGCAACCAGTAATATTATTAAAATAATGTTTATCATACTTACCTCTTTTTGAATTAATATATATACAATATTATCACAATTTAGTGATATGTTCAATAGGTTTGATGAAAAAAGAAAACGTTAAAAAGACGAAGTTAAAACAATTACAGAGGCGTAAATGTGCAAAACGCCGAAATTCGCGAAAAATATTGAAAAAATATATAAATGTGCTATTATTTAAAATGATTACATGAAAGGAACAGAATCAATGATAAAAAAACTTTATAAGAAATATGAAGATATCGTACTTTATATAGTGTTTGGAGTGCTTACTACCGTAGTTTCGTTTGTTACACAGTTTTTAGCCTCCCGGTTTCTTAAGACAAGTGTAATTGTATCCACAAGCATATCATGGATAGCAGCGGTTACGTTTGCTTATATAACAAACCGCAAATATGTATTTAAAAGCGAAATACACGAAGCGGCAGGTATAGTAGCTGAGGCGGCCAGATTTTATGGTGCAAGAGTAGCTACTTATTTTATGGAGATAGCCATAATGTATTTATGTGCAGACAAATTCAGCAGCGTCTTTATAAAAATGATGAATCTTGAGGAACTGGATTATACTACCGGAATTCCTGCTGCATTTGAAGATGCGCAGGAACTGAATGAAATGATTTTTAAATTACTGGCAAATATCATAATACTAATTAGTAATTATATTTTAAGTAAATTGCTTGTCTTCAGAAAAAAATCATAAAGTTGTTGATTTCATACAAAAGAAAGCATAATAAAGACATAAAATACGTTATTAAACTCCATCAAATATTCATGAAATATATTGACTTTTGACTTTTAATGAAATATAATTAGAATGTGTAGAAAATGAGAGTAAAATTTTATCTTGGTTTTAAGTAGCTTTGATTATTATAAACAATTTTAAAGATTTTGATTTATAATTATTTACAAAAAGTTTTTGATAGTCTTGACTTTGAACTGAACATAAAATATAATAAATCTATATGAAAATAGAATATTTATGTTCTTTGCTTATCGTATTACGCCCTTTTTCAGTGATACACAAAACCGTGAATTTTATTCACAATGATTTGAATTATATTTATGTTTTTTGTATGCGAAAGTTTGATTTGAAAAAAAATTTATTTTACTAGGAGGATTTTATTATGAAATTCAATAAAATGGCAGCATGCTTAGTTGCAACAGCATGCACAGCAACATTATTCGGTGCTATGACAACAGTTTCAGCTGCAGAGGAACTGACAATCAAGGCTGGTTCAGCAAGTGTGGAAGCTGGTAAGGAATTTACAATTGACATCGAACTTGCTGGTGTTCCTTCATCAGGTATTGCAGGTCTCGATTTTGCAGTAAAATATGATGCATCAGTATTTGAAGTAACAGGTGTTACAGAAGGTGCTGTTTCAAAGACAACAGACAAGCAGATTGAAGGATTTACTTCAAATCTTGCTACAGATATTTCATCTGATGGAGTTGCAGTTCTCTGGGCTACAGGTCAGATTTCAACAAATGATTCATGGATCAAGAGTGACGGTGTGCTTCTTACTCTTAACTGTAAGGCTCTTAAGGACGGCGAATCAAAGGTTGAAATCGTTAAGGGCAAGAGAAATGATGCTACATCAGTTGACGCTGTAGTAGAAGGTCTCAGTGTTGTTAATCCTGCAGTTTCTGCTGGTACAGTAAAGGTTGGAACACAGGGAACAGTAGAACCTGGAAAAACACTTCTTGGTGACGTAAACTGTGACGGAAAGGTTGACGTAACAGACCTTTCAACACTTGCTATTGCTCTTGCTGACTCCAAGACTCTTGAAGGTCAGTCAGCTATCAACGCTGATGTTGACAAGAGTGGTGCACCGGGACTTACAGACCTTGCAAGAATCAGACAGTTCGTTTCACGCATAATCAGTGCTTTTTAATGATATCTGATTTATAAGGATATGATATTACTTAGGTAATATTAAAATATATTATATATTAAGGGAACGGTTGTTCTTTTGATTATATAAAAATTTAAATGGAGGGAAAAAATGAAGGCTAAAAAATTTATTTCAGCTGTATGTGCCCTTGCAATGACAGCTGCATCAGCAGCAACATTTGTATCAGCTGCAGGAGAAAACGTAATTATCAAGGGTGACCATGTTTCAGTAGCAAAGGGCGGAGACGAGTTTGAACTCAGCTTTAACCTTGCACAGTTCTCAGGTGAGGGTTTCTCAGGATGTGAATTTGCTATTGAGTACGATCCGGCTAAGATTACAGTTGACAAGGTAACAGAAGGTGCCTCACTTAAAACTGGCGCAACAGAGGCTGAACTTGAAAAGTCACCAACAATCGGTGATGAAGTAACAATGGTAAATAAGGGAAGCTATAACTGCTTCGACTATAACATTGTTGAAGGTGATGGAAAGAACACAATAGCTGTTCTCTGGTGTACAGGTCTTGATTCATCATCTTACTGGGCAAGCAAGGAAGGCGCACTTGTAACAATCAGCGGTACGGTTTACGAAGGTGCAAAGGAAGGCGAAGAAATTCCTGTAAATATCGTTGCTATTGACCGTGACGGAAACACGGATATGGTATTCGGTTATGTTGACGGAAATACTGATAAGGTATATACTTCAGCAGTTTCACAGCAGGGTCTTATCACTATAAAGGATGAACCTGTAGTTACTGATGTTTTATGGGGTGACGTTAACGATAACGGTACAGTATCAGCATCAGACCTCGTTGCTATGATGAAGTTCATGCTTGACAGCGAAGCTGCTAACCTTACAGCACAGGGAATTACAAATGGTAATATGGATCAGACTGACGGAAAGACAGATTTAACAGATCCGCTTGTTCTTGGTTCAAAGGACTTCTTAGCTCTTAAGAAATACATCCTTGGTGACTACAAGGTAGATATTTTCCCAATCACAAAGTAATTTTTTTCAATATAATCAGGTTTTCCAAGCATCGGGAAATGTAGATTTTCCGAGGCTTGGATTACATTCTTATCAGTAGTATTTTCGGCATCGTTTCAGCCGGGTACTGATTTACAATTTACAGTTTTTTCTGCTTAATTAAGAAGGAAGTTTCGTCCTGTATAAGCAAAAAAACAGAAAGGAAAAATTAATGAAGAAGAAAGGTATATCATTAATTACATCATTGATGATGACTGCTTCTGTAATTGGCGGACCTGTGTCACAGGCATTTGTTTCAAATCCTGTAACTGTGGTATCTGCTGCTGCAGAAAAGCCTGTCATTGGTATTGGTGATTCAGCTTTCAAGGGAACAACTAAGATTTCCTATGGTACAAAGAAAGTTAAGATACCGGTAGTAATTACAGCTACAGATCTTTGTGCAGTAGTTATGGATGTTCAGGTTAAGTCAGACAAAGATGGCGAAGCTGATCCGATAATTTCAGATGTAACTAATGGCGAATATAACGTTTCAGTAAGTGAAGCTCCTGGCAGTACAAAGAGAATTATCTGGACAACACCTGATCAGGAAAACGATTTTCCAAAAGCACCTGTACTTAAAGATACTGTTATGGCATATGTAGAAGTAACACTTCCATATGATTCAAAAACATCTACGGATTCAACTTATACAGTTACAATCAATCAGAATACACTTGATCCTTCTGATTTAGAAGAAAATGCAGATTATTCATTTGATTCAGCAGCTTCTGATTATACAGAAAAGATTGTGTTCGATGATGGAGTTCAGGGTGACTACACACTTAAGTTTGCAGAAAATGCAGACGGAAAGTGGACAGCTACCGACGAAATAGCTGTTGAAGCTGGAGAGAAATTAAGTGTAGGTCTTGAGATTCAGTCACCTACAAAGGCAATCGGTGCAGCTGTTTACGATTTTGATATTACAAATGGCGCAAAGATTACTGGTTATACAGGAGTTGAAAATTTCGGTGAATATTTAGTTGGCGAAAATCTTTCAAATCTTGTATGGACATATATGGACTGGGAAGGTTATACATTCAAGGATGAAACTCATCTCGTATCAGTTGAAGTAGAAATTCCTGCAGATGCTAAGCCGGGTTCAGTTTATACACTCTCTGTTACAAATCAGGATACATCAACAGCTCCTGATGAAGTTGATATCGCTCCGGTTGAGCTTCCGTCTGTAGATCTTGTGATCAAGGGAGAAGTTGAAGAAAGCGATATTGAACTTGAAATCGCAACAGTAGAAGTTGAAGAAGGAACAACAACAGTTGATGTTCCTGTATATGTAAAGAACGGTAACGCAACAGCAATTGTTGCTGAATTCGAGGCTCTTGAGGGTGCCAAGGTAGTTGGCATTAAGGAAGCTGGTGTAGTTGGCGGTGATATCGTTGCTAACGATGCCGGAAACAAGGTAACATGGACTAATTCGTTCACAACAGAAGTTGTTGACCATGTATTCCCTGCAGAAGGTGAATCACTTTTCCTCGTTACTGTAGAGCTTCCAGCAGATTCTACTGTAACAAAGTATCCTGTAAACTTTATTAAAACTACAACAGATGTTTCCAATGCAGCTGAAGATGCTGTAACTGTTAAGCATACAGATGGTTTTATTATCATTAAGAAGAACACACCTGTTGAAACAACGATTGTTACAACAGAGGAGCCTGTAACAACAACGGAAGAATCTCCTGTAACAACAGAAGCTCCTGTAAC
>JAUNJJ010000070.1:0-7508 GCA_030533325.1 Oscillospiraceae bacterium
GATAAGCATGTACAGAAGCATTATCGATGATCTTGTTAAATGGAAAAACTCCAAACACAGAAAACCACTGATACTCAAAGGGGTTCGGCAGGTGGGTAAAACCTGGATATTAAAGGAGTTCGGAAGGCAGTATTACAGCAGCTATGCGTACTTTAACTTTGATGAAAACAAGGAATATGCCCAGTTTTTTGAAAGCACGAAAGATACCGGAAGAATCCTCCAGAATCTTATGATGGCAAGTGGTCAGAAGATAAATGAAGACACACTGATTATATTTGACGAGGTTCAGGATTTTCCTGATGTAATAAACAGCCTGAAATATTTCTGCGAGAACGCACCACAGTACCATATAGCATGTGCCGGTTCACTGCTGGGAATCGCACTTTCAAAGCCGTCATCATTCCCTGTAGGGAAAGTAAATTTTCTCACTATTAATCCGATGACTTTCAGAGAATTTCTTTTTGCAAACGGAGACAAAAATCTCTGCGAATACATGGATTCAATAGAAAAAATCGAACCGATACCGGACGCTTTCTTTAACCCTCTGTATGAAAAACTTAAAATGTACTATGTTACAGGCGGTATGCCGGAGTCTGTTGCTATGTGGACAGAAGACCGTGACATAGAAGCTGTGCAGTCTGTTCTCTCCGATATTACAGGTTCATACGAACGTGACTTTGCAAAACATCCTGATACAAAGGAATTTCCGAAAATATCTATGATATGGCACTCCATTCCTTCGCAGCTTGCACGTGAAAACAAAAAATTCATATTCAAGGTTGTAAAAGAAGGTGCAAGGGCAAGAGAATATGAGGATGCACTCCAGTGGCTTGTTGATGCAAATATTGTTTCGAAAGTATACAGAAGCACAGCCCCCGGACTTCCGATTGCAGCATACGACGATCTTTCCGCATTCAAAATATATGCGGTTGACACCGGAATTTTACGAAGGCTTGCCCTTCTCGCACCGACTGCATTTGGCGAAGGCAACAGGCTGTTTACTGAATTCAAGGGGGCACTTTCCGAAAACTATGTTCTCCAGTCACTGAAAAACCAGTTTGAAGTTCAGCCGCGTTACTGGTCGGAAACAAATCCACCGTATGAAGTTGATTTTATTATTCAGCGGGAAAACGACATTTTTCCGGTTGAAGTAAAAGCCGAGTCAAATACGGAAAGCAGAAGTCTCAAAAAGTACAAGGAAAAATTCTCCGATAAAGTTAAACTCAGAATAAGGTTCTCGCTTAATAACCTCATGCTGAATGACGACCTTCTCAACATTCCGCTCTTTATGGCCGATTATACAGATAAGCTCATCGGTATGGCACTTGAAAATTTACAGGCATATAAAACAAAAGTATAACACAGCACCAGTGTAAATCTCAATAAAAAATCTTTTTTTACAGAACAGACTTTTGTATGTTTTTTGTGTTGATTTTTATACGTTATTGTGTTAGAATAATTACAGGCAAAGGCGCTTTGATTTTACAGAATCGAAGTGCCTTTTTTATTTTATATTTTTTTGACAATGGCGTCGCAGAACAGGATATCTGCGGCGTTTTGCTTTTTTGAAAGAGAGATGGTATAAATGCTCACACCTGTTGCCAGTTCAAAGGAAATAAACAAACTTCTTGCACGTTACGGGGTGAAGTTTGGTATCTATAAAAACGGAAGTTTCAAAGAACAGCTTTTCCCCTTTGATGCAATTCCGAGAGTGATTACGGCTGAAGATTTCAGTGCCATGGAGAAGGGGCTTGTACAGCGTGTAAATGCGCTCAATATGTTTCTGAAGGATATCTATTCTGAAAAAAGGATTATAAAGGACAAGGTCATTCCTGAAGAGTTTGTTTTTATATCAAAAGGCTATCTTCCTCAGTGTGAAGGTATCACGCCGCCAAAAGGTGTGTACAGTCATATATCCGGAATAGATCTTGTTCAGGCAAAAAACGGAGAATGGTATATTCTCGAAGATAATCTGCGTATACCGTCCGGTGCCTCCTATCCGCTTATTGCAAGAGAACTTTGCAGAATGGCCAGCCCGTCAGCCTTCCGTGAAGGCAATATTGTGGATAACAGAAACTACGCCGGACTGCTTGCGGATATGATGAATCAGGTGAACTGCGGCGGAATAAATGTCATAATGACTCCGGGACGGTACAATGCCGCTTACTTTGAACACTCATATCTTGCAGAAAAAACCGGAGCTGTACTTGTTCAGAATTCCGACCTTTTCGTTGAGAACAATGTCTTGTACATGAAGGATTTCCAGAATAAAAAAACAAGAGTAGGCGCAGTTTACAGGAGAATCTCCGATGAGTATCTTGATCCCCTTACCTTCCTTCCGGAATCTCTTATCGGCGTTCCTCATATCATGGATGCCTACCGTGCCGGAAATACAGCCGTTATAAATGCTCCCGGAAACGGTGTGGCCGATGACAAAGGCATATATTATTTTGTTCCGAAAATGATAAAGTACTATCTCGGAGAAGAACCGATTCTGAAAAATGCCCCTACATATCTTCCGTTCTATGAAGAAGACCGGAAATATGTCCTGGACAATCTGCAGAATCTTGTTGTCAAGGATGTATCGGAGGCTGGCGGATACGGTGTTGTATTCGGACGGGATATGACAGGCGAACAGCTGAAGGAATGGAAGAAACTTATTACTGAACAGTCAAGAAGATTTATAGCACAGGAAGTAATCGACTTTATTGATCTTCCTGTAACTGACGACAACGGTGAGCAGGTTATGCGAAAAGCTGACCTTCGTGCATTTGTTCTGTCAGGAGAAAAAACAATCGTATGGCCGAGCGGATTAACAAGATTTTCAAGAGATCCTGATTCATTCGTAGTAAATTCATCACAGGGCGGAGGTTTTAAAGACACATGGGTACTATCACAGCAGTAAATCTGAACAACCTGTACTGGCTGGGAAGATACACAGAAAGAGTTTTCACCACACTGAACGCATTCTTTGCCTATCACGACAGAATGGTTGACGTAGATGAAAACGCATATAAGGCATATCTGAAAAAATTATACATACCTGACATATATGAAGATCAGAATGATTTTCTGAAAAAATATGTATTTGACAAAAACGATATAAACTCTATCGCATCAAATCTTGACAGGGCACTTGGAAATGCCATCGTTCTCAGGGAAGAGATAAAGACTCCTTCCCTTTCATACCTCCAGATGGCAAGCGACAAACTAAGCAAAATACCGGGGACTGACAAACTACGGTTTGACCTTCTCCCTGTACGAGACTATATTTATGCGTTCTGGGGAAGTATTGACGATAACATGACAAATTCAGAGTCAAACCAGATTATTCACTTCGGCAAACTGGTTGAGAGAACAGATTTGTATCTTCGTCTTGAAGCCAGTGAAGAACGCACTTCATCTGAACTCAGCAGTCTTCTTAAGATTATACCTGAATATATGGGCACGAAAATTTCCCTGAGTAAATCAGATTATGATTTTCTCTGCAGTGCAGATATAAAAAAGGAAAATTATCAGCGGATACTCTCTGCTATTGAAAAAATCACAGAGGTGAATTCAGGTGAAACATCTTCAGTTTGACTTTAAAACAGAACATACATTTTCAGGCAGCATAACAAATCATAGTTTTTCTCTGAGATGTCTTCCGTTCTCAGATTCAAGACAGACTATTTCCGAGACCAGATATATTGTGACACCGTCCGAGTCGCTCTGGAACAGCCGTGACAGCTTTGGCAATCAGCTTTTATGCGGACGAATATCCGCAGAACACAATAGCCTTATGTTTAACGTAGTCTGTGATGCTTATGTAAAGAACACAGACAGAATTTGCGGCACAGCAGAAACATTCTTCAGGTTTCCTTCTGCGATGACCGTTCCCGGAAATGGAATAACTGCATTTTACCGCAGTATTCCATTTTCTTCGTCAGATACTGTAAAGCGTGCCTTGCTGATCAGTGAACTGCTCAGTGGTCATATGAAATACGAACGGGGATTTACTGATATCAGCACAGATGCTGAGACTGCATTTATGCTTGGAAAGGGTGTCTGTCAGGACTATGTACATATATTTCTCTCCCTTCTCAGACTCGACGGCATTTGCTGCCGATATGTTTCGGGACTGGCGTTTGAAAGCGGAGAAACTCATGCATGGACTGAATTTCACAATGGTGAACATTGGGTTGCCTTTGACCCGACAAATAATATCCCTGTGACAGAAAACTATATAAAATTCTGTCACGGCAGGGACTATTCCGACTGTCCTATCGAAATAGGAATATACCTCGGAGGATTCGGAGGCAGCTTATCAGTTTCATCAAAGGTAACAACACTTTAGGCAAGGAGAATAATAGTATGGTCGAAACAATCGCAAAAGCAGGTCTTGCGGTAAATGAAAATACAGTAATCCGTCGCAACAGGATTTCAAACACAAATCACAGCCAGCCATCAGGAAAACGCGTGTGCATCGTAACCGGTACACACGGGGATGAGCTTGAAGGTCAGTACGTATGCGCCAAAGTCGCAGAAATTCTCAGTGAAAAAACTGAGTTTCTCAACGGCACTGTAGATATTTATCCGGCCCTTAATCCTCTCGGAATAGACTCTATCAACCGCGGAATACCGTTGTTTGATCTTGACATGAACCGCATTTTTCCGGGTTCGCCGGAAGGAACAATGGCTGAATGTCTTGCAGCAGATATTATAAACGATCTCAGCGGTGCGGATATCTGCATTGATATCCATTCAAGCAATATTTATCTGAAGGAAATTCCGCAGGTAAGGATAAATGAACTCAATGAAGAGACGCTTGTTCCGTACGCACGAATGCTTGGATGTGACTTTATCTGGGTACACTCATCCGCAACCGTGCTTGAGTCAACCCTTGCATATTCACTTAATATGACAGGTACAAAAACTCTCGTTGTTGAGATGGGCGTAGGTATGAGAATAACAAGAAAATACGGTCATCAGCTTATAAACGGAATATTTAATCTTCTGAAAGAGCTTGGAATGTGGTCAGGCGGAGCAGAGGCGGTAACAGAATCAATTGTATCAAGTGACCACAGTATAGAGTTTGTAAATTCCTCAGCAGCAGGAATATTTGTTCCGTGTACAGACCACTGGGTAGATATAAAAAAAGGTGAACACATAGGTGATGTTATAGACCCTGTAACAGGACATACCGAGGAAACAGTTCTGTCACCATGCAGCGGAAAAATATTTACACTTCGTGAATTTCCTGTAGTTTACGGCGGTTCACTTATTGCAAGAATACTGGGAGACTGAAATATGACTAAGAAAATACTTTATTCAATAAAATCTCCATACCGTGAAAGTATGGATGTAACCGGCTTCACCTTCGGCGAAGGTGAAAAATCACTCTGCGTTATCGGTTCCATGCGCGGAAACGAAATACAGCAGATGTATGTATGCTCTCAGCTTATACAGAAACTAAAGCAGTATGAAGCTGAGGGAAAGATAGCATCAGGAAAGGAAATAACCGTTGTACCGTGCGTAAACTACTATTCCATGAATATCGGAAAGCGCTTCTGGACGATGGATAACACTGATATCAACAGAATGTTCCCCGGATATGATCTCGGCGAAACCACCCAGCGAATTGCAGGAGGATTGTTTTCACAGATTCAGGGGTACGAATACGGAATACAGCTTGCAAGTTTTTATCAGCCCGGACATTTTCTTTCACATGTAAAGCTCATGGAAACCGGATTTACCGATCACAGTCTTATGAAAAACTTCGGACTTCCGTATGCCTTTGTAAGACGCCCGCGCCCTTATGATACCACAACGCTGAACTACAACTGGCAGATATGGGGAACAAAATCATTCTCACTCTACACAAACGAAACAGACAAGATAAATGAGGCATCGGCAAATCAGGCTGTTGATTCAATTCTCAGATTTATGAAAAGTCAGGAGCTTCTTGTATGCAGCCTGCCATGCGGCTATAAAACTGAACTTATTGATGAAAGCAGACTGATTCAGGTGCATTCAGACACGCCTGGAATCATGCGAAACCAGGTTCACACAGGTGCCAGAGTAAAAAAAGGTGACCTTCTCTGCGAGATTACAGATCCGCTTGAAGGTCACATTATAAAGGAAATAACCTCTCCCTGCGATGCTATTGTATTTTTCCGCTACAACAGACCGCTTGAATTTGAAAATACGGTTCTCTACAAACTCATCGCACTGTAAAAACAATGAAAAATCTGAATCTTCCGCCTGTCGGTGCACGAATACTGAAGTCAACGGCAGGCGTTGTCATTTGCTACATAATTTACATACTTCGCGGAAATCAGGGAACTCCCTTCTACTCAATGCTTGCAGTACTGTGGTGCCTGCAGCCGTACAGCAGCCGCACTCTGACAATGGCACTCCAGAGAACCATCGGTACACTTATTGGTGTTACATACGGACTTATTACACTTTTACTTGAGATATATGTACTCAGGATATACAACAGTCCTGCGGGATATATTTTCACATCATTAATGATAATTCCGGTACTTTATACTACCGTTCTGATGAAAAAGAAAAATGCTTCATATTTCTCATGTGTTGTATTCCTTTCGATAGCGGTTATACATATCAGTGACGCAAATCCTTTTATTTTTGTTGCTAACCGCTTCTTTGAAACATTTTCCGGAATAGCTATAGGGGGAATTCTCAATTCAGAAAGCATAATCCGGAAAAAAGACAGAGAAACTTTATTTGCAGCCGAGTTTGATGATTTGCTGAACAAGACGGACGGAAGGATTGATGATTACACACAGATTGAACTGAACCGTATGCTTGAAGAAAAAATGAAGTTTACCCTTACGACTATGCGGACTCCTGCAACACTTATAAGCGAACTCGGAAGTGTCAATCTGAATATGCCTGTCATAGTAATGAACGGTGCCGCTCTTTATGATATAAAAAACAACACCTACAGCAAGGCATATATTATCTCAAACGATACATGCACCAGAATCAGGGAAACAGCAGAAAAATGCGGCATGAACTGCTTTACAAACGTACTCAGCGATGATACGCTTATGATACTGTATGACAGACTAATAAACGAGGCTGAAAAATCAATATACAGCTCGCTGCGAAAATCACCGCTGAGAAACTACATAAACAGAGAACCGCTCGAACAGGAAAACATCATATACATGATGATAATAGACAAAACGGAAAAAACAGAAATGCTCTGCAGTCTCCTGGACGAAACCGGAGAAAACTCAAGGCTGAAGATAGTCACATATCCGTCAGATGAATACCAGGGATACAGCTATATAAAGATATACAACAAAAACGTATCGAAGGAAAATATGATACGTAAACTCATGGAGGAAAACGGAATTTCGGAATACAAAAACATTTCAGATAATTCTGAAAAATCCGGAGGCCGTTCATTTATAAAAAAATTAAAGAAACAGTTTGAACCCGGTTTTATTTTTGTTCATAACCGTTCCGGAAAATGAGAATATTGTTTTCCGGGG
>JAUNJJ010000070.1:7518-20778 GCA_030533325.1 Oscillospiraceae bacterium
TTTATTATGCAGTTGTTTACGACGGAGAAATAATATCAAGGATAAAAACATCAATCACGTTTTTATCCTTGATATTCACATAAATATGTGATATAATCATATAATAAAAGCGTATTTTTCGTAAATAAGGATGTGACACTATGAGACTTTTAAAAATATGTACAAAGGGAATGCCACTATTCAAAGGTAACTGCGATATTGACTTTGTTGCACCACAGAGAGTAAATAAAGATAACGCCAGTGAAATGAATTGCATTTTCACAGCCAATGGTCAGAGCTATTATCAGAATAACGTTCTCTCATTTATCGGCGTAAATGCTTCGGGAAAAACAACAATTCTTAAACTTCTGAATCTGCTTTGCAGAATGCTCAACAATGAAGCACTGAACAATATTAGCAGTTCGGAAATTCTTGACGGACTTTCATCAGACAAAGAAGCAGTAATAGATATATATTTCTATGCTAAAAATGATACCATTAACCAACTCCATACGGTGATTTCGAGAAATAAAGGAAAATTACTGATTAAGGATGAATACCTTAAGACCAAACCTTCATCATTCGTAAAAAGTAAAAAGACAATTTTTGAATTTGAACAAATTGCACCTGAGATGGTAAGAAACAAAGATGAAGCTTTTCTTCTTGATGATGTTAGTATATGCGTAGCATTTAACAAAAAAAACAATGATAAAATCACCCTTACAGATACACTTCAATATACAAATCTAAACGAACTTAATGTATATGAAAATTGTCCTGCAGAACTGATTGAATTTTTTGACCCAGGTATTGAATATCTCAAAGTTGATGTCGCAGGAAAGAAAACTGATATAAGACTTAAATTCAAAAAAGAAGAGGAAATAATTCTTTCCAAAACATCTGAGCTCAACCGCTATCTTTCATCAGGTACTATAAAGGGAATAAATATTTTTATATCTGCAATAAACTCTTTCAAAACAGGCGGATATGTTATTATAGATGAACTGGAAAATCATTTTAACCATGAAATCATATCTACACTTATTGGTTTTTACAAGGATAAGAAAATCAATCCTAATGGTGCAATGCTTATATTCTCAACGCATTATGCAGAGCTTTTGGACGAATTTGAGAGAAATGATAATATTTTTATAGTCAGAAACCTCGGGGGTATTACATCAGAAAATCTTTCATTTATTCTGAAGAGAAACGATCTGAAGAAAAGCGAGGTTTACCAGAGTGATTATCTTGATGGCACCGCACCGAATTACGAGTCATATATGAAACTGAAAAAGAAAATTATCTGTTCTCAGAAGGAGGATGTATAATGTCCTATATCGCTTGTCTGTGCGAAGGTGCTGCCGAGCAGGCTGTGATTGAACTTCTCCTTGATGCTGAAAAACTGATATTCACAAGAGATGATTTAGAGAAATTAGGGAACAAGTACAAAACGAGCTATACATTTGCACGGAGATAACCTGACCATCTGGATTCACTATTCTTGCGATAAATTCTATTTTACTTTTATTTGAAGTTGATTTATTCATTTGTATTTCCTACCTTATTTTCAGATTGATTTGATACTTATATCATATTTCTGAAAATACTGGTAGCTTTAAATGAAAATTAATCAAATCCAACCGCACAGCTCGAAAATTTTTTTTTGAAAATTCTCAAATTTTTTTCATTTTTCTATTGACAAAATTATAGTTGACTCCTATATTTTTTGAACAATACAGTTCAAATAGTCTTGATCTTTCATTCCTGCCTGTTTTTATTAGCGTTTTTGGAAATCACAAAAGTCAGAATAACAAGCACAAGTGGGAAAATACAGCCTGCAAGCACGCCCTTGCGAATATCATCTCCCGCATTTTGTGAAATGTTTCCAACTATACCGGGACCTATTGCACCGCCAAGGTCGCCTGCCATGGCAAGAAGGGCAAACATTGCCGTACCGCCCGAAGGCATTTTTCCCGAACAGATGCTTATGGTTCCGGGCCACATTATTCCAACGGAAAATCCGCAGATTATACAGCCTGCAAGCCCAAGCATAGGAATATCAGACAGGGACGCAACAAGATAGCATACAAGACAAAGCAAGCCTGAGCCTATCATAAATTTAATAAGGTCAAACCTGTCACCGTATTTTCCGTACAGTGAACGGCTTATTCCCATAGTAACCGCAAACAGGCAAGGCCCTGCAATATCTCCCATAGCCTTTGAAAGACCCAGTGCAGATTCCGCAAAGGCAGATGCCCACTGTGCCATTGAAAGCTCCGATGCTCCTGCGCATATCATCAGCAGTATGGAGATAATGAACACGGGCGTTTTTAAAAGCCTTCCGATACTCATACCTTGTCCGTCCTCGGTAGGGTGTTCGATGGGACAGACAATAAAATTGAACATATTATACAGCGGAATAATTGCCCATATACAAGCAAGCCATTTCCAGTTTTCTATACCGAATAACGAGAAAAATACTGTTGAAAGCAGGATAACACCCACCGAACCCCAGCAGTAAAAGGAATGGAGCAGGCTCATTGCCGCCTCCTTATGCTCAAAGGGACAGGCTTCAACGATAGGACTGACAAGCACCTCGGTAAGACCGCTGCCCACCGCATACACTATTGTGCTGATAATTATTCCCATAAACGGGTCGGGCATTATCTGAGGAAGAAAAGCAAGTCCCAGAAGTCCTGCTGCCGAAAACAGCTGAGAACCGACAACGCATCTTCGATAGCCTATTCTGTCCGCAAACTTTGCACAGAGAATATCCACAATAAGCTGGGTGATAAAGAACACGGAGGATATCAGTGCAATTTTTCCGAGAGGAATATTGTAAACATTGTGGAATGTTAAAAACAGCAGCGGTGCAAAGTTTGCTGTAATAGCCTGTGTAACAAAACCAAGATAACAGGCAATAAGAGTTTTTCTGTAATTCATCTTGACGTTCCTTTCGCTTTTTGTTATAATTGTATCATATCATAATATACGACATATTTCAATGTACAATATCACATTTTTATTGTACTATATCACAAAAAAGGAAGGATAAGCTTGAAGAAGCTAAACGATGGCTACGCAAAGATCATCACCGACGAAACTCTTCGTGAAACCATAAGCCACGGAAGTGAGGAATATCCCTTCCGCTATTATTATGAGGATATATGGCTCTTTGACCTGCACTGTATTGACTGGCACTGGCACCCCGAGGTTGAGCTTGTGCTTGCAGAAAAGGGGACGGCAGATTTTCTTGTGGGCAGCAGCAGATATGTGCTCAAAGCTGGTGAAGCTATTTTCATAAACACTCAGGTGATTCATCGGTTCGAGAGCAGTGCAAGTGCAATTATTCCCAACATGGTCTTTTCCCCAATTCTGATCGCTGCAGAAAACAGTCTGATCTACCGCAAATATATAAAGCCCGTGCTTTTGTCCTCGGTTGAATGCCTAATAATAACGCCGACAGATGAAAAACAGTGTGAGATGCTTGATACGATACGAAATGTGTTTGCGATCCAAGAATCGGAAAGCATATCCGAACTGCAAACAACCCAGCTTATTATGAAGCTGTGGGGGCAAATTTACGAAAGTATAAGCCGTAACGATACTCAAAACACCGCCAAAACCTCCGCGCAGGCACAAGCACAGCTGCAAATAATGATGCAGTATATCCACAAAAACTATTATCGTCGCATAACCTTGGAGGACATTGCAAGAACTGTTTCCATAAGCAAAAGCAGTGTGCTGAATATTTTTAAAAGCTATCTGCATACATCGCCCATAAATTATGTTCTGGAATATCGTTTGAAGCGTGCCGCCAAGCTTCTTTCGGAAACCGAAAACAGCGTTTCCGTTATCGCTCAGACAGCAGGCTTTGAAAATGTGGGATATTTTTGCCGAAAATTCAAGGCACTCTATGGAATGACGCCTAAGGAGTACAGAGATCACAGGCGGTCGGAACGGAAATAAAAAAGCAAAGGATTTGTCACGATCAGCAGTGACAAGTCCTTTGCCTATTTTTCTCGTAAACTTTATGATACGTTCTGACTGTCTGTCGAGTATCCTTATCGCAAGAACGTATTTACGTGGCTTATGAGTTTTGCTCAAGGCTAATCTGTTATTTGCAGATGTGATACAAATGACTTAACTAACGGAAAAGTATCAGTAAAACTGCTCGGTTTCTTCTTTCCAATGCTCCTGACTAATCTTCTTCAGCAGATATACTCGATAGCTGATACCGCTATCGTTGGGAGAGCCTTAGGCGATAATGCCCTCGGTGCAGTTGGTAACATTTTTTCTTTATCGTTGCTGATAACAGGCTTCTCAATGGGAGTGACAGGAAGTGCACAGAAAATTATCAACGTTCTTAATTGGAAAACTAAAATCCCTGTTGAAAACTTATTTTTTTACTTCAGGATTTTTCAAAGTCCTGGACAGTTACAATTGAAATTAATAAATATTTGTGGTATAATCTATTTAACAATTAACCTTTTGGAACGGTGGTGTATGTATGGGTATCTACCTTAATCCCGGGAATGATTTATTTGAAATGTCCGTCAACTCAAAAATATATGTTGATAAGTCAATGATGATTGAACTAACCAATTCTGTACTGAGGACTGATGAACGTCACATTTGTATAAGCAGACCGAGACGATTCGGAAAATCAATGGCTGCCAATATGCTTGCTGCATATTACAGCAGAGGCTGTGATTCAGCAGATTTGTTTAAAAATCTTGCGGTTTCAAAAACAGAAGACTTTGAAAAACATTTAAATAAATATAATGTTATTAAATTCGATGTCAGAGATTTTACGGAAGACGCTTCCGGCGGTAAGGAAATGACGAATAAACTTATAAAATCTCTGAAGCGCGACCTCCTTAAAGAATACAGAAACATGGATTTCCCTGAGGACTTTACACTTCAGGAAATGCTCAAAGAAATTTATGCTGAAAACAGAGTGCCCTTTGTATTCATCATAGATGAATGGGACTGTGTATTCAGAGTTTTCAAAAATGATACTGAAGGTCAGCAATATTACCTTGATTTCCTTCGTAATCTGCTTAAAGAAAAAGAGTATGTTGCACTTGATTATGCAACCGGTATTTTCCCGGTTAAGAAATACGGAGAGCATTCAGCTCTGAATATGTATCATGAGTTTTCTATCAATGACGCGGCTCCTTATTCTGAATTCATGGGATTTACCGAGGATGAAACTGAAGCACTTTGCAGAAAATACTCTCTTTCATTCGACGAGATGAAAGAATGGTATAACGGATATCAGATTGATGGTAATCCAATGTACAATCCTCAGTCAGTAGTTCTTGCCTGCAGCAGAAAAAAATTCAGCAATTACTGGACAAAAACCGAGACATTTGAAGCACTGAAGGTATTTATACAGCTTGATATGGATGGATTGCGCGATTCTGTTATAAGAATGATATCCGGTGAAAGAATACCGGTTGATACAGGAACTTTTCAGAATGACATGACAACGTTCAGCTCTGCTGATGATGTTATTACCCTGCTTATTCATCTTGGTTATCTTACTTATGACAATACAACCAGTAAAGCGTGGATACCAAATAAGGAAGTTGGACAGGAATTTATAAACTGCATTAAAGACGGTGGCTGGGAAGAAGTTATGAATTCGGTTCGCAAATCTGATGACCTTCTGACTGCTACGTTAAACTGCGATGAAAAGAAAGTGGCTGAAATAATCGAAGAGGTTCATCGACAGAATTCTTCGATAATAGCATACAACAATGAGCTGTCGCTTTCTGTAACGCTTGCACTTGCATATTATTCAGCAAGAAAACAGTATGAAATTATCAGAGAATTCCCTTCCGGAGAAGGTTTTGCTGATCTGGCGTTCATCCCACGCAAAGGTGTTGATGTCCCAGCTATTGTTGCCGAGCTTAAATACAATAAATCTGCCGAAGGTGCGATTAGTCAGATAAAAGACAGGAATTATACCGATAAACTCAAGGCATTCAGCGGAGAAATACTGCTTGTTGGGATTAATTATGATAAGGAAAGAAAAAAGCATGAATGTCAGATTGAAAAAGTCATAAAATAATATGTAATGTAACTGTTCAGGAGCAATGAGTTAAAGGAAGATTTAACGCAGTGTTACAATCTCCCATAAAATCAATAGTTCAAACAGTTACACTTATAGAAAAATACACAAAAAACAGCTGGCAGTCACTTAACGACTGTCAGCTGTTTTTGTGTATTGATATAAACCTGCAGCAGAAAACAACTCCCGCACTACCTCTTCACCCGTAAAACAACATACTGTGCACACAAACCGGTGAACAGACCTGATATGCACCCTGTAATAATAAGAAAAGGATAATACGCAATAACTGCTGTTGTATGCATAATGAAGACAGCGGCAATCAGCTGGCCGGTATTGTGCAGAACTGCTCCTGCTATACTGCTCAGATACATGTATTTTTCAGGAATAATCTTCTTTATCAGTATCATTCCCGCAAGACACAGTACTGCACCTGACATACTGTAAAGCATTACTGAAACATTTCCGGTAAATACTGAGCCGAGTATTATTCTTGCAGTAACTATAAGGGCTGTTTCCGACGGACTGAATCTGTATACGGCATATACCGTTACTATATTTGCCAGACCAAGTTTCATTTCCGGTATCGGAGAAAGATTCGGGATATGGGATTCGATAGTAAAAATTATCAGAGCGATTGCAGTAAGCACAGACATCTCAGTAAGCTTCTTAGTCATAATTTAATTTCCTTATAAAAACCGCAGACTTCTTTCATCGCAAGATCCTCAGTATCATTCCCTAATGCCACAGTATATTCCGGTGAAATTCCGGTATGCATGCATATCTCTCTTACCGCATTTCCTTTATCAGCCTGGTCTGAGACGATCTGAAGACAGTTCTTCTCGGCAAATACCCTCACCTTTCCTGAAATCATATCAGATATCTGTTCTGTTTCTTCAGTGCTCCAGTCAGCCCCTCGTTTCCTGTAAAGAATAACTTTATAAATCTCATTTTTATATCTGAAGATTTTCACTTCTGCACGATTCTCTTCAGATATTCTCCTGATAGCCGAAGACGAGATTCCTTCTACCGGAAACACTTTTTCAGTTATATTCCCGTTATCTTTTATAAAAATATATCCGCCTGACGCACATGCTCCGCCGCTGAATATATCAGTATCATTCTTCAGTACAGACACAGCTTTTTCATACGGGAGCGATGTCACGAAAAAAACCGGACACATCTGCGATACAGCCTGAAGAACGGCACGGTTCCTTTCAGAAAGTCCCTTCTGACCGGTTCTGATTATCGTTCCGTCTATGTCACAGAAAACAGCCTTTGCCCTGAACGGATGTCTGAAAACAGGGTAACTGCCGAACAGATTTTCAAAGTCAGCTCTTCCTCCGTATGCAAGATAACAGCTGCAGATTTTTCTTGTGCACAGAGGCGACCAGATTTCTTCCGGATCAGAATCGTACCAGTTTGCAGGCTTCGTTCTGCTTATATTGCATGTATGCATCTTTCCATCTGATTCAACAAAACATCTTCCGGCGCACACAGCAGGATCAGCTGCATGCAGTTTCAGCTCATTTTCAAAAAACGGATCAGCAGAAAGAAAAGCATTGATTTCTTCCCTTGTATAACTGCGTCCGAGTCCGTCCATTTTATTAATCCACAGATATACCTCAGGAGGCAGAAGCACTCTGAGGTTTTTTATCAGTCTGATATTTTCAGGAACACCTACTGCACCCGCACAGACAGAGACACCCATATCAGTAAGTTTCCTGCATTTTTCAGCAAAGTCCTCCGCAGCAGTCATCTCCGGATGAAAGGTAGCCCATAATCTCAGCTTTTCTTTTCGGCCTCCGGCTCTTTCAAACCTTCCTGTCATATGAAGTACATCAAAACTCAGATTGGTCTGTATTCCAACATGCTCAATAAATGCAGTCTGCGAAAGTCCGGCCATTGCATCCCAGTAATACTCATATATTGCCGCTTCTCCGTAAGGTGTAATAAAAACAGCACCTATGTTTTCAGACTCTGCTCTCTCTTTAATACTACGGCAGAATCTGAGCAGTGCCTCCCTGTCTTTTTCTGTTTCACCCTTCAGTGTACGGTGTTTGGAGAACGGACAGTATGAACATCTGTAATTGCAGCTTTTTAAGCTTCCTCTGTACACTACCGTTTTTCTATCCATTTTTTATTTCCCACTCAAGCATTCTGTTTTTTATTTTTTCCGAAATAAGCTCAGGTCCCAGCATATCAGAAAGTCCCATACCGGTTTCAGTTAAAGCAATCATACCGTCCTTTTCAGAAAAATATCCTTCCTGTATCCATTTTTTAAACACCGGAAAATCATCTGTAAATTTTCTTTTAAATCTTTCCCGGTAAACATCAGTACTTATTCCCGGAATGATAAATGCGTGTCTTATCGCATATCTTCTTCTAAGCTCATCATCATCAAGAATAATACCGTGATTTATTTTCATATGATCCTCCGTACTGATAAAGCTCTCAAGTTCAGCCATCGCCGAACATCTGTCAGTTCTGTAGGGCGTACATGTGTGAAGATTTCCGAGGTAACTTCTTCCGCCGCATCCAAGTGAAAGCGAACTCTTCAATCCACACTCCGAAAATGAAGTATTTTTCTCCTTTGTGAATCTTCTCATTGAACTCTGAAAAAATCCATTATCATTCAGGAATCTCCTTCCGCATTCATACAGTCTGAAAGTATGCTCCGGATCAGGTACATTTTTCTCATTCATAAGCTTTACTCCGTGTTTTATGTAAAGCGGATAAAGAAATATCTCATCAGGTGAAAACTCAAGTGCCTTACTGAGAGATGAAAGAAAACTTTTTTCTGTCTGTGAAGGAAGTCCGTAGATAAAATCAAAGTTTAAACATTTGAATCCGGCACTGTTGAGAACTGACGCTGCTCTTAATGCACTTTCAGAGGAATGATATCTCCGGAGCCATTTCAGTTCACTGTCATCAAAGCTCTGTATCCCCATACTCACTCTGGTAACGCCCAGACTTTTCAGAAACTGCACTTTTTCTTCCGTAGTCTGCTCCGGTGCTGTCTCAATAACTATGCTGCAGTCTTTTTTCACCGGAAGATGCCTGAAAATATTTTCGAAGATCTGACCAAGAAAATGCTCAGTCATAAGCAGGGGCGTCCCCCCTCCGACAGTAATATCATCAAAAACAGTATCATCAGGAATAATCTCACCGAACTGCTTTATCTGCCTTATTACTGCAGAAGTATATTTTTCAAAAAAATCATCTGTAAGACCGGTCACTGAAAAAAGATTGCAGTAACCGCATTTGCTATCACAGAACGGAATGTGCAGATACAGACTGTGCCCCGCTCCGGAAAGTGTATGCACATAGTCCCTGAAACTTATGTTCTCAAGCTCCCTGTATGCCGTCTTGTGCGGATAGCTGTACATATACTGAATATATCTGTTCATAATGTTACAGGAAAAAATGCTTGTACGGAACGGTATTTACTGCAGGATGATTTACCGCATGAAATGAATAACCATCCTCACCATAGCATGTGCCGTGATCCGAGAAACATACCACAAATGTATCTCCTCTCTTTTCCTTCCATGCATCGAACAGTCTTCCGAGGTGTTCGTCAGTGTATCTGAGTGCTGCTCTGTGTGATTCAAGGCAGTCGTTTTTTTCGCCTTCAATATAAAAATTATTCGGATAATGTATAGCAGAGACATTCAGATACATGAAGATTTTTCTCTCATCAGCATCCTTATCCAGTCTGTTTATGATAAAGTCTACCTGATTCTTTATGCTTTCCTTTACAGGACATGCAAAAGACGGATTCCACCAGCTTTTTTCGAACATCGACGGAAACACTTTACCTATATCTGAACGCTTATCGAAAAACGTCACACCGCCCACACACCATGTGTCATAACCGTCCTGACTTAATCCCTTCGGGATACTTCCACCTGAAAATTCATATATATTCGGCGGCAGATTTCTGTTAATTCCCTTTGCCATAAACAAAGGTTCACTCTCTGCAATACTTTTTGCCTCATCCTTCATCGGAAGAAATCCGGCAAATATCGCATGGTGGGACGGGTATGTAAAATTACCCGGAGCCTGACGTTTTTCCCATGCTCCGTACCGGTTCAGAACCGGCGTCCCTCCATTCCTTTCCTCCTCAGCTGCAGCATCATATCTCAGTGTGTCCAGACAGATAAATAATATATCATGACTACCAACAATCTTTGACATATCCACAGAGCTTTCCTTCTGATTCATTTTTGTTCTGAAAGCTGAAAATGGTATTTCACTCATATCTTTTCTCCTTTTCCTTAAATATTTTTTTCATTATTTCAACCTGACTTCTGTATATAATATTCTCATTGTAAATATCCTGATATATAAGGTCTCCCTGTCCGTTCATTTCTATGATATAAGGTCTGCCTCTTTCGATAAGCACGTCTATCCCCGCACTTCTGAGTCCCGGAAAACAGCAAGCTGCTCTCCTGCATATATCAGTAATCTCCTCAGTAAGGGCTTCTTCAAGACCGAGATTTTCATAGTATTCTGCGTGATTATTCAGATGAAGATTCGTGACAGGACCTTTTGAGAGACGCGGAAGAATATAGTCAGCATTTCCGTCCTGCATAACTACACGAAGATCATAGCTGTATCCGTTACAGCGGGATTTGGCATGCCATTTTTCTGTAATGCATGGTAACAAAAGCAGCACATCAAGAAGTTTTTTTGCTTCTTTGTTTTCATACCTGGTCAGTTTCTTTGTGTTCACAGGCGTGCCGTTATCAACAGCAGCACAGGAATATGCTATCAGTCTGTTTCCTGACGGTGAAAACCTCACTGCGGTCACACCGGCTGCACCCGATCCTGTGAGTGGCTTTACGAATATCTGCGGAATACGGTTTTCAGCCATAAAATCAAGCAGCTCATCAGTACATGAAAACTCCCTGTCATACATGTGAGTAACAGGGATATTTTCATTAATAAGCCGCTGCTTGCATTTTTTCTTGTCAAGAAGTGCAGCAACAGAATCCGGTGAATTAAAATGTTCAAGCACAGGCAGCTGTGAAACCGTACCAAGCATTTTCATATACCTGCTGGTAAAATTTTTCAGATCATCTATCCTTACACTGTCTGTCACAGGCGGATCGGTCTTCAGTATAACCGATGACAGATCTTCATTTTTCCGAAGAATATCAAGCTCTTCGTGACTGTAAAATTTATATTCTAACCCGCTTTCTGAAACAGCTTTTTCAAAATATGATTTTCTTTTCCCTTTGTTTCCAAGCAGAATTATTCTGTCACCATTGCATTGAACCATAACTCTCCGTCCCACTCATCTGCCTCCTGAGAATCAGAAAGGTCCATCTCAACAGCCGGTGCAGCAGCAGTAAGCTTATCTTTCATCTCATCTGAAAGATAATTGTATGACAGGTCAAGTTTCTTTAGATTCTTAAGCTCAGGAAGTTTTCCGAGAAGAAGTTCGCCGCCCTTGTCCGTTATAGTTCCGCATGAAAGATCAAGTGTTGTTATCCTGTCAATATATTTGCAGTCAAGCACAACAGCTGTAAGCTCATCCTGAATCTCACTGTCCGCAATTCCGAGGTATTCAAGTTTCGGAAAATCCGAATTTGCGAGAAGGCTTCTTACAGTATCTGCGTCTCCGTCAAATCCGTAGTTATCGCTTCCTATATACAGAAGTAGTTTCTTAAGTTCAGGAAGCTCCGCTTCTTCGATCTCCTTAATAACGTCAGAGCCAAGACCGCCGCATATAATTGTAAGTGACTCAAGGTTGCTGTGCTTTATCTTTCCGAGTTTCAGATCTGTGCTGCCCTTGACAGTGATCTCCTTAAGCTGCGGCATAGCCTCCCAGATCCTGCTGTAATCACCCTGTATAATCCAGGATATCTCGCACTCCTCATAATCCATGTCACCTACAAAGAGACTGGTTATATGTGAGAACCTGTCAGCATTATCGGCAATACCATCGAGTACAGCCTGACAACTTTCTTCATAAGCACCGCCCCAGTCACCGATGATCAGTTCATCGATATTCTGAAACTCCGGATCCGCAAGTATCTCACCCACCATTGTCTCCGCTGTTTTTCCATTCTCATAATCTTCATATTCGTGATAGTACTTTTTTTTCATGATTTTTTCTCCTCTCACATAAAAATAATTACTCTTCTACTCGTTCAATCTTAAAAACATTCAGTGTATCCACATCAGGGCAGGCAAATACTGCAGTTCCTTTTTCCTGATTCGGTATTTCCCCGCCATATCTCAGAATATCTATATATGGAAATGCCACATGCATTGCCATAGGACAGAGTTTCCCTCTCTCCGTATCAAAATCAAAGGTATCGCCAACCTTATGTCCTCTGTGGCATCCCATTTTTCCTTTTTGATCTATCAGGGTAATTTTAATTTTTGGTCTGTTCACTCTTTAATAACCTCCAGGCATGTTTCTATAGGAATTCCCTTGTATTTATCTGCATTTTCACAATTCATAGATATCATATTGCTGACTGTCTGCATTGCCTGTTTTGTAGCTTCACATAAATTCTTTCCATCCATAATCTTTCCAATGAAAACAGCAGAAAAGATATCACCGGTTCCCGGAAATCTTACCGGTATTTCATTAAAATCAATCCTGAAGAAAGACTTTTCCTTGTGATCATAACCGACAACACTTTTTGAATCGGAACCCTTTACCTTTGCACTGGTTATTACAACTGACTTTGCTCCCATATCTCTCAGTACATCAATAATAGCATGAAGCTCTTCTTCTGATGTTCCTTCTTCTTTATATGCAACGTTCGCCAGATATGCTGCTTCTGTATAATTTGGTATGATATAATCAGCAACTGAAATCAGTTCTCTCATAAGTGAAACAGTGTCCTCTGTTATGCCATTATATAGTTTACCGTCATCTCCCATAATCGGATCTGTAAATATAATGGCACCACGACCTGATTTCTCCTTACAAAACTCCGTAATAAGCTCCGTCTGTTCTTTTGATACGATAAATCCTGTTGATATCGCATCAAACCTAAACCCCAGCTCTTCCCATACACTTAATGTATTTTTCATATATTCTGTTGTATCAAGAATATCGAATTTTCCATAATCAAGTGTATTTGAAACAATTGCCGTAGGAAGATTGTATGTTTCATATTTCATATGTGACAGCACCGGAATCATAGCTGATAGTGCCACTTTTCCGTATCCTGCCA
>JAUNJJ010000206.1 GCA_030533325.1 Oscillospiraceae bacterium
GCAACTGCATCGACTGCAGTTATTGTTAACGCTTATTATATCATTTCATAAAAAGAAAGCTTTGATTACAACTCGCTATTTCTCTTTTTTATCAACGGAATGGCGATATCAAGCCAGAATTCTCCGCTTAGTTTTCCACTGCTCATGCCACCTGCTGCATATTCGCTTACAAATGGCATAGATTCCGGCGTGAGTTCTTCGCCGCATTTAATCCGGTATTCTGATTTTATTATTTCTTCAATAACCTCTGGTCTCATCGGACATTCGTACTTTTCAAAATTCTTCTCTAAATAATCCCAGAAATATGGATCCCCACGTAGTCCCCATTTTTCCGGTCTTTTCTTAAATAACTCTGATGCTTTCATGTATTTTTCCCTTAATTCATTTCCTTAAATAATCAGTCCCACCAGAAATACCATACGTTTGAGCCAACCAACGTTTCTGCCAGACTCTTTATAGTACCTGTTCCCTGATCTACAATATCATTGCAAAATCCATATTGTTCTTTCGCAATATCAAAGGCTGTATCAATATCATTCACCGGACCCAGAACATACATCTCAAGAATATCACTTTTTACAACTGCCGGAACAGCTCCGAATTTTTCATACCAGTATTTGCATACAGCTATCATATCAACTTGATCAGGACATTCATTCCATCCACCAAACGGTATCCATGCGAATACTTTCCATGGCTCCTTTACTGGGATTCTGAATAATACAAGGGTTTCATCACTGTTCAGATCAGACTTGCCGATAGATAAAAAGCACTTACAAGGATTTAACTTTCCGGAATATTCACCATAAATATCGTAACCATCAGCTTCAGCCATGTCCTTTTCTAATTCCCTGAGCCGTTCATCCAGTATATCAGGACCGTTCTCAAATGAGTGGTTAAGTATTTCTGTCATGTATTCTTCAAATGTACGATACTCTTCTGAATTTAATTCTATTATTTCCTCCAGTGTTGAGCCGGCAGCGACTATAACAGGTGTAAATCCTTCCTCCTGCCCTTTTTTTAATTCACTTATATATAAATCTAAAATTTGTTCCTTTTTATAATCACCTGATATTTCAATATAATCGCATCCAATAATGTCTGCAATTTCTCTGGCGTAATCTTTTTTATTCTCATTTTTGGTTTTCTTTTTAAAAATATCAAATATACCCACTGGAAACTCCTTTATAAAATCATAATGTTTTAGGTGTAAATTCTATTTTCATATCCATGTTTACGTCAACTACTGTCTCCCTGCCTGTAATCCCGGCAAACTGATAAGAGTGGTTTCAATAGAAAGTCTGTCATGCTCAGATACATCAATAGCATAAAACCTCTGAAGTCTCTCCTGAGCAGCAAAGAACTTAACGTACTTCTGGATAATTGGCTTGTATTCATCGGCAATATTCAGGTCGGCACATATAAGCGATGCTCTGTCAACGAAAAATTCCCTTGAATAATGAATTGTATCTGCCAGGTGATTTTCTCTTATATCAGGTTTAGGAAAAGGAGCATACACAAGGTAGCTTGTTTCCTTATCCTCAACCTCAAGGAAATATTTTATGTAAAGCTGATTATCCTTTTCGAGTCTGAGTACTTTTGCATTAATAAGCTCTATATTATCAATTTCTTCAGAAAACTCCGCATTGTCATCGTACCAGAATATCAGTCTGCGTTCTTCTGAAGTAAATTCTTCATTTAGTTTGTCTGTTATTTGTTTAAGATTTAACTCTGCCATAATCCTATACCTTTGTTAATTTTTTTATGTATTCCTGAAGCCACCAGATTATTATTCCGCTATATGGTGTTTTAGGATCTGATTCATTTAGATATAAATCGAGATACCTCTCACAATTGTTTTTTATTGTGTCCATACTGCTCATACTAAAAAGTGCTGACTGGAATTCTGTCAATACATTTTTTCTGGTCTCCGGAAGTTTTACTAAATCCGAACTGCAATTCAAATTGAGACTAATATCCAGGTCATCGTTAATTGCAGTATCATCAGAAAAAATACTACCGTCTTCTCTATACTTAATTAAAGCTATTTTATCACTATCAAGCGGATTTATTGTAATATCTTTTCTGCCTCTTTTGGCATCGCATGTCAGATCACGTGGTTTTCGGGTTTTCTTTTTCCCTCGATTTCCGGAACATACCGCAACCATATTATTGTAATCAAGGCCCTGATTTACATCAATAAACTTAATTGGGTTTCTCGGAATTATATGTTCAATTGAAACATCAGGTGTATCGTCCGGCAGTTCCCTTTCATCCGGAATTCTTCTCATGCAATAAGCACAAATATGACCCTGCTCAGCCATTAGATTATCAATAACTTCCTGTTTTAATGGATTGCCTAATTTTTTATAGGACTCATCAGGTGAAAGCTTTTCTTCCTTGCATTTATCATATAATTCCTTTAAACCGTCAGGTGCTGACAATTTATTTATTTTTATCATCAGAACCTCCTGCAAACTTTAATAAAGATAATTTCACTCTGCATCCGGCAAGTTCAGTATCATCATTTCCGATTTCTTTTTCTATAACAGAAAGTATTTCCGTTGCTTTCTGAAGATTGTTATCATCAATTGCCTTGTAAAAATCTTTAAACAAAACTTTTACGGCTTCAGGTCTCTCGCTGACACCCATAATACCGCTTATTATCGTATTGACGTCTTTTCCATATACTTCACCATATGGTTCACGAGCTATGTCATCTTCAAGTATGATAAGACTTTCGCTCTTAACTGAATTAATTACAGCTGGTGCATGTGTAGTAACAATGAACTGTACTTTTGGAAAAACTTCTGTGAGAACACCGAGAATTTTCTGTTGCCATTCAGGGTGAAGGTGAAGATCAATTTCGTCAATGAGGACTATGCCATCTGTTTCTTCTATTACTTTTTCGCCGAGCTGTGGATTAAGTGTTGCCATACGATATGCGATATCCAGCACTAAGTATATTACAGATTTAAAACCATCACTTTCTAAATCCAAAATTATAATTGCTGGGTTCCGCTCAGGAAAGTAAAAACAAATAGAATCATTTTCCACATTATAGTGTGCTATGATTTTCTGGCTATCATCTATTGAATATAAACATTTCACTGCTTTTATCAGTATATCTAAAACAGCCTGTAATGTCGCTACTTTTTCCCCTCTTTGAAGCTCAACATACGTAAGCTTTTTTATCCACTCAATCATTTCATTTGATTCTAAAACAGCATATAAGCAATCGGTATATCCATTGATTCTTGAAGGTGGTAATGTCTCATTTTTATCATTAACATAATTTTTTCTTTTTCTATTAATGCTGTAATATACAATAACAGGTAATACTCCTTCAAAAGAAAAGGTTTTTAACTGCCTGTATATGTCAGTTCCAACCTGTGATACGTTTTGAATGATTTGATCAAATGATTCAGCCATCAGCATACTATCTTCTTTTCCATATTTAACAGAAGAAATAGTCCCTTCTGAATAAACTTCAAGTGGAAAACAAGGATAATCTTCAATTATATCAGTAGTGCGATTTTCTGCATGTCTAATTATTGTTTTATCATTAACTGCTGTTTTTTTATTATACGGGTATACTGCTGAAATATAACTGCTTAGTGCAACAGCAACTGCATCAAGTATTGTTGTTTTACCACTTTGATTTTTACCAACAATTACAGTTAATTTTTCTTTAAAATCAATCTCAAAATTTTCATATTTTCTGAAATTTTTTAATGAAATTTTATCTACTAACATATTTTCACCTTTTATTTATAAATCAGCCAATTTCTTAAATTCACGTCTGGCCAGAGTATATCATCCTCTGGCT
>JAUNJJ010000207.1 GCA_030533325.1 Oscillospiraceae bacterium
AAATGGGAAAATTAGACAGAGGTTGCTAGAATGGAGGATAATTAGTAGTTATCCAGCATCTGAGAGATATTCGATGATTTCTTATCACCTAACCGACAGGAGCTCGTACTTTGGAGGCTTTCAAATCACTTAATTTATTTTGGCGTACTGTCATATTTTGTAAAGGAGTGTTTGATAATTGAACTATTTACTGCTATGTGATTATCGCGAAAATTTAAAAGATTATTCTCCAGATGAGAGTATGTACAACGACCATCCCACCAGCCGAAATATCCAAGAGATAATAAATGCCGTTACTTCTCAAGGATATGCTTGTAAATACTTCGGAGGAATACCAGAACTTGTCTGCGCCGTAGATAAAAAAGAAAGATTTGATCATCATATTTTTCTGAATTTTACTGATGGGATGGATCAGAATTACAGCCGGGCACAGGCCCCTCTTTTATTAGAAATATTGGGCGCTCCCTATAGCGGCTCTGATACATTTTCAAGTGTCTTGATGAATAATAAACATTTTTGTAAGCAGGCTCTAAATTCCCTTGATATCCTTATGCCTAAATCGTGCATAGCAAATCGCCAATTGCCTTTAAAGGAAAAATACATAAAAGACTGGCAGTATCCTTTGTTTGTAAAACCAAATTGTGAAGGTTCGTCACTGGGAATTTCATCAGAAAATGTGTGCCACAATCCAAAGGATGTTTTACAATTTGCAGAGAAATTATTAGAGGAGTTTCATGAAATTATAATTGAAGAATATGTTTCAGGATTAGATATAACGAATTACTTGATTGGCAATCCTTCCAGTTATTGTATAAATGATATTGTTGGAGCTGAACTTTTTGATCCTTCTCCCTTTGCCGTTTATGGCCTAAAAGAAAAACATAACAAATCGAGAACGTTATATTATAATAATGAATTTTTGACACAGAAGCTTATTGACGCGATCCGCAGACAATCAGAGAAAATAGCAGCATTGTTAGGAGCCAGAGATATTTGCCGTATAGATTATCGGATAAACCTCTCCTCAGAAAAATTTTATTTTATCGAGATCAACTCTGCCCCCCGCTTCAGCAGTACAAGCGAAATAGGATTTATCGCTCAAAAAAAGGGACTGAATTTTAAAGATGTCACAAAAATGTTTGTTGAATCCGTCAATAGGCGTCTGATCCTTTCATGCTAACAACACTGGGGAGGTGCGGACATTTTCTTGAGCTAACTAGCTAAACTGGCTACAAACCCAGGATTATGCCTGCTCCCTCCCCTGTTTTTATAGAACCTTCCATATATATTGGGGGAATTTACTCTCTAATCATGTGCATAAATAAGAAATCATGGTTCAAATTTAGGCGTTCGATACGAGGGAGTATCAAAAGGATGATATTCAAAATCATCTCGCAATATATGGTAGAGCCATTCAGAAGAAGTATCTTTTACATATTTCTCAGCATTTCTTAGATGTGCATCTTCTGCGATACGATTTTCTCTTATATGATCAATAATTGCCAAATTCATATATATTTTTCTGTTTATTGTGTAATCAACAGGAGGATTATCCTCCATATATTTTTCTAGAACTTTATAATAGTAATCCGTATCCTCCGTATAATTGAGATATTCGGAACAAATCATCAAATGTGTTTGAATAACTAATTCGCCGTATACGGTTCTATTCCAAAAAAGCGCTTCCAATAAGATCTCTCTAGCCACTCCAAATTTGCAGTTCAACATCTGACAAACTGCCAGGTTATTCGCCGCATATGTATATTCATGTTTTTTGAGTTGCTTAATTCTTTTACTTGCCATCTGAAAGCACTCTTGACCCTTCTCCAATTGATTTGATTTTACGAAAACAAACCCGCGGGTATTTATCAAAAAAGCTTTCTCTAAATCATCTGATAATAATTTCTCTGCGCTATTCAAAATATCTAGTGCATCTCTGCCCTTTTTAAAATTCTGGCATCCGCGCATTGTGTTGGCCCATATTTCGGGAAAAGTTTTTTGATAATTATTTAAAATATTTTCAAATATTCTTTTTGCGTCCTCTATCTTTTCTGGTATTTCAAGATAATACATCTGCAAAAGGTTCGAAACAGTTAAATATTCTCGTCCTTTTTCTGGCAGTTCTCCAATCATAGCCTCAAGAATACGGACGGCTTCGGAAACATTTCCGATATTGTTATAACTTTTGGCCAAATAATAGTGATAAGCGTATTTTAATTTTTTAAACCTTAAAGATTCTGGTTGTAAATATAGAAATTGTGTAATTGCAAGTTTAAAATTTCCTGTTTCATATGAATTTATCCCAATTACGAATACCTGTACCGGGCTCATTTTATGAAAGCTATTCGCTAATCGGCTAAAAATTTGTTGGGCATCTTGATATTGTTTTTGTCTGAATAATTTTTTACCATATCTAAAATTCATCCTCTCCCAATCTGCATGATTGGCGTACATTGCATTTTTACAGATTATCTTTTCATAATTAATATACTCTTTATGCATAGTAAAAAACTCGGCTGTCCGACTTGAAAACATTCCCGATATAGGAGAGGTACGGAATATATCCTCTAGCTCAAAAAAATCTTCATCATGGCAAGTATCTACCAAATCATTTTTGTCGTCATACTGCAAAATTCGATTTTCTATCAGATTAAGAAACTCTAGATGGAACAGATGAATATCGTATGTGATATAAACCAAAAACTTATCCGCAATATAAAGCGCCAAATCTCTCAAATATTTCATCGGTATCTTCTCGCCTATACATATAAACGAGAAAATAATCCACTTTTGAGGTGAGGAAAAATCAGAATCTTTAAATTTTATAGTCTCTGATTGCAGGATAGAAAATAATGTTGCTTTATTGATAATCGCTTTCTGATTTTTGTATAGAGAAATCCCCTGATTTTCCAATAGTTTACTGATAATAGTAGAGAGCTTTTTGGGGCTTCCTTCGCATTTCAAAAAAATATATTCAAAATCTTCCTCTTTAAAATTTCCGAGATAGAATATGGGTTCTAAGATCTGAAAAAAATACTCATATTTTTCAAAGCGTCTAATTTCTATATCCGTAAATGGAAGAAAGTGAAATATTTCATTTTTTATATCTGGTTTTAAATCTTCAGTAGTTGTTACAATACAGGCTCTGAAATTTTCTTCAGACAAAAAATTTTTAATAAGCTTAAAGAAAAAATGCAGGGTATCCATATTACAGCGAGATAAGTTATCAATACAGATACATAGCTTCTTTTGGGATAAAATCAGAGAAATAAAATGATAAACAATATCAATGGATTCTTTTTTATCATCCGATTTTGTAATCACATAATAGCCAGTACTTAATACCGCTTCTATGATATTGTTTATCTTGGGAAATAAGGCAGTTGTAATTTTTGAGATTACCTTGTATGTATTACTATAAAACTCTTTATAACATTTTTGTGTTTCTTCAACGAAACTAAAATCGCATTTCTGTTCTAATTGTTTTATAAAGTCAGAAATTATTTCAATCGAATCGCTGTCCTTCGGAACATCAAAATCACACAGAGTATACTGGGGATGTTCCTCTAGCATGAACTTTATAAAAGTCGTTTTTCCTAATCCTCTATTTCCTTTTACCCATAAAACATTTCCATCTGAATTTGCAAAAAAATGATTAAACTTATTCCGCGACTCGTCGCGATCAACAAATCGAAAATTAAACAAATCTGTTGTATACATTTTTCTTTTCCTTTTCCGTACCGCTCTCTTTTGCTCAAAAACAATATGTTTTAACGAACCTCCAAACATTGGATAACTACTAATTATCCTCCATT
>JAUNJJ010000208.1 GCA_030533325.1 Oscillospiraceae bacterium
TGGTGAAAAATCCGTAACAAATGATTCTGTCATCAAATTGCTGTTAGAACCATTAAAACCGTATATTGACTGTTTAGCATCTCCTACAAGCATAATATTTTTTATAGTTGTACCACAAAGTGCTTTAATTACTTCATACTGAGAATCATTTAAATCCTGAGCTTCATCAATGAAGATATATTTATATAAAGATGAATACATTTTCTGTACGCCTGGATTTTCTGTTAATATTCTGTAAGCATAAAACAAAATATCATCAAAATCTATAATATTATGCTCTTTCATGTACTGATTGTATTCTAAATACATCAATCTTAAATAGTTTTCTCCATCAAAAGTTTCAGGTGAAATAAACTTTTTCTTTAATCCTGAAATATGGTTCAAACTTATGTCAAGAAATTTATCAGCGTTATCCTGCTCGCTTAGTATTTCTTTTAGCTCAAAATTATTCTGAAAAACTTCATTTAATATTCTTTTTCTGTCGTCATTGTTCTCAAATATAACCAATTCATCATTAAATCCAAGAAGATTTCTTCTTGACTGCACTAAATCCAGTGAAAAAGAGTGGATAGTTCCGACAGTAATGTTATCCAAGTAGTCACTTATTTCCGGATCTTCTTCAAGACGTTCTTTCATTTCATCAGCAGCCATATTACTGAATGTTAAAGCGAGAATCTTACATCTTTTCTTTGATTTTACTATTCTTTTTATACGTTCAATCAAAACTCTGGTTTTACCACTTCCCGGTCCGGCTTTAACCAGCAATGCTCCGTCATCAAAATCAACTATTTTTTTCTGAGTTTCAGATAATCGTAAGGTCATTGTAAATTTCTCTCCTCTTTAAATTCAAATCAGATTCAAGTTGTAATAACAATTTTAAGATTGGTTTCGGGAATCTTGATTTTATATTTGATTGGTTCACCACGGCTTCTGCTGTCGGAATCGCGTATCGTGCTTTTCCTCCTCCCTCTTTATCTTTTTTTGTCATACATTTATACAAAATCATTTGGTCATGATTTAATCCATTTACTTCTATTGGTGCGTCAATATATATATTTTGTCTACATTCAGGGCATATCTCACTAGTTTTAATTCTTTTTGAATCTGGTTTTTGATTATATCTTTCTTTGTAATTTTTAAAATAATCTTGATCTCCATGTTCTTCGTTGATACTGCTAATAATTAAATCATTGTCCACGCTATTGATAATCATTTTTTCAAAGTCATTTTCATTATCCAAAACAACTATATTAGGATATTCATCAATCCCTTTATCACCTATCTCTTGAATTGCTCTTATTATTGTTTTTATTGTTTCATGCTCTCCATCACTAAAAATATACCATTTTAATTCCAGTTCTTTAATGAATTTTAAATAAGTTTTATAATTCTGACCACCAATTCCAGCTATGTTTATTCCGCAAAACAAAGGTTCTATTCCGAAAAATTCTTCAAAATACACAGGTAATGCCTGTTCTTCGGTAATTCCTTCACATAAAATAATAGCGTTTGAAAAAATCAATTCTCCATGTGTTCTAATTACTTCTCTTCTTATTTTTTTTAGTTCATGTGGTTGATAAATATCTGTATTAAATCTTTTTACAATAGTCTTACCATTTTCCTTTTTAAACTGAATAATTGATTCTAAATCAGTCTGTGCAAGGACACTGGAAGAATGAGTGCTTACAATATTTTGGCCAGCGAAATCAGTAAGTTGCTTATATATATGCCTTTGTGCCTGAGGGTGTAAATGTGCTTCTGGTTCTTCAAGAGATAATATAACAAAAGAATCAGCCTCAGAGTCATCTTTTTTTATTGTATTTCTGTAATAATTTACATATGCCCCCAAAGTTAAAAAAGAAATCCAGCTCCTTGTACCCATACCATGCTGAGATACTGAAAATGCTGCTGCTTCACCATCTCTGTATGTTATATCTATCCCTTTATGTAAATCGCTAATTTTTCTTGATATAGGTTCAATATTTATTGAGTTATCTTCATTTCCTAATGTATTACTTATTTTTGATAAATTGTTTTTAGTTTCTCCAATAACTTCTATATTATCAATTATTTCCTGATTAATATCATTTAGTTTGCCTTCTAATTCCTGAATTTTATCTTCCTCTAAGTCAATTTTAGAGGTCACTCTTCCAAAATATGATTTTCTGTCTTTCAAATCATCAATTATGTCTCTCTTGGCGTCCATGTAGAAACTATTCAGATATTCAACCATTGCGTTATTAAAAGATTGTCTCTTATCAGCTTTCGATGAATCAATAGACTCATTCCATTCTGAAATATTTTTTCTTACAATATAATAATCATTTCTTAATACATCATATTCTATTATTGTTCGTATTCCAACATAATTTACGTTCGTTTCATCAACTGTTATCCAATTTTCTGTAAAAATACCATTCCAGAAATCCGAAAATTCTTTATTATTATTGGAGGGAACAATTTTTATATCAATTATTGCTTTTTTATCTTTACTTAACCGTTCATCCTTCTCAACAAATATATCGTCTTCTGTCAAAGTTTTTGAACCATTAAACGCAATATCGATTGCTTTCAGAAAATTTGACTTACCGACATTATTTTGCCCTATAAGAATATTGTTTATTCCTAATTTTACATCAACATTCTCCAATGACCTGAAATTTTTTATTCTTACATGAGATACCATTATATCCATTATGTTTCCTCCATTTTTTCCTTTAATTCTTTTATTTTCTTGTTTAATTCCATCTGCTGTTCATTTCAGCTGCAACATCATCAGGCAACTGGTCGCCACAGTCTCTGAAGATAACTATTTTATCAATATTATCATCTGCAATGCTTCTGCTATTTATAATTTTTATATCATTTATTACATCAGCTATTCCTCAGCCTGATCCTTCATAGCCTTAAGTTTCTTTGTAAACTTTACTCTTTCTGATGCAGATACTGAATCAATCCTTGTTCCAAGTGATTCAACTTTCTTGTACAATATTTTCGTATCAAGAACTTCATACAGTTTCTTCGCTTAAAAATCTTCCATTCCATCCATACTTTCATTAACAATTACTTCATGTATGCCCTGAACATCCCTGAATGCTTCTACTATTCCGTATATAGATCTGTCACAGTCCTCTATGCTTCCAAGATCAAGATAAACAAATACACTGTCTTCAGCAAGACTGATATCAATATATCCGAGATAATCCTCATCGTCATACTGTGACTGCCACTGAGCAATGGCTTCAGATATTTCTTCAGCTTTACTTTCATTTGCTCCGTCTTCAAAATAAATGTTATATTCAAAACATTCACCGTCTAAACCAGCTACATGAATATCGAAATATGTATTAAGTTCGTTAAATTTAAACATATCATCAAGGTTGTATGCCATATCAAAGCCCTCCGCTTGTTCAGATTCCTGATTTTCCTCTGGTTGAGATGTAACACATTCTGTCTCTGTTGTTTTTTCAGTTACATCACTGTTTTCTTTTTCTTCTTCGGTTAATATAATGGCGGTCGGCTTGTCAGCTCCTCCGATTATATCAACTGATGTACTTGTCCTGCTGCCACATGATGTCAATGAAACAGCAGCCGCAGATACCACAAATATAATTATAATTTTTCTCAGACCCATTTAATCCTCCCTTGTTTCCGCAAAATATATTCCCCAGTCCTTAAGCATTTCAGGAATATCGAAAACTGATTTGATGAATACACATTACCATTTTTATATTCTACAAATAATACTTTGTCTCTTGTTTCAATAATCCAGTCAACATCTGAAAGCATTGTGGCTGTAT
>JAUNJJ010000209.1 GCA_030533325.1 Oscillospiraceae bacterium
TCCATGATATCATGATTTGAAATCTTTTAAAAGACACGGTCTATTTGACGCTTACCATTAAAAAAACACTGCAGACTCAAAAATCTGCAGTGTTTTTTTAACTCTCCAGCCATAATCAAAAACATAAGAAATTATGGTGCGAAGGTGCAGGGCGACCGCAAAGCCCTGCTAAAAATTTGTAACCCTTCCCCCTGACAAATCATATGATATTGTATACAACAATTTTTTCAGGGGGAATATAATTTATGAATAACACTTTTTTTCTCGGTTCATCAGGTCCTTCAGGTTTCAGAACAGACTTCAGCAAAATAATAAACAAACCCGGATACTATACATACATCCTTAAAGGAGGTCCAGGCACCGGTAAATCAACCCTTATGAAGAAAATAGCATCCGAATGCGGAGAAAAATGTGATCTGTACTACTGTTCATCCGATATCCGTTCACTCGATGCCATTGTTATGAATGGCAGTAAAATAATTGTTATCGACGGAACTTCACCACACACATTTGATCCTTCACTGCCCGGCATTTCACAGGAGATTGTGAACTTAGGGAAGTTCTGGAGCAGGGATAAACTGCTGCCCCACAAAGATACCATAATGTTCTGTTTCAATGAAAATGCAGCATATCATAAAAGAGCGCGAAGATACATTTCAGCACTTTCTTCTCTGACGGAAGGACTGTATTCACTTGGAAAAACCGCACTTATAAAAGATAAACTCAGAGTCCGTGCCGAAAAAATACTTGCCGGTTTATCTTTAGAAAAAAAAGAGAAAACATTTTCAGAAACTGAATTCAGACAGCTTTCCGCATTTACCTCATACGGATATATTACACGCGAACTTCCGGAAGATTACTCCGTCTGTTTACTTAAAGACGACCTTTTTGCAGCATCAGATTTGCTGCTGAAGATTATTTCAGAAAAAGCAGCAGAGAACGGATACAGCGTTTATATAAGCAGGTGCTGTGCCTTTGATAATCCTGTGTACGAACACCTCATTATTCCGGAACTTAAAACTGCATTCATGTCATCCGGATTTTTCTGCGAATATGAGAATAAAAACGGAATGAACATAAATCTTAAGAGATTTTACGATAAGAAAATACTGTCCGAAAAGAAAAATTACATTTCATTTAACAGAAAAGCTGTTACGGAAATAAAAAAAGCTGTATCAGAAGCTATCGATACAGCACTTTCAGTACACAACGAACTTGAGAAATATTATATCGATTCACTTGACACGGAAAGTTTAAATGAATTTTCAGAAACTTTTCTTGATAATATTAAAAACGAAAAATAAATTCAGCCCGCTGACCTGCATATTTTCTGCTGATCAGCGGGCTGCTTATGTAATTACATTTTTACAAGTGCTTTCTTGTTGAACTCCTCAGGAGTAATAAAAGTCGGCACCATATCGTGAAGTGCTGCCACAGCAACTTCTTCATTATTTTCCTGTGCTGCATCCCTGAGAGTTCTGAGTCTCTCTGCAAAATGCTCTTCTTCTATCTCTATCTGCTTTCCGATAAAGATAAGCTTGTTCTTTGTCTTCTGAAGTCCTTCTTCATTCATAAGAAGTTCTTCCTTTATCTTTTCACCCGGTCTGAGACCTGTAAATTTAATCTCCACATCTTTATACGGTACCTTTCCGTACATTCGGATGAGATTCTCGGCAAGTGCTACAATCCTTACCGGCTGTCCCATATCCAGTACAAATATCTCGCCGCCATGTGCAAGTGTTGCCGCTTCAATAACAAGACTTACAGCTTCAGGGATTGTCATGAAGTATCTTATAATATCAGGGTGAGTAACTGTAAGCGGCTTGCCCTGCTCTATCTGCCTCTTGAAAAGCGGAATAACTGAACCGTTTGAGCCGAGTACATTGCCGAAACGTGTTGTAACAAACTCTGTTCTGCCTTCCTTCTGCTGTGCAAGATACTGAACTATCATCTCACAGCATCTTTTCGACGCTCCCATAACGTTTGTAGGATTTACTGCCTTGTCAGTGGAAATCATTACGAATTTTTCAACGTCATGATACTGAGCAAGTGTTGCTGTATTAAATGTTCCTATAACATTATTTTTAATCGCTTCCATCGGAGAAACTTCCATAAGCGGTACATGCTTGTGGGCAGCTGCATGGAAAACAATCTGCGGCTTGTAGTTTTCAAAAATCTGATTCATACGATAGTAGTCACGAACTGAAGCAATAAGTGTTACAAGGTTAAGACTGTCACCGTATTCCATCTTAAGTTCCTGCTGGATATCATATGCATTATTTTCATAGATATCAACTATAATTACCTGCTTTGGTTCATATTTTGAAATCTGACGAACAAGTTCTGAACCAATAGATCCGCCGCCGCCGGTAACCATACAAACTTTGCCGCTGATGAAGTTCTTTACCTCAGCATTGTCAAATTTAATCGGTTCACGTCCAAGGAGATCTTCCACACGGATATCTCTGATCTGATCAATAATCTTATTATTATTGTCATCAAAAATAAGATCGCTAATAAATGGAATTACTTTTATCGGCACCTCTGCTGATGAACAGATGTCAAGTATTCTTTTTCTCTCGTCTTCAAGACATGAAGGAATAGCAAAAATAATCTGTTCGATTTTATTCTGCTCAACCATTCTCTTTATATCGCCTGTTGTACCTACTATCGGTACTCCGTCTATTTCTGAACCTGTCACAGTTGAATCATCATCAATGATACATACAGGATTAAAATCTGACTTGTTTCTGTTTTCTGCATCAGAATTTCTCAGTTCACTGAGGATAAGCCTGCATGCACGTCCGGCACCGATTATCATCGTCCTCTTCAGTTTGGCTTCCTGCATCCCTGTTTCAACAAGACTGATAAATGCATCTTTGAACAAGTATCTGAACAGACTGATTCCGATTACTGTTATCAGTGCATGAAGCAGTGTATAAAGCGTGTAGCATTCTCCGCTGAACAGAAAGAAGATAATGAATTCTGTTGCGACTCCGCCCAGTACTCCGTAGAGACACAGAAGATAGTCTTTCCCGTTAAAGTACCTCCAGAGCTTGTTATATGCTCCGGCAATATTCAGCCATGCAAAACATGTAAATACACTTACAATCATTGAAACAGCAAGGTCTCTTGTCGAGAGTGCGTGCCCCAGTGGTGTCAGGATGAAGTTTGAAATAAGTGATGCAACTACAACAATAAATGCATCTGCAAGTGCAAGTATAATTTTTCTGACGCTGAACTTCTCAACGTTTTCTCGAACCTTTGGCTTCAAATTCCACCAAATCCTTTCCAGATAAGATTTGGAACCGTTTTTTTCAGAGTTCCTTTTTTCATTTTCACCTGTACATTTTCTTATGTACAAAAATACTGTATATATTTTATTTTTATAAACAATATCAGATATGGTCGTTTTATCCGATGTTGTTCCGGGCTTTTCTTTTTTTGATATATATTCTGAAAAGTTTATGTAATAAATTTATCAAAAACAAAACATATCACAGCATAGATACATTTTAATTTTAACATATTAATGGTATAAAGTCAATAGTAATACCTTTTTAATAAAAGGGAAAAACTTACTGTTCAGCCATAAAAACAGAAAATAACAATAACGCTGCGCTGATGCCTTTTCTTTCCGTATATCTTAGCGGCATTAGTTAATTTTCCTCATCTTTAAGATGTGTCTCTCTCGCATCCTTCACATTAAGTTTAACATCCCTTTAACCCGGTTCAAAAACAAAAATATACACACCAACTGACACTGACCGGATTGAATCTGCGTG
>JAUNJJ010000008.1 GCA_030533325.1 Oscillospiraceae bacterium
CAGGTTTTTGCCGGATTTAATCTTGTCCCCTCCTGCGGGGTTTCCCTCTCGAAATTACGTAACTGAGAAAAATCCGCATATACAAAGAATGAAATACTCCGGAATTATATTTACGTTTTTTGCGTTCCTTCTCTGAATTCTTCAGCTCTTTGTTGAGCCTTGCTGCTTCCCTGGCTACACCGCCATTTGCATTCATGCAGGCATCTCGCCATGCCTTTATCTGATCAACGTACAGACCTTTCTTACGTGCATACTCTGCAAGATCTGTTTCGTTCATACCCGCTGTTTCAACAACAATCAGGAACTTGTCCTGCGTGCTCCATTTTTCTGAGGACGAATCCTTTCCGGGTACAGCTATTCCATCTGCTCTGGCTTGTTTCTGCCAGTTTCGAATGGTCTGTTCCGGAATGCCTTCTTCTTTGGCTATTTTAGTTATTGACTCATTATTCGGAGGTAATATTTTTCTGAGTATTGAATCTTTTAGTTCCTTGCTGTAGTGCATATGAAACTCCTTTCAGTGATGTTGTGGTAATTATTGTTATACCACAAATTCTTTTTTCTTTCACTGACATCTATTATAACATACAGGGTTTATGCGTAAAGACTATCCTACAAGTCAATTTAGTGCTTTAAAGCGGTTGTACAGATTTATTATGCGTTTGTCAAGTACCTGGGAGAAATTTTTCGGTTAAATGCAAAAATAAGCCTCTTTTATCTGACTATAATCTTGCTTATAAAACTCTGAAATCCAATTTTAAATGCAAAATCAATAATTTTTTTATGAAATCAAGGAATAAGCCTTGACTTTTGAGGCATTATTATATTATAATGATACTTGATAGGAGTGTGAATGATATGTTATGTCAGTTTACTTTTAAGAATTTCAAGTCCTACAAAAATGAAACTGTTCTTGATATGCAGGCTATAGGAAATCAGAATTTTCAGGATACATTGCTTACAAGCGGAGAAGGCAGCAAAGCTTTTCTGCCTGTTGCTGTTATTTATGGACCAAATGCGGGGGGTAAATCCAATGTACTGGAAGCGCTGAATTGTGTTACCTCTATTGTAATGAAGCCTATCCTCATATTCAAAGACAAGCTGATACAAAAATCACAGGTTGAATTGAACCCGTTTTTATTTGATGACGTTTCCCGCAATGAGCCGATAGAGTTCGAGCTTTATTTCCGTCCTGATAATGAATATGAATACAGATATTTTCTGTCAGTATATGAGGGCAGGATTTCTGAGGAATATCTTTATCGCCGTAAGCTTGGAGTAAAAAGCAGAACAGCAACGATATTTGAACGTAATTCCGACGGTGTGAAGTTGGGAGCAAGCATTAACAAGGCTTCTATCAATACAGAAGTTAATGAGCAAATGCCTTATCTTTCATTTCTGAACATAAATTATAAGCTGGAATCGATAAATCTTGCCATAGAATGGTTTGAGAGTTGCATTATGCGTAATTACGCAAATCCATATGCAGAACGTCATCTTATAATGGATGGAAGCGATGAATTCAAGAGTAGACTTATTAAATTAATGAACGATGTTGGTGTAAATATCAGCAATTTTGAATTTGTTGAAAAATCTGCTGAAGAAAATTCTGTCGATATAATTTTCGAACATACAGTTAACGGAAAAGCATATCCGCTTAACATCAATCAGGAATCAGATGGTACGCAAAAGCTGTTCAATGTGCTTCCGCTTGTTCTCATCACACTTGCACAGGGCGGATTGCTTGTATTTGATGAGCTTGATGCCAAGCTTCATCCGAAAATGCTTAAATATATAGTAATGCTCTTCAAGAATAAAGAAATAAACACCAGAAACGCACAGCTGATATTCACATCACACGACGTTTCCACTATGAAGAGCTCAGTCTACCGTACTGACGAGATATGGTTTGCGTGTAAGCTTGATGATGAATCCAGCGACTTGTATTCGCTTTATGAAATCAGAGACGAAAGCGGAAATCATATTCATCCGAGTGCAGCATATGATAAGCAATATCTTGAAGGTCGTTATGGTGCTGACCCATACTTCCAGAATATGATGGATTGGAAGTGATGTTATGTCAATGAAGCCTGATAAGAAAAGTGACATAAACAAAAAATGGATGAAAGACCGCCGTGACCGAAGGATAATGGTTGCACCCGAATATCACTTAATCGTTACAGAAGGACAAAAAACTGAACCGTTGTATTTTCAGGGCCTTAAAAATGATATCAACCAGAAATACCGTGGTAGAATTTCCATTGAAATTAACGGAATAGGTCAAGGATCAAATACATTAACGCTATTGGAACGAGCACAGCAGCTTGTGAGTGCGGAGCCGGATAAATACAAGCATGTGTGGATGGTATATGATAAAGACGATTTTCCTAAAGATGATTTCGATAACACATATTTCAGGTGTGAAGCGCTATCCAAAGCCAATGGCTCAGTGACATACCACGCACTCTGGTCCAATGAATGTATTGAATACTGGTTTCTGCTTCACTATAAGCACCTGGATTCAGCTTTGCGCCGCACCGAATACTACCCTAAGCTTTCTGAGTGTCTCGGCTCGAAATATGAGAAAAACCGCGATGACATTTATTATCTGCTTAAGCCCGGTATTTCGACGGCTATCGAAAACGCAAAAAGCATACTGAGTATTTATAATGGTATGCCGCCCTCTCAATGCACTCCCGGAACAACTGTATTTGAGATTTTTGAAAAGCTGCAGAATTACATTGTTCAAGGTTCAACAGAATAACATAAAAACGATTTTCAAAAAGTGCCACCGACGGTGACACTTTTTGTTTTTGACGTTGGTTGTAATTTACTCCAACTCACCCGACCGCTTGCGCTGAACATCGCGCTGGCGGTTTTTTTCTTTGTCCTTCCCAAGAATCATATCCACATTTCTGCATCACCTCCGAGCATTTCGGCAACGATCTCAGCCGCTGTCCTTACCATTTCGGTACAGTATTTGCCGTACAAACCGTTTGACCGAGCGTAATTCCTGCCTTCATCGGTAGAAATATCACAGCCGAGTATCTCACGGCAGATATACGAACCTTGACGCTTTTTGAACTCCTCAAGCAACTCAGAAGCCTTGGCACTTTCGGCTGCACGGCTTTCAAGATCGTTCTCGTCAAACTGACCGTACTTCATTCCAAGCACCATAAGCGCCCCCGTGCAGGCACCGCAGACCTCCGCCTTGCTCATACCACCGCCGAAGCAAGCACCAATCTGAAGTGCCTGCTTTTCGGTGATGCCGAACTGTTCTGCAAAAGCCGCAAACACAGCCTGAGAACACATAAACCGGTGCTCGAAAAGTTCTACTGCTCTTGATACATTATCCATTTTCTTCTCCTCCGATAAATATATTACTCTTTTTTAAAAAGTGTCACCGACGGCGACACTTTTGGTTTTTTAGAATACAAATTCACCCCTCATTCCGAAGAATAAGGGGTGAAATAATTATAGGTTATTAATTACGAATAATCAGTAATTACATTTCAGCGATAGCAGCCTGTGCAGCAGCAAGTCTTGCAATCGGTACTCTGAATGGTGAGCATGAAACGTAGTCAAGACCAATCTTGTGGCAGAATTCTACTGAAGATGGGTCACCGCCGTGTTCGCCGCAGATACCAATGTGGAGGTTTGGATTTGCAGGTCTGCCGAGTTCGATTGACATCTTCATGAGCTTACCAACACCTGTCTGGTCGAGCTTAGCAAATGGATCGTTTTCGAAGATCTTTGTATCATAGTAAGCATCGAGGAACTTACCAGCGTCATCTCTTGAGAAGCCGTATGTCATCTGTGTGAGGTCGTTTGTACCGAAGCAGAAGAAGTCTGCGTTCTTAGCGATTTCGTCAGATGTAAGAGCAGCTCTTGGGATTTCGATCATTGTACCAACTTCGTACTTGAGGTCTGAACCTGCAGCAGCGATTTCAGCATCAGCTGTTTCAACAACAACCTTCTTAACGAACTGAAGTTCCTTAACGTCGCCAACGAGTGGGATCATGATTTCTGGCTTAACTGCCCAGTCTGGGTGAGCCTTCTTAACGTTGATAGCAGCCTTGATAACAGCCTTTGTCTGCATCTTTGCGATTTCTGGGTATGTTACAGCAAGACGGCATCCACGGTGACCCATCATTGGGTTGAATTCGTGGAGTGAAGCGATAAGGCTCTTGATATCTTCAACGCTCTTGTTCTGAGCCTTAGCGAGAGCAGCGATATCAGCTTCTTCAGTTGGAACGAATTCGTGAAGCGGAGGATCGAGGAAACGGATACATACCGGGCAGCCTTCAAGAGCTTCGTAGAGAGCTTCGAAGTCAGCCTGCTGCATTGGTTCGATCTTAGCAAGAGCAGCTTCTCTTTCTTCAACTGTATCTGAACAGATCATTTCTCTGAAAGCAGCAATTCTTGATGCTTCGAAGAACATGTGTTCTGTACGGCAGAGACCGATACCTTCAGCACCGAGTTCTCTTGCCTTCTTAGCGTCAGCAGGTGTATCAGCGTTTGTTCTTACCTTGAGCTTTCTGTACTTGTCAGCCCAAGCCATAACTGTACCGAAGTTACCGTCAATCTTAGCGTCAACTGTTGGGATAACGCCTTCGTAGATGTTACCTGTTGAACCGTCAATTGAGATGTAATCGCCTTCAACGAATGTCTTGCCGCCGAGTTCGAACTTCTTGTTTTCTTCATCCATCTTGATGTCACCGCAGCCTGATACACAGCATGTACCCATACCACGTGCAACAACGGCAGCGTGTGATGTCATACCGCCACGAACTGTGAGGATACCCTGAGCAACCTTCATACCTGTGATATCTTCAGGTGATGTTTCGAGACGAACGAGGATAACCTTTTCACCCTTAGCATCCCATGCTTCAGCGTCATCAGCTGTGAATACAACCTTACCGCATGCAGCACCTGGTGAAGCACCGAGACCCTTGCCGAGAGGTGTAGCAGCCTTGAGAGCCTTAACGTCGAACTGTGGGTGGAGAAGTGTATCGAGGTTTCTTGGGTCGATCATTGCAACAGCTTCCTGCTCTGTCTTGTGACCTTCCTTAACGAGATCGCAGGCAATCTGGAGAGCAGCCTGAGCAGTTCTCTTACCGTTACGGCACTGGAGCATGTAAAGCTTCTTGTTTTCAACTGTGAATTCCATGTCCTGCATGTCATGGTAGTGGTTTTCAAGGATTTCGCAAACCTTGATGAATTCTGCATAAGCTTCAGGGAATTCTTTTTCCATCTGAGCGATTGGCATTGGTGTACGAACGCCGGCAACAACGTCTTCACCCTGTGCGTTGATGAGGAATTCACCCATGAGCTTGTTTTCACCTGTACCAGGATCACGTGTAAATGCAACACCTGTACCTGACTGGTCGTTAAGGTTACCGAATACCATTGGCATTACGTTAACAGCTGTACCCCATGAGTAAGGGATATCATTGTCTCTTCTGTAAACGTTAGCTCTTGGGTTGTCCCATGAACGGAATACTGCTTCGATAGCGAGCTTGAGCTGTTCTACAGGATCTGAAGGGAAGTCCTTACCGATCTGGTTCTTGTATTCTGCCTTGAACTGTTCAGCAAGCTTCTTAAGGTCAGCAGCTGTAAGTTCAACGTCGAACTGAACGCCCTTTTCTTCCTTCATCTTGTCGATAAGCTGTTCGAAGTACTTCTTACCAACTTCCATAACAACGTCTGAGAACATCTGGATGAAACGTCTGTATGAGTCGTATACGAAACGTTCAAAAGCTGGATCCGGGTTGCCTGCGATCATAGCAGCAACAACTTCGTCGTTAAGACCGAGGTTGAGGATTGTATCCATCATACCAGGCATTGAAGCTCTTGCACCTGAACGAACTGAAACGAGGAGAGGATTGTTAAGATCGCCGAACTTCTTGCCGTTGATCTCTTCCATCTTCTTAACGCCTTCCATAGCCTGAGCCATGATTTCGTCGTTGATCTTACGACCATCTTCATAATACTGTGTACAAGCTTCTGTTGTGATTGTGAAACCCTGTGGTACAGGAAGACCGATACTTGTCATTTCTGCAAGGTTAGCACCCTTACCACCGAGAAGATTACGCATGGACATGTCGCCTTCGCTGAACATATAAACCCATTTGTTTGCCATTAGTTTTTACCTCCAATATAATTCACTGTATATTCCATACCGAAAAAACAAATTAAAATACGGCTGGAGTTAATTATAATTATATCATAACGGAAAAGAAAATGCCATAGTTTTTTAAAAAATTTCATAATTTTTTTGAGGGATAAGTCGAGAACAGAGAATATACTGACAGATGTTTTGTTTTTTCACAAAAGCCCTTGAAATTTCAGCTCAGATTTGGCATAATATAATAAGTGTTGCATTTCACGAATATGTAATGAATATGGCGGCAGCCGTAAAGATAAAAATTTTAGAACAGGATGTGTTTATTTATGGATAATGCAGTTATACTTGCCGGCGGACAGGGAAAAAGAATGAAGGCGGATATGCCTAAGCCGCTTTTTAAAGTGCTTGGAGAGCCAATGCTCGAATGGGTTATCGGAGCCTGTGAAAATTCAGGAATAAAAGATATATGCGTGGTAAAGGGCTACAAGGCTGAGATGATTGACGAATACCTCGGCGGCAGATACGAAACAGTGCTTCAGGCTGAGAGACTCGGAACAGGTCATGCTGTTATGCAGGCAATTCCGTTTATGAAGAAGAATTCAGACGGAAATACTCTTGTTCTCTGCGGTGATGCGCCGTTTATAGACAGCAAAACTATTTCTGATTCACTGAAAATGCATAAGGAAAACGGAAATTCAGTTACAGTAATTACATCGGAAGTTGAAAATCCTTTCGGTTACGGAAGAATAATCAGAACAGCAAACGGCATATCCTCTATCGTAGAGGAAAAAGATGCCACTGTTGAACAGAAGAAAATAAGAGAAATCAACTCGGGAGCATACTGGTTCAGAACAGAGGATCTTATTGAAGCACTCGGACTTCTTACAACGGATAATTCACAGGGTGAATATTATCTTACAGATACCATCTACATTTTACTTGAAAAGGGTAGAAAAGCAGATGCCTTCAAATCTGAAAACCCTAATGTAGTTCTCGGTGCAAATGACCGCAGGGGGCTTCTGATGCTTAACACAACAGCACGTGAAGATATCATAGGCAAACATCTTGAAAACGGTGTTGAATTCACATGCACTGACGGTATTACAATCGGACGTGATGTAGTTATCGGCGCCGGAACTCAGATTCTTTCAGGTACAGTTTTAAGCGGAAAGACAGTTATCGGTTCGGACTGCGTAATCGGACCTGACTGTATAATTGAAAACAGTACAGTAGGAAACGGAACAAAGCTTAACTATGTTCAGTGCTATGAATCACAGATTGATGACAACGTAAAGATAGGACCATTTGTTCAGGTAAGACCGGGAAGCCATATCAAGTCAGGTGCGAAGATCGGTGACTTCGTTGAGATCAAAAATTCAGTTATCGGCGAGGAGACAGCGGTTGCTCATCTTACATATGTCGGTGACAGTGATGTCGGCGGCTGTGTAAACTTCGGATGTGGTGTTGTTACGGTAAACTATGACGGTGAAAAGAAGAGCCGCTGCACTATTGAGGACAATGCATTTATAGGATGCAACACAAATCTTGTTGCTCCGGTTAAGATAGGAAAGGGTGCATATACTGCAGCTGGTTCAACAATTACAAAGGATGTTCCGGCTGATGCACTGGCTATAGAACGCGGTGATACAAAGACTATAGAGGGATACGCCGCAAGAAAGCTTAAAAACAGAAAGAAAAAATAATATTGCGGAGTGTTTAAACCATGGGAATAATGGACCTCTTTAATCAGATTTCGGCAGGGACTGCAGCAGGTGGTCCTGTCGAATACATAATAGTCGGGCTTGGAAATCCCGGTATTCAGTATCAGGATACGCGTCATAATGCAGGCTTTATGGCAATAGATACTATTGCGGAAAAATACGGCGCTGATGTAAAAAGGATAAAATTCAAATCACTCTGCGGCGAATGCACTATAGGCGGAAAGAAATGCCTGCTTATGAAGCCTTCAACTTATATGAACAACAGCGGTGAAGCAGTTGTGGAGGCTATGAATTTTTATAAGATTAACATAGAAAATCTTATAGTCATATATGACGATATTTCACTTGAACCTTCAAAGCTTCGAATCAGAAGAAAGGGAAGTGACGGAGGACACAACGGAATAAAGAGTATCATTTATCTTACAGGGGAGGATACTTTCCCGCGGATAAAGATAGGCGTTGGAAAAAAACCGCATCCTCAGTACAATCTTGCCGACTGGGTTCTTTCAAACTTTAAATCTGATGAGATACCTCTGATTCGTGAAGCATGTCAGCATGCGGCTGAATCAGCCGAACTTATGGTGTCGGGAAAGATAAATGAAGCAATGAACAAATATAACTGATGTGAGGTAATAAATTGAATATTTTTCAGAAAAGCTTCCGGGAGCTTTCAGGATACAGAGAGCTTGAAAGCTGTCTGAGAGACGGTGTATCACCGGTATGTGTTACAGGCCTTGCGCAGATACACAAAGCTCAGCTTCTCTGTGCAGTTTCGGAACAGCGTACAGCACTTGTAATAACAGATGATGATAATTCAGCCCGCAGACTTGCAGATGACATTAATGAAATGTCATCTGCACAGACTGCGGTCTGTTTTCCGTCCCGTGAATACAGTATTCACGCAGCAGAGGGAATATCACACGAGTACGAACAGACAAGACTCGGTGTGCTTTCAAAGATAATAAATCAGGAATGCAGAATAGTAACTGCGGGTGCGGAGGCTGTAATGCAGTACGTTCCGCCGGTTTCTCTTGTAAAGGAAAAAACATTTTCCATAAAAACGGGTGAGGAAATAAATCTGAGTGAACTCACAGAAAGGCTTATAGTATGCGGATATACGAGAGCTGACAGAATAGAGAGCTGTTCACAGTTTTCTGTAAGGGGCTCCATAGTTGATATTTTTTCACCTCAGGCAGCCTTGCCGTACAGAATAGAATTCTGGGGTGATGAGGTTGACAGTATAAGCTTTTTTGATCCTGAGACACAGAGAAGAAATGATTCCCTTAAATCTGTCGAGATAATACCTTCCCGTGAGATGATTTACGAACCGCATGAACTGGCGGAGCGTATAGAAAAGGCAATAAAACAGTCAAAAGCCAGAAATATTTCAAAATTTGCGGAAAAATCAGCAGGAGACATTGAAAAGCTTCGTCAGGGTATTATGATTGAAAACGCAGACAAGTACCTCAATCTTATTTATCCTGAAAAGTCATCCATACTTGATTATATTGACGGCAGCATATACTTCAATGAATTCAGTCAGATAATTAACCGCATAAAGGGCATTCAGGGGCAGTATACCGAAGATGTCAGGATAATGCTTGAAGACGGTGAGATGATTCGTTCTCTTTGCAGTCAGTATATGGATATTCAGGAACTGATTTCAGCCAGAGAAAACAGTATATGTATATACATGAATACATTTTTCAGCGGAGCAGACAGAGTTCCTTACCGCCATATTGTAAGCTTTGAAGCAGTTCAGACTTCCACATGGGGCGGAGAAATGCGTCAGCTTGAAGAGGATCTTCATTCATACTGTGACAACGGCTATAAAGTTATTCTTATGGCAGGAAGCGAGAAAACCCAGCCGATAATAGCAAATGACCTCAGGGAAAGCGGATTTTCAGTAAAAATACTTGATGAAAATACAGTTCCGGAGCCAGGCTGCGTTATGCTCATGTGCGGAAGTCTGTCAGCAGGTTTTGACTATCCTGAAACCAGATACGCTCTTATATCACAGGCAAGAGCACTGAGTGCAAAGAGAAAAAAACTGAAAAACAGCAAGGCCGGAAGGGAGCTTCGCGGACTTTCAGATGTAACTCCGGGAGATCTGGTGGTTCATGCACTCCACGGTATAGGCAGATTTGTCGGGATAAGAAAGCTTGAGCTTGAGGGAGTGACCAAAGACTATATAACGATACAGTATGCCGGAAAGGATGTTCTCTATGTTCCGGTTACCCAGCTCGATATGGTATCGAAGTACATAGGCGGCCGCGATGATACAGGAGTTAAGCTCAACAAGCTTTCATCAGCTGAGTGGCAGAAGACAAGAAATAATGTTAAGCGTGCCGTAAAGGACATGGCTGCAGAGCTCATTGCTCTTTACTCGAAACGTCTGAATACAGAAGGCTTTGCATTTTCGCCTGATGATGAAATGCAGAGAGACTTTGAAAACAGATTTCCTTTTGTTGAAACTGATGACCAGCTGCGCAGTATAGAAGAAATAAAACGTGATATGGAGAGCGGGCATCCGATGGACAGACTGCTCTGCGGGGATGTAGGCTTCGGTAAAACGGAAGTTGCATTTCGCGCTGCATTCAAATGTATGTTTGACGGAAAGCAGTGTGCGCTGCTTGCTCCTACCACAGTTCTTGCGTGGCAGCATTATCAGACTGCACTTAAGCGTTTTGAACATTTTCCGGTAAAGATAGAACTTCTTTCACGTTTCAGAACACCTGCACAGCAGAGAGAAATTCTGAAGAAACTCAAAGAAGGAAAGATAGATATGGTTATCGGAACCCATCGTCTTGTACAGAAGGATGTGAAGTTCCGTGATCTCGGACTTGCGATTATAGACGAAGAGCAGCGTTTTGGAATAGCCCATAAGGAAAAATTCAAGGAAAACTTCATAGGTGTTGACGTTCTTACGCTTTCTGCTACTCCGATACCGAGAACGCTCAATATGGCGATGAGCGGTATCCGTGACATGTCAGTAATTGAAGAACCGCCGCAGGACCGTCATCCGGTTCAGACCTATGTTATCGAACACAACGAGTCTGTTCTGCTTCAGGCCATTTCAAAGGAGCTTAAGCGAGGCGGTCAGGTTTACTATATTCACAACAGGGTTGAAACCATTGCGGGATGTGCGGCTAAACTTCAGGAGATGCTCCCGGATGCAAGAATTACATTTGCACACGGACAGATGGGGGAAGAAGCTATGTCTGAGAGATGGAGACAGCTCCTTGATCATGAGATAGATATACTTGTTTCCACTACCATTATAGAAACAGGTGTGGATGTCCCTAATGTAAATACACTTATTATCGAAGATGCCGACAGATTCGGACTTTCACAGCTCTATCAGCTCAGAGGAAGAGTTGGGCGTTCAAACAGAAGAGCCTATGCATATTTTACATTCAGAAGAGGCAAGGTGCTCAATGAAATTGCTTCAAAGCGACTTGAGGCTATACGCGAATTCACCCAGTTCGGAAGCGGTTTCAGAATTGCTCTTAGAGACCTTGAGATAAGGGGTGCCGGTACGATTCTTAACGGAAAACAGCACGGTCATATAGAAACCGTAGGTTATGAGATGTATCTTCAGCTTCTTTCGGAGGCTATTGCGGAAGAACGTGGTGAAAAGCCGGAAAGAGCAAGCGACTGTGTTGTGGATATCCAGATAGATGCACATATTCCGGAGACATATATCGAAAGTCTCGCACAGCGAATTGACGCATACAAGAAGATTGCAGTTATACATACAACTGAAGAGCGCAGTGATCTCCTTGATGAGTTCATTGACAGATACGGTGACCCTCCTAAGTCCATTATTGGTCTTCTGGATGTATCGCTCCTCCGAAATACAGCAGCCTGTCTTGGAATTACAGAAATCACACAGCGTAACGGAAATCTTCTGTTCTATATCGCATCACCTCTTATGTCACAGATAAAGGCACTGTCAGCGGCTTTTAAGGGAAGAGTGATGTTTAACAGCCTTGCCAAACCGTATATAAGCGTAAAGCTTGCTCCGCACCAGAAGCCGGAGACTCTTATCAGAGAAGTAATAGATATAATGACCAGTTCAAAAACGGAGCAGAAATAATCCCGATATATGCGTACAAATAAACAGGGCTTTATATTTGTATAAAATACATATGGATTTTTGTGCGCATTAATGTTAAAATAAAACACAGAAAAATATCAATAACCTTCTGAAAGGAAAGATACAGATGAAAAGAGAGATTATATCAGTGTTAGCCGTTTGTGCGGTTGCATTTTCAGTGGCATCGTGCAAATCCGGTACAGCAGAAGAGGGCAGCAAATCAGAAGAAATATCTTCAGAAGCGGTAACAACAGCAGCTGAACCTGAAGAAACTGAAGCAGAGGTAACAGAAGAGGAGCTTGTTGAGCCTGATTATCCTGTTTTTAATCCGGACCCGAATGCCATAACGTTTAACGACAGTGATGACCTTTATACAGCTCACTGTATGGCACAGAAAAACTTTGAAAACGATGAATCAAACTGCAGACTTTCAGTTGCGGAATACAAAGGAGAAAGACAGCTGAAGATAGAGGTTCTCGATTTCAATGAAGAAAAGGGTATGTACAAGACTCCAAAGATTGTATTTGATATGGATGAGCTGGTAGGTACGGAAAATCTCAGTAAGGTAAAGAGTTTCAGTTGCGATATAACTCAGGTTGCCGTAGGTGAATTCAAGGGCGATGACGGTGAGATGATGCGTGTTCCGGGTAATCTCATGGGTACATTCGGCTCAGTTGTGGGTGAGGAATGTAAGGACTGGTATCAGCCGGCAGGCTCATCAAATGAATATGCACAGGCAGAGTGGAATTTTGAATGGGAGTATCTTCATGTGGAAGGCAAGTGGCTTCTTAAGGGATTTGTCGACGGAACCACGGATTCAACACTCGTTTTCATGAGATGGAGTATTCCGAATCAGGCAGATATTTATCTTGACAATATCACTTTCTATGATGAGGACGGGAATTCCATTCCGATTGTATACAAACCTGGTGAAACTCCGGATGATGAAGGTTCAGAACAGCCTGAAGAAGGTGAAACTGAAACAGCAGATACATCGGATGAAACCACTGAGGAAACTGCAGATTAATACTCAGTTAAAAGCTGTACCGAATTTCAGTGCAGCTTTTTTGTGTGAGAAAGGAGATGTTTACTTTGGAGACTATACAGTACAAATGTCCGAACTGTGACGGTCCGCTGGAATACAGAGCGGACATTCAGAAATTTGGCTGTGAATACTGCGACAGCACGTTTACAAATGAAGAAGTCAGAAAGATGTTTAAGGACAACGAAAATACTGATTTGTCTCAGAATATTGATGAAACTGCCGGAGATGACGACTTTCAGAACGGCAATCTTTATTCCTGCACAAGCTGCGGTGCCGAGATAATGACAGACGCGGAAACTGCAGCAACCTTCTGCGTTTACTGTCACAATCCGGTTATACTTAAGGGAAGACTTTCAGGTGATTATCGCCCGTCAAAGGTTCTTCCTTTTGAGCTTGACAGGGAAAAGGCACTTGAAATATTCAAGGCAGAGATGGGAAGGAAAAAGTTCACTCCTTCTGACTTTATGTCAGAACAGACACTTGAAAAAATGAGCGGGATCTATGTTCCGTTCTGGCTTGCTGACTGCCGGACCACAGCATCAATGTCAGGAACGGGAAAACAGATAAGAACCTGGACTCAGGGCAAATATCAGTACACTGAAACAAAGGAATATGCCGTTGAACGAAGGGCGAGTATTGTATGCAGAGGTGTTCCTGCTGACGGTGCAAGTAAAATTGACGATGATCTTATGGATGCGACAGAACCTTTTGACTACAGCAGGATGCAGGATTTTTCGATGTCGTATCTTTCGGGATTTTTAGCAGACCGATATGATGTTGATAAGGGTGAAGTATTTCCGAGGATAAGAGAAAAGGTTGAGTCCGCCTCAAAAAGTCTGCTTAATGAATCGGTTTCAGGATATTCCAGTTTTTCAGCAACGAATAAAAATATAAATATTTCCGGAACGGAATGGAAGTATGCCCTTCTCCCTGTATGGTTTATGACATACAAATACAGAGGCAGGATGTATGAATTTGCTGTTAATGGTCAGAGCGGAAAACTTGCGGGAAATCCGCCTCTTTCAGTCAGAAAGCTTCTGGTATTCGCAGCACTGCTCTGTATTGGGATTGCCGTTTTAACAGGACTGGGAGGTGCATTGCTTCTATGAGAATAATGAAGAAAACAGCTGTACTGGTTATGATGATGTTAATGCTTGTGTTCGGAGCCTGTGCAGTTTCCGCATCCGGGGGAAGCCATGTATTTGACTATGATAATTCGCTTTCCGATGAGGAGGAAAAACTTCTCGATGAAAGCATAAAGCAGGCAGAACAGAAATACGGACTTAATATTGCCATAGTCATAACAGATGATCTCGGCACGAAGAGTTCCATGGAGTATGCGGATGACTTTTATGACGATATGTTCGGAATTAATACTGACGGCATACTTTTTCTTATGGATAATGATACTCAGTGGGATCATATTTCCACCAGCGGACGTGCAATAAGCATGTACAGTGAATCCTACATAGACCGTATGTTTTCAGCAGTTACACCGGCGTTAAAGCGAGGCAGTTATTTTGAGGCTTCCGTAAAATTTCTTGATATGCTTGATACTGGAAAAGGTTTCCGGACGGCTTTCTTTCATTATCTTCCTTACGGGCTGATTGCGGGTGTAATCATTTCCCTGATAGCATGTGCAGTTGTTGTACACTCATATAAGACAAAAAGAAAAGTTAGTCCAAGGAGCTATATAACGGAAAATGAGACACATTTTACTGTTAAGCAGGACAGATATGTGCGTCAGTATACAACCAAGGTGAAGATAGAATCAGATTCTTCATCCGGAGGAGGTACTCATACAAGCAGCAGCGGAGGTACCCACGGCGGACATTCGCATCACAGATAAACAAAGACCTGTGTTCACAGAGGGACACAGGTCTTTGTTTATATTTTTCTGAGTATTTCGTTCAGAACATCAGCTATATAGTCTGCATCATCAGCAGAGCTGAGGTGATCAAATGAAAATCTCAGTGATGAGTATGCAGCTGCGTCTGAAAGCCCCATTGCCTTCAGCACATGGGAGGGTTCAGAACTTCCGGAAGTGCATGCGGAACCGGCTGAGGCGCAGATTCCTTTAAGGTCAAGCATGAGAAGGATTTGTTCACCGTCGGCCCCTTTTACTGATATGTTTGATATACCGGGAAGACGGGTTCCGTTAATTCCGTTTACTGATATTTTTTTTGATTCAAGCAGCCTGCTTTCGAGATGGTTTCGGATTTTTTCTGTGTGTCTGCGGTTTGCATCCATATCGGATGAAAGATTTTCAAATGCAGCACCCAGTCCGACAATTGCTGCTGTATTTTCAGTTCCGGGACGAAGGGCGTTTTCCTGCACACCGCCGAACATAAGATTTGAGATATTGGTTCCCTTTCTTATGTACAGTATTCCGATACCTTTGGGGGCGTGAAGTTTATGACCGGAAACTGACAGAAGGCTTATATTCTGTTCATGGACATTTATCCTGAGATGTCCGGCTGCCTGTACTGCGTCGGTGTGGAACGGAATCCCGTATCTCCGGCATATTTCTCCGGTTTCTGAGACAGGCTGTATCACCCCGGTTTCGTTGCAGGCATACATAAGACTGACCAGAGCTGTTTCCGGAGTTATCGCTTTTTCGATATCTGCCGGATCTACTGTTCCTGATGAGTCTGCCGGGATATATGTTATCCTGTATCCTTTTTTCTCAAGAAATCTGCATGTGTTCAGAACAGCATGATGTTCTATGGCCGAAGTAATTATGTGGTTCTTTTCAGAACCGGCAGATTCACATATTCCCCGTACTGCCCAGTTATCCGACTCAGTTCCGCCGGATGTGAAGAAGATTTCTTCAGGACTGCATGAAATAGCAGCTGCAATCTGTTCCCGTGCTGTTTCAACCGCAGTTCTGGCTTTTCTCCCGATGCTGTATACGGAAGATGCATTTCCGTACTGTTCAGTGAGAAACGGGAGCATTTTTTCAAGTACATATGGGGATATTGCAGTGGTTGCGGCATTGTCTGCATAAACAAAACGTTTTTCCATTCTTCTACCTGCTGAATATGTCACGCTGTATTACGGCAAGTCTGTCGCAACGTTCGTTTTCCGGGTGTCCGTTATGTCCTCTTACCCAGATGAATTCAACTTCGTGTTTCCGTATAAGAGGAAGCAGCTGCTTCCACAGGTCAGCATTGGGAACCGGTTTTGATCTTTCCTTAATCCAGTTCTTTTTCTCCCAGCTAAAAAGCCATCCCTTTGTTACGCTGTTTACAACATACTGGCTGTCAGTGGTAAGTGTAACCCTGCACGGTTCCTTCAGTGCTGCCAGTGCAGTTATAACTGCAGTGAGTTCCATACGGTTGTTTGTTGTCTGAGCTTCGCCGCCGGAAAGTTCCTTTTCATGTTCGCCGTATCTGAGAATTGCTCCCCAGCCGCCCGGTCCGGGATTTCCGCTGCATGCTCCGTCTGTGAATATTTTAACTGTTTTTTTATTTTCCATGATTTTTTCTCCAAGTTCAGTATAATATTATTATATCTCATATATGAAATTTGTTCAAGTTGTTTTTTTTACGGGGATTGAATTAATTAAGATTATGTGATATAATTAATTTAAGAAAACGTTTACTTAAATAATTGTTTTTTTAATGAATTGAAAGGGTGTATGTAATGAATCTGATGAAATTTTTGAGTGCTGCATCTGCAATTATTCTTTCAGCGAACAGTGCTGCTGTTCCGGCAGGAATTAATACTGTGTCAGATGCTGCTGAAGACAACAGCATTAAGTATGAATTTGAAGACGGAAAAACTGAAGGCGGAAAGATTTATTCCGATGGTGCTTCTGATGTTGACCTGAGTGACTGGCCGGAAGGAACGGATCTCAGCGGATTTTCCGGCAAGGGATTTTCCTATCTTGACCAGAAGGGTACTACTGTAAGTGTTGAAGTTGATATGCCGGAAGCCGGTCTTTATGAACTTACTGTATGTTACTGCGAACCAAGTGATCCGAACAAAAAGGTTCAGTATCTTAATATAAACGGCGTAAATCAGGGAGAACTTACCTGTCCTTATACTCCTGTATTTAAAGAAACATCAGGTGGTGTTGTAAATCTTAAGAAGGGTAAGAATACTATCGAACTTAAGGCTTACTGGGGATATACATTCTTTGACTACATAAAACTTAAGCCGGCAAGTGAAAAACTTACAAATCTTTCACCGACACGCAACCTCTGTACTCCAAACGCCTCCGAATCTGCACAGAGACTTTACAGCTATCTCTGCGATGTTTACGGAAAGCACATCCTTGCAGGACAGCAGGAATACTGCGGTGAGCATAACTACAATCTCTGGAATGATCCTGATACATTTATAAAGGATAACGAGGCTGAATTTGAGTATATCAAGGATAAAACCGGTGAAATGCCTGCAGTCCGCGGTATAGATTTTCTTGCTTATAATACAACTTCTGACTGGAGAGACCATGCTCCGGAAAGAGTTATTGAGTGGGTAAATGAATATAACGGAATTGCCACTGTTACATGGCACTGGAATGTTCCGTGCGAGGAGGGCAGCGATACAACTGCGTTCTACGTTGAGTCAACCGGTAACACACCTTTTACAACTTTCAGCATAACAAATGCTGTTACAGAGGGTACATGGGAACATGAAAAAATACTTGCTGATATTGATCTTATCGCGACAGAAATGCTGAAGCTTAAGGAAGCTGATGTTCCGGTTTTATGGAGACCGCTTCATGAAGCCGAAGGCGGCTGGTTCTGGTGGGGTGCAGAAGGTGCTGAACCTTGTAAAAAGCTTTACAGACTTCTCTACGACAAGCTGACAAATGAATATGGTCTGAATAACCTTATATGGATATGGACAGGTTCAACTTCACCTGCATCTTCAGACTGGTATCCTGGTGACGATGTGGTTGATATTGTTGGCTATGACAAATACAATGCAGCAGACGGAAAGCCGAATCTCAGCTCCATAGCATCAACATTCTACAGCCTTGTTCAGAGTACTGACGGCGAAAAGATGGTTGCTATGACGGAAAACGATTCTATTCCTTCTCTTGAAAATCTTCTGAACGACAAGGCAGCCTGGCTTTACTTCTGCCCGTGGTACATGAACTACCTTACAAGCGAGCAGAACAATCCTGTTGACAATCTTATAGAAATTTATCAGAGCGATTACTGTATTACACTTGATGAACTTCCTGACCTTAAGACATACCCGATAAACGGTGCAGGAAGCGGTGAACCTGTTGTAACCGGTAAACCGGCAGTAACGACTAAACCGGATGTTACGTCAGAACCGTCCACAACTGAAGAACCTTCTACGACTGAGAAACCTTCAGTTACTTCCGGTACATCTTCTGAGGTTATGTACGGCGATGTGGACGGAAACGGAAAAATTGATGTTACTGACCTTTCATATCTCAGCATATATCTTATAGGAGAGGGAAAATTCACTGATGACCAGATGAAAGCAGCTGATGTTGACTGTGACGGCGGTGTAAAACTTTCAGACCTTGCACGTTTAAGACAGTATCTTTCAAGAATTGAAGGAGTTACACTCGGACCTAAGAAGTAATTATATAAAGAAAGAGCAGCTCATTTGAGCTGCTCTTTCTTTATAATATGGAAATATGTTATGATTGATAATGTCGATAGTTTAATTATCTGATAACTCTCACTCTGATAACATTTTCAACTGAAGCAAGCTTGCTTTCTGTATCAGCATCAACGCTCTTGCCTGTTGCATCGATTACTGTGTAAGCAAAGTCTTTCTTGCTGTTGCTTATCATGTTTTCGATGTTGATACCGGCTGCGCCCAGTGTTGAAGTAATCTTTGAGATTGTATCAGGAACGTTCTTGTGGATGATACAGATCTTCTCACCTGTAGCAACCATCTCTGCGTTAGGGAGGTTTACAGAGTTTCTGATGTTTCCGTTTTCGATGTAGTCGATAAGTTCTTCAGCTGCCATAACTGCGCAGTTATCTTCGCTTTCAGGTGTTGAAGCACCAAGGTGAGGGAGAGCAACAACGTTCTTTGCACCGATTACTTCAGCACTTGGGAAGTCAGTTACATAGCATGCAACCTTGCCGCTTTCGAGGGCACTGAGGATTGAAGGTGTGTCAACGAGTTCGCCTCTTGCGAAGTTGAGGATTCTTACGCCGTCCTTCATTGTGCTGATTGCTTCGCCGTTGATGAAGCCCTTTGTATCAGCATTGAACGGAACGTGGATTGTGAGGTAATCGCAGCATTCAAATACTTCCTTCTGTGAAGGAACAACGCTTACCTTTCTTGAGAGCTTGAGAGCAGCATTTACAGAAAGGAACGGGTCAGTACCTACTACCTTCATACCGAGTGAAACGGCAGCATTTGCCACGAGGATACCGATAGCACCGAGACCGATGATACCGAGTGTCTTGCCCTGAATCTCAGGACCTGCAAACTGTGACTTGCCTTTTTCAACGAGCTTGCCAACCTGGTCGCCTTCGTTTTTAAGTGAAGGAACCCATGCAAGTGCGTCAGCGAGCTTTCTTGATGAAAGGAGAAGACCTGCGATAACGAGTTCCTTAACTGCGTTTGCGTTTGCACCAGGTGTGTTGAATACGCAGATACCCTGTTCAGCACATTTTTCAACCGGAATGTTGTTTACACCGGCACCTGCTCTTGCGATTGCAAGGAGGTTTGAGCCGAATTCCATGTCGTGCATTGCAGCGGAACGAACCATTATTGCATCAGGATTAGCCTGTGTGTCTGCAACTGTATATTTTGCCTTGTCAAAAACATCTGTACCGCATGAAGCGATTTTGTTTAATGTCTGAATATTGTACATGACTGCCTCCAAATTAATTAAGCATTTTCCTGCTCAAATTTTTTCATAAATTCAACGAGCTTTTCAACACCTTCGATTGGCATCGCGTTGTAGATAGAAGCACGCATACCGCCTACTGAACGGTGACCCTTGAGGTTTTCAAAACCTGCTTCCTTAGCTTCCTTTACAAACTTAGCGTCCATATCAGCATCGCCTGTGATGAAAGGAACGTTCATAAGTGATCTGTCAGCACCCTGAACAGTAGCCTTGAAGAGCTTGCTCTGGTCGAGGAAGTTGTAGAGGATTGCAGCCTTCTTTTCGTTGTGAGCCTTCATAGCCTCGAGACCGCCCATCTTCTTGATCCACTTGAATACCTTGCCGCATACGTAGATGCCGTAGCATGGAGGAGTGTTGTAGAGAGAATCGTTGTCAGCCTGAACCTTCCAGTTCATCATTGTAGGAGTCTGCTTAAATGCAGGACCGTCAGCGATGAGGTCTTCACGAACGATAACGATCTGTACACCTGAAGGACCAACGTTCTTCTGTACACCGCCGTAGATAACGCCGTACTTTGTAACATCAACAGGTTCTGAGAGGAAGCATGAGCTTACGTCAGCAACCAGTTCCTTGCCCTTTGTGTTCGGAAGTTCAGGGAACTTTGTACCATATATAGTATTGTTTTCGCAGATATAAACATAGTCTGCATCTTCCGGAATATCAAGATCTGAACAGTCAGGGATGTATGAGAAAGTCTTGTCAGCTGAAGAAGCAACTGCAACTGCTTCACCGTACATCTGAGCTTCCTGGTAAGCTTTCTTAGCCCACTGACCAGTGATTATGTAGGCTGCCTTTCCGTTTTTCATAAGGTTCATAGGAACGCCTGCGAAGAGGAGTGAGGCACCGCCCTGAAGGAAGATAACCTTATAGTTATCAGGAATGTTCATGAGATCACGAAGATCCTGTTCAGCTTCCTTGATAATTGTATCGTATACCTTTGAACGATGTGACATTTCCATTACAGACATTCCGCTGCCCTTGTAGTCGAGCATCTCGTCTGCACATTCTTTTAGAACTTCCTCCGGAAGAACAGCCGGACCTGCACTGAAGTTATAAACTCTGTTCATTTTAAAATGACCTCCATAAATTTATCTGATGGTAATAATATGAATTAGAACTGTATCAATAAATATATTATAGATATTATATACACATATATTATTATATGCTTTTTAATCTGATAAGTCAATATTCTGCGGGGAAATTAATATAAAAAGTGTAAATGAGGATATGGTGTGATGTTGTTTATTCTCACAAATATTCAGAGAATACAGAGTTTAAAATGAGCGTGGGAGTGAATTTTACAAAAGAATATATAATTTGAGAATACTTGTTGACATTTTGAATGATGGGATGTATAATAAATTTTATAAAATTATTTAAGGACGGGGGATTAAAAATGAGAAGATTTTTATCAGGGATAGTTTCGCTGTGCATTGTTTCATCAATGATTTCACAGGTATTTGCCGAAGGTGACATTCTGAAGGGCGATGTTAATGCAGACGGTATTCTTTCGGCGGCGGATATTGTCAGTATGAAAAAATATCTGCTTGGTGTGGATGTACAGACTGACAGGGAAGCTGCTGACATTAACAGTGACGGTAATATAAACATAATCGATATGATTCGTCTTATAGGAATGTTTACCGGAGAAACAGCTGCTAAACCTTCAGTTGCTGAAGTCAACAAAAATGCAGGAAATATTTACAGTACGGCGGTTATGGCGGTAAGATATCTTTCCGGTACGGGAGAAACATTTGAAGACGGTATTTACACCAGTGATGACAAGTCCGAACTAACCGGTCTTATTGAAAAAAATGCGGATATTCCTTCCGGTATGCGCTGGTGTATTTCTCTGAAAGATTCAGTCGTAACCGAATGCCTGTGTGAAACAGGGGGAGTTACAGGAGCTTATCCTAATGTAATACCTCAGATGATGAATGCTGATTACGATAAGGTTAAGTTTGAGGATCTTATGGATATCTATACAGACTGGAAAACTGCTTATCCGGAATTTATGTCAGGAAATTCTACGCTCAGTGAATATCCGGAGATAAGTACGGCGGAGATGAATCAAATAGCCTGCAACATTAATCATGTAGCAGATACATACAGGTTTTATACAGACATTAAGGGAAGCGAGTATTATGAACTTTCTGACAAAACAGGTTATTTTTCAGATACGGATTTATCAGAAGAATTCAGGGACTTCATATACAGGCTTTCAGGACTTAATCCAGCGAACACAAGATTTATCATATCAGTTAAAGACGGCTATACAGAAGGCTGCATCTGTACAGATGCAGCCGGACAGATAACAGGCTCATATCCGAATGCCGTTCCGCAGACCATGAATGTACCTTTTTCGTCTGAATATGCCGGATTTTCTGATAAGAAAACATTCAACTGGAAAACTGAAATGCCGCAGTTTATATCTGATGATCCAATACAGTCCTCATTGCCGGATTATCCGGAAAGATCGGTTTCAGAGTATAATTCAGCGGCCAGAAAGATTTTCAGTGAAGTTCAGTGTATCACTCAGGAACTTGAGGCACAGGGGACGGAGCTTAAAGACGGGATATACACTCAGGACAGTAAAGAATTTCTGGAACTGTCGATGCCGGAAATGAAATTTGCTGTTTTAATAGAAAACTATATAGTTGAAGCCTGTATTGTTTCTAATGACGATTTTATACGAAGCGGTGCATATCCGAGCGGTATTCCTCAGAGTATGAATATTCCTTTTGACAGTAAATATCTGAAAGATGCATCAGATTCTGACACTGACTGGAAAATGAAATATCCGGAATTTATTTCTGAAGACCCTGTTCAGGCGGCACTTCCTGATTATCCGTTTAAGCCTGTATCGGAATATAACAGAATTTCAAAAAGTCTGTTTTCAGATATCCAGACTTTATTGTATGAATATGAAACAAAGGGAATAGATGTAAAGAACGGCATTTATACTGATGAAGACGAACTGTGCAGTGAATTCAGATCGAGGGAATATCATTTTTCAGTACTTATTGAAGATTATGTTGTAAAAGGTGTAGCTGCCGGATGTGAAAACTGTACCGGTACATATCCGAACGCAATGTCGTCCTGTGTTATTATGCCTTTTAATGAAAAACTTGCGGAAAATGCGGCAGAAGATATATTATGGGAAGCTGAGTATGCAGATTATGTTTCAGGTGACCTTAAACTGATTGCCCCTGAATATTGTTTTTGCTGTCAGCCGTCATCAGTTCTAAATGGTTGTGCGAAAAAACTTTTTACAGCAGCTCAGACTGCAGCTGTTAATTGTGAAGCACAAGGAATTATAATTGACGGAGTATACAGCAGCAGTGATTCAAATGAGTATGTTGGCATGGTGAAGAGTTATTTATCTGATAAGTGCGACTGGAGTGTAAAGGTTGAGAATAATTATCTTGTCGGGGCGTGCGTAAAAGATAAAAACAGCAGCAACATGGGTGCTTACCCTAATAAGGTGCCTAATCATCTTAGCGTTGAGTATAAAGGATACAATGAACTCTGCGAGAAAGATGCTGACAATGAAAAATGGAATGAAACCGGACGCGAATGGTTCTGGTATGATTTTATACGGTAAATGTAGAACCATGGATTGATAAATTCGTTAATAAATACAATGAAAAAGGTGAAAAATTAACAATCAACGCTCTGACTAATTATTAACATATAAAAGGTGAGCTTTAAAATGAAATCGAAAAAAAAATATATAATAGGAGTTATTCTGTTATTCATTAGTTTGATTGTTTATTTTGGTTATCTGTATAATTTCACAGGTTGTATAGTAACACCCAAATATATATATTCATCTGATTATAACGACGAGCATTATGATATAAAACAGAAGGTAGAAATAGACAGTGTAAGTTCTATTGAGATAACGAGTTCGGATTATAAGTCAACTCTAAGTAACTTAAAGTATTGTAACAACTTATCAAAACTCATACTTTACACTTATGATTGTTATGACAATATGAATTTTTTAAGTGACCTAAAGTATATTGAGTTTCTAACCACCACATGTAAATCTAAAAGTTGGGATGGAATAAGTGGATGTACAAAATTAAAGTCGATAACTATGTTTTCGTCTGATTTTTCAGATTTAAATCTTCTTTCAGGTTTTTCTGAACTTTCAGAGCTGAAAATAGAATCTGAAAAGCAGATGAAATATGGCGGTTTAGATACTTTAACATCTTTGGAAAAACTTGTTCTTGCAGTCCAAAATGCTGATTTAAAAGAAATTTCAAAGGCTCCGAAAATAAATGAATTAGAGTTTCACTGCTTAAAAGACACTTCAAATATAAGCTATATATCTGAAATGGAAAATTTGAATTTTATATTTTTTGGTGCATGCGATATAGATGAAGAGATGCTGATGGAGCTGTCTGAGATACAAAAATTAAAAGAATTAAATTTTTATCGTTGCAAGTTTGACTTTGACGAAGATACTTTTATAAAATATCTAAATGATATTACCTCTAAAAATATAATTGTTAAATATGAAAAAAATGAATATTTATCAAAATAGGATCTTCTGTACATTTGGTCGATTGTAAACTGTATTTATTCTATGTTTCGCTTGGAAACAAATTTCATTGAATGTGACGTTGTTGCAGAGAGGCAGTTGATGTCTGCACAGGCAATCAGCCTATCACTTTCGCTCCTGCTGTAAAGTGGCTTTATCTGCATAAACGCTGATGACTCTCAAATCTCAAAATAAAAGAATTTTTTTCTGATATTCATATCAGTATATCAAAGTCATTAAAACTACATGTTTTAGCGGATTAGTGCTAAAAAATATTGCAAAGAAGCAATAAAACTATCTAATTCATCTTAATTTTCCAAATATATATGGATGAATCACTGAACAAATAACAAACAATCCCACCAAAACTGAGTTTTCAGAATCCGGTGGGATTGTTTTTATTTAATATAAAGTAATAATTGACAAATAAATCATTCTGATGTATAATACTTTTATCAAACATTGAAAGGAAGTAGAAGATGACAACGGTATTTCCGATAACGGTGAAATTAAACTTGGACTTGATCCGCTGAAAATAAAATCAGACGGAAAAACTTCTGATGCAGAGAGAATATTTGAACAGAAGTTAGATACAGACAGTGAAACATTCAGAGTAATAAACAGTGAAGAAAATCCATATAGATTATCAGTATCTGCGAAAGCATCCGGATATATAGGTGAATCTGTTAATGCAAACATAAGTTCATATTCAAATTATCTTCAGAATGAGGCAGTTGCAGGTGATATAATTGATATCGACTATGCGGATTCTTTTAAAATTGAAACACTGACAATAAGCTTTACTGTTTCTGAGAATGCAGCAGATTATTACATATTCAGATATTTTGAGGATGTAAATATGCTTCTGCCGGTTGAAACCCAGTATGACGGAAACAGGGTATATACTGAGGCTGCAGAAGACGGAACGTACTGTATTGTTGACATGGATAAGTGGATTGAAAATACGGCTGAAACAACAGAGGTACAAAGTGCAGGTGATGTTTATAATGCAGTTTATGCATCATCTGAAGCAAAATCGCTTGAAAGTCTGGAAGTATATTTTCTTATGTATATCAGAAGTTCAAGCATTGACAGTGCAAGAAGTTCTGTAGCAAATGCTTCAAGAGCAATTATTGACTACTGTAACAGTACCGGCAGAGATGTGAGACTGTATTTTGCTGGATATACTGGTGCAACAGCAGTATCAAATGAAACAGGAAACTCATATGCAGACAATGCATCAACAGATGAAGAAATTCAGGAAATGCTAAGCGGAACAGATTCGGCAACAGGTTCGCTTGACACTACAAATTTTGACTATTCTCTTACACGTGCATTAAAGAAGAGTCTTCTCGAGATATCCGGAACCAATGAAAACAGTAAGAAGTACTGTTTTGTAGTAGATGTGAATTTTGAACCGAAAAGTGCATCGAATGTTGCAGTTGTGGATGAGATGAAGAGTTATGGTGTCGATTTCAGTTTTATATGTAATGACCATAACAGTAATATTGTAAATTATGAAAGTCTTTCTTCAGATGGCACGCATATAAGATGGACTCCGGATTTTTCTGAGGTTATTACTGATAAAGTTTTAGGTGCTGTAGTAACATACAACGTAAATACAGGCTTATGTAATAAAATTCCGTATAACGAGGCTTTAATAACATCAGAATGGAAAGATATCTATGAAAAATTCTATTCCGGAAAGCTTTCAATCGATGAGATAAAGAAATTGGGACTGCCGGATACAGATGGAGACGGAAATCCGGACTGTCTTGAAATTTTCATGAAATATATTAGTTTTGATGAGAATGGAAATATAATACTGCCTGCATACGACGAGCTTGCGAGAGATACTATGGGAAACAGCAGGTTTGGATTAAAGGGACTGGATGAATTAGTCAGTATCATGAAGAAAAAAGGAATGAACATCAGTGATTTACGCATTCTTCCGTTAATATCAAATCCTGCGTTTGAAGACAGTGATTTTGATGGAATACCGGATAGTACAGATAAAAGACCTTCTGAAGAAGATATTATCAGTGTTGATGATAATATTATAGACGACAGCAGAGTGTTCGAAAGTGATTATAAAACCATAAGTAATAATGCTGTTGATGGAAATGGCATTGCATCATCACACAGCGGAGACAAAAAGAACAATATTATTAAGTATGCAAGACTTATACGTGCGGACGGAAAAGCAACTTCAAAATTTTATATTGAGCCTGACAATAACAGTGATTATCTTATAACAGTTGACACAGGAAAGTATGATGATTGTCAGATAAAGGTGTCTTATGAAAAGGGAATAATATTCAAGAAGGATGTAGCTGTTTCAGATATTGAACTGGATGAAGGAATCGAAGAAAAAGAGCAGAACGGAAACGTTATGCATAACAGAAAAGCGTATTCACTGGAAAAAGGGAAAAAATATAAGGTAATTGTAACGATAGCATCAACAGATTTTGCAGCTAATAACTATAGTGTTTCTTTTGAGCAGAATAACTGGGTTTATGCACCTAATGGCGGATATGACTTCACAAAGATAAATAATTTTATGCAGACAGAAACTGTTTATACCGATGGTAATAGTCTTTTCAACATGCTGAAGGAAGCTGTTGAAAAATTAAAAGGTCCAAATGAAATAAAGGCAGATTCATTAAATGATTATCTTGAAGGTAAAAACAATGATCAATTGCAGTATGTTGCTGAAAAGAATGCAGAAACATTATTGGATTTTCATAAATTTACGGATTCAGATTTAGAAAAAATAGTAGGTGATATAGGGAATGCTGCTTCTCTTACTGGATTAAGTTCTTGTATGTTCTTGTATTTGGCACAGGATTCCGAATCAATGGCAATTTTAGCATTGTTAAATGGAATTGGTAATGGTTCCACTATTATTGGAGGAATTACAGCTATATATGCCATAGTATCTGCAAATTCAAGTAGTAGTGAACAGCTTCTTGGTAATGCATTATATGAAGGTAGATATAATATCGCTACACACACAACAAAGTCTACCTATAGTGAGATTGAGAGAGATTTTAGTACAACAGTGGTGACATATTCCGGATGGAGTGAATCTCATTTTATTAATCGATATAATACCGATAATACAAGAAAAACAATAGTTGTTTATTTCGAAGGATTAAATCAAACTGTTATAAAGTGACGAAATATCAAAGAATTGGGCGTAGAGATATGAAAACAGAAAAAATATTTAAAATACTTTTTTTCCCTTTTCTCGCTGTAGTTGTATACATGGTAATATGGCTTGTAAAAGGGCAACCGTTATTAACCAAAGTGGGTAATACATGGATGTGCACATACTCCAGTTATCTGGATTTTGATGATGATAATCTTAAAGAGTCAGATATACAGAAAATTCAGCGATTTGAATGGGTTGAAAAATTTAACGGGTCCTTTTGGAATGTAAATAATTTGGAATGTATCAGAAATATGAAGAATTTAAAAACAATTCTTATTAGCATTTACAAACCCAATAATATTATTGACTGGACTGGCATATCCAATTGTTCTAATATTGAAGATGTTTATATAAGTGGCGGTGAATTATCGGATTTATCTTCTTTTGTAGGTTTGAAAAAACTAAAATCTCTGGCACTTGAATGGGGACGTGAAGGTGCAGAAATAGATATACAGAAAATATCAGAGCTGACTTCTCTTGAATACCTTATAATTGAAGGTTATACTATAAAGAATGTTGAAGCACTTAGTGATGTTTCAACATTGAAATCGATAATAATAAAGGGAAGAGCAGAGGATATTGTATCTTCATGTCCTGCTGATAATTTAGAAATATTATGTTACAAGGCATATAGTGAATCTGAATTTGAAGCATCAGATTTTTTGAGATTTGAAAATCTAAAAAAATTATCTGTTACTGGTGCATACATTAACAATATAGAGAATATTGTTGATATGAAAAATCTAGAAGAAATATCGGTAGATGGAGAACTGTATTCTGATGATGAGTTGTCTGTTTTGGAAAGTAATGGGATGTATGTTAACAGATAGATGAACTGTTTTAGAAAATATATAAACAAATTTCAATTAATAAGTTGTCAAACGACCAATCGAATAACAAAAGCCTGTCAAATAACGTATTTACGTTAATTGACAGGCTTTTGTTATCATATTAAATTCAGATTTGCAACAGGATATCCAATCCTTGTGGAATTCAGAGACAGATATAAATTACAGTCAAACCATGACAGCGGAGTCGGAAGATATGATGTTATGCTTATACTGAAAATGCAAATGAAGGCAAGGAGGTACTTGTCGGGAGTGCATAACAGCTGAACAAATAACAAACAATCCCACCGAAACTGAGTTTTCAGAATCCGGCGGGATTGTTTTTATTTAATATGAAGTAATAATTGACAAATAAATCATTCTGATGTATAATACTTTTATCAAATATTGAAAGGAAGTAGAAGATGGCAACGGTATTTCCGATAACGGTGAAATTAAACTTGGACTTGATCCGTTAAAAATAAAATCAGACGGAAAAACTTCTGACGCAGAGAGAATATTTGAACAGAAGTTAGATACAGACAGTGAAACATTCAGAGTAATAAACAGTGAAGAAAATCCATATAGATTATCAGTATCTGCGAAAGCATCCGGATATATAGGTGAATCTGTTAATGCAAACATAAGTTCATATTCAAATTATCTTCAGAATGAGGCAGTTGCAGGTGATATAATTGATATCGACTATGCGGATTCTTTTAAAATTGAAACACTGACAATAAGCTTTACTGTTTCTGAGAATGCAGCAGATTATTACATATTCAGATATTTTGAGGATGTAAATATGCTTCTGCCGGTTGAAACCCAGTATGACGGAAACAGGGTATATACTGAGGCTGCAGAAGACGGAACGTACTGTATTGTTGACATGGATAAGTGGATTGAAAATACGGCTGAAACAACAGAGGTACAAAGTGCAGGTGATGTTTATAATGCAGTTTATGCATCATCTGAAGCAAAATCGCTTGAAAGTCTGGAAGTATATTTTCTTATGTATATCAGAAGTTCAAGCATTGACAGTGCAAGAAGTTCTGTAGCAAATGCTTCAAGAGCAATTATTGACTACTGTAACAGTACCGGCAGAGATGTGAGACTGTATTTTGCTGGATATACTGGTGCAACAGCAGTATCAAATGAAACAGGAAACTCATATGCAGACAATGCATCAACAGATGAAGAAATTCAGGAAATGCTAAGCGGAACAGATTCGGCAACAGGTTCGCTTGACACTACAAATTTTGACTATTCTCTTACACGTGCATTAAAGAAGAGTCTTCTCGAGATATCCGGAACCAATGAAAACAGTAAGAAGTACTGTTTTGTAGTAGATGTGAATTTTGAACCGAAAAGTGCATCGAATGTTGCAGTTGTGGATGAGATGAAGAGTTATGGTGTCGATTTCAGTTTTATATGTAATGACCATAACAGTAATATTGTAAATTATGAAAGTCTTTCTTCAGATGGCACGCATATAAGATGGACTCCGGATTTTTCTGAGGTTATTACTGATAAAGTTTTAGGTGCTGTAGTAACATACAACGTAAATACAGGCTTATGTAATAAAATTCCGTATAACGAGGCTTTAATAACATCAGAATGGAAAGATATCTATGAAAAATTCTATTCCGGAAAGCTTTCAATCGATGAGATAAAGAAATTGGGACTGCCGGATACAGATGGAGACGGAAATCCGGACTGTCTTGAAATTTTCATGAAATATATTAGTTTTGATGAGAATGGAAATATAATACTGCCTGCATACGACGAGCTTGCGAGAGATACTATGGGAAACAGCAGGTTTGGATTAAAGGGACTGGATGAATTAGTCAGTATCATGAAGAAAAAAGGAATGAACATCAGTGATTTACGCATTCTTCCGTTAATATCAAATCCTGCGTTTGAAGACAGTGATTTTGATGGAATACCGGATAGTACAGATAAAAGACCTTCTGAAGAAGATATTATCAGTGTTGATGATAATATTATAGACGACAGCAGAGTGTTCGAAAGTGATTATAAAACCATAAGTAATAATGCTGTTGATGGAAATGGCATTGCATCATCACACAGCGGAGACAAAAAGAACAATATTATTAAGTATGCAAGACTTATACGTGCGGACGGAAAAGCAACTTCAAAATTTTATATTGAGCCTGACAATAACAGTGATTATCTTATAACAGTTGACACAGGAAAGTATGATGATTGTCAGATAAAGGTGTCTTATGAAAAGGGAATAATATTCAAGAAGGATGTAGCTGTTTCAGATATTGAACTGGATGAAGGAATCGAAGAAAAAGAGCAGAACGGAAACGTTATGCATAACAGAAAAGCGTATTCACTGGAAAAAGGGAAAAAATATAAGGTAATTGTAACGATAGCATCAACAGATTTTGCAGCTAATAACTATAGTGTTTCTTTTGAGCAGAATAACTGGGTTCATGCACCTAATGGAGGTATACAACATGTCGTTCCGTATAACTGTTATTTTCCAGTTGATAGAATGTTTATAGCTACGGACACTTTTAAGCTAGCATTACAAAAAAACCATAAAATCATGATAGACGAAAATTCAGATACAGAAAGTCAAACGAAAGCTATTATGAAACAATTAGGCCTTGATGATGGTAAGAAAGTTCTTTTTGATAGTTTTCTTACTGCTGTCGGTACTTGTATATCGGGAAGTGCTACTGCTGCTGCAATAGTTGATCCGGAACCTGGAACGAAAATAATAATTGCATGTATAGCGGATGGTATAAATACATATTTTGTGGCTTCTTCAATAAAATCTACATTTGGATATTTTGAATCTAAAGATTTTGAAAATGCTTGCAATGAAGGCGATATTAACCTTATATTCACTAAAAAAGGGCAAGTAACATTTTTTCAAGATCTTTGGGATCCATGGAAAACCGCTCCGTATATAAGCAAATATGATACAGATTCAATGAATGGAAGAACAAAAAGAACAATTGATAAAAATATAACCGCTGAATCAGTTATAAGTTATTGTGGGTTAAAATGATATGATTAAGTTATTTGTTTGCTTGTTACTTAATGCAATTGATGTTTTTTACTTTAAAAATAAAAATAAAACGACACTCACATTTGTGCTGCTGGGTTTAGTTATATATTCTTTATATTTTTTTGAAGTTTCAAATGTTATATATTTAATCGATATTTATGTAGCAAGTTTGTTTTTATTGAATTGTTATTATTTGAGAAAGCAAAAGCAAAAAAAATTCGGTACATTAACAGCATTAATGCAATTGCTGATAGTAATAATTATGGGAATAATAATAAAATTTACCTAATAGGCTCTTCTGCACATTTGGTCGATTGTAAACTGTATTTAATCTACGTTTTACTTGACAGCGGATTCCATTGGATGTGACTTTGTTGCAGAGAGGCAGTTGATGTTTGAACTGGAAGACTATCCCACCGAAACTGAATTTTCAGAATCCGGTGGGATTGTTTTTTGGCTTTTATTATTCCTAAGAATCATATCTTTTTATTCTGTATTTCAGATTTCTGCTGCTTGGTTTATCAGGAACAGTACGTTCAATCAGACCTTAAAATTATGGTATACTCGTAGTAAAATGCGTTTTTACCTGACACTTGACTTTTTCGCTTCTATTATAGTATAATTATCATAAACCTGCGCATAATGGAATTTAGAATGCATTGTAAACATGCGTATTCGGGAATAAATCAGCAAATCAAAACCTGCGTATTATGGAGAGAGGCATAATTATGATACTGAAACGAAAAATGTACAACAAGCTGTTGACTCTCAAAAACGAGCTGTACGGCAAGAAAGCCTTTCTTATCGAAGGGGCAAGGCGTATCGGCAAGTCAACGATATGCGAGGAATTCGGCAAAAACGAATATAAGAGCTACATCCTCATAGACTTCGCCAAGTGTCCCAATGAGGTGAAGGACTATTTTGTCAAGCACATGAACGACCTTGATACGTTTTTCATGCTGCTTTCTACCTACTACGGCGTGAAGCTGTATGACCGTGAGTCGCTTATCATCTTTGACGAGGTTCAGATGTACCCGAAAGCGAGGGAGTGCGTCAAGTACCTTGTTGCAGACGGAAGGTACGACTATATCGAAACAGGCTCGCTGATTTCGATTAAAGAGAACGTTAAGAACATTGTAATTCCCTCGGAGGAGCGTCACATTAATATGTATCCGATGGATTTTGAGGAATTCTGCGATGCACTGGGTGAGGAACAGATATGCGGATATATTCGCAAGTGCTTTGCCGACAGGATGCCTCTTGAAAACGAGCTGCACCACAAGGCTATGCTACTGTTCAAGCAGTATATGCTTGTGGGTGGTATGCCGCAGAGCGTAATTGCGTTCCTTGAAAGCCGAAAGGACTTTGACAGGGCAGACATTGAAAAGCGTGACATTCTCTCGTTGTACCGCAGTGACATTATGAAGATAGATAGCAAGTACCGAAGCAAAGTTCTCACCATATTCGATCAGATACCGGGGCTGCTCTCTCAGCACGAAAAGCGTGTCGTTTTTAATGACGTTTCGGCTGGCAGTAAAGCCGATCAGTATGAGGAGACTTTCTTCTGGCTGTCTGATTCGATGATATCCAATGAGTGCTTTCTGTGCAATGACCCGAATGTAGGGTTGTCAATCAACGAGAACAGAGCGTATGTGAAATGCTATCTCGGTGACACGGGTCTGCTCGTCAGCCATGCATTTGACGAGAATGAACTGCTTGAAGATGAGGTCTACAAGCAGATTCTCGGTGACAAGCTGAACATGAACGAGGGTATGCTCTATGAGAACGCTATCGCTCAGATGTTGACAGCCAACGGTCACAAACTGTATTTCTATACGCAGTACAATGCTGAAAAGCACCGAAACGATATAGAGATAGACTTTCTCATCTCCAACAACAGCAAGCTGAAATACAAGATGTTCCCGATAGAAGTCAAGTCGGGTAAGAAGTATTCAATCGAATCGCTCAAACGCTTCAAGGAGAAATATAAAGCTCGGATTGGTGAATGCTATGTTATCCACCCACGCAATCTCTGCTTCAAAAATGACATCGTCTGCATACCGCCTTATATGACAATATGTCTATAACCAAAACTATCTGTATTTCCTGATAAAGCGATTGTGCATGATTGATTTTTAACCTCTCACATTTTCGTGTGGAGGTTTTAATTTGTGTAGAATAATTGGCTCCAGAATCCGGCGGGATTGTTTTTTACTTTTATTATTCTGAAGAAACATATCTTCTGATTCTGTATTTCTGATTTCTGCTGCTTGGTTTATCAGGAACAGTACGTTCAATCACGCCTTTTTCCAGTGCAGGTGACAGATAATTTTTCCTGAAAGTAGGTTTATGTGATAATCCAAGTCTGCTCATAAGTTCAGAAGCAGAAAGTTCTGATGTTCCCAATGCAGATAAAAGTTTCGTAATGTTATCAGTAACCTGGTCGGTATCCTGGTCGGTATCCTGGTCGCTGACCTGGTCGGTTGTAGTAACAGTGCTGTTCATGGTATCTGTTATCGTATCAAGCATAAATTCTATAAATCTGGTTGAATCAGCAGCATCGTTGCAGTAATTAATGGTTTTATAGTATTCCTGTTGCTTTTTATAAATCATTGATTCTATTGGTAAAAATGCAAAAACAGGATTCCAGCTGAAGAGAAGAAGAGTGTGCCAGAGCCTTCCTATTCGTCCGTTTCCGTCTGAAAAGGGATGAATCAACTCAAATTCATAATGAAAAACACAGATTTTTATCAGCATATGAACATCACTTTCTTCAGTCCATTTCAGAAGGCTGACTACCATTTCCGGAACATAGTCAGGAAGTGTGCCGAAGTGGATAATCTGACCTGTGCTGCTGTCTGCGACTCCGACGGGATGATCACGAAATTCGCCAGCATTGTTTAAAAGACCTTTCATCATTACACCATGTGCATTTAAAAGGTCATCACATGAAAACGGATTAAGAAGGTGCATGTTTTCGTATATTTCATATGCGTTTTTTACTTCTTTTATGTCTTTTGGAGGAGCCAGTACGGTTTTTCCGTTTATCACATCTGTTATCTGTTCCAGAGTAAGACTGTTCTGTTCAATTGCAAGTGAGCCCTGAATTGTAAGTATTCTGTTTTTCCTGCGCAGAGTAGGGTTTCGTTCAAGGTTTGCTGATGCAGATATTTTCCCTGTAAGTTCTGCAATCCGGGCAACCTCTTCTATTATTTTGTTATTTATCTTAAAAGGCGGTGAATAGGACATGTGAAACTCCTTTGAATTATAAAAATTATTATTATTATTACTGTATCATATTAAATTCAGATTTGCAACAGGATATCCAATCCTTGTGGAATTCAGGCAGATAGTATATTTCAAAGCACGATTATGTCTTTCGGACATAATTACATAGCGGTAAAACAGCACCTTTTGACAGGGTGCTGTTTTATGCATTAAATGGAAGTATTCATTTATTGTTCCCGCTATCATATTCCATTCTGACGATTCTGCTTAAACTTCTGCTTATTTTCGTACATCATAGTATCTGCACGTTTCATAGTTGCGTCGAGATCTTCATCAATATTTTCATCATAAACTGCGTAACCCGCAGAAACGCTCATATTAACAACAAATTTTTTCCTGTTCAGCTCCCGGATTTTCTTCTGAATAATTCTGAGCTTGCTATCTATCTCGTTCTGACCTGTATACTGCATAAGTACACAGAATTCATCGCCACCTATTCGGTAACATTTTCCATCTACTCCGAATGCCTCAGATATGATTTTTGATACAGATGAGATGTATATATCTCCGTTCTCATGTCCGAACTGATCATTGCATTTTTTCAGGTCATTAAGATCAAAAATGAAAACTGCAACAGGTATAATCTTCTTTTCCCCGGTATTTTTGTCCTCGATGACCAGCTTGTCCATATCTGCACGAAACGCTGTACGGTTAAAAACTCCGGTAAGTTCATCCGTAAATGCAAGATTCTTATAAATCTCTGCTTCGTTTGCACGTTCCTTGATTTTCTGTGACTCTTTTACAATATTAGCAGCCATGATAACTACGTATATTATGAAGCAGAACATACCATAGCTGCTGTCTTTATTGAACAGTTTCAGGACCATTATCTCAAGAAGAGTCGCAGCCAGTATTATAATCAGACAAATAATGTTGATTCTGAGTCGCCTTGTTACTCTGTGCGTCACAAATTCCTTTACGCCTAAAACTATGCCAACTACAGCAAAAACTAAAATATATAACTGAGTTATCCATAAAGTCTCACGCATCTCTGCTATCCGGAATACATCTAAAACTGTTCTTATAATAACCAGTCCGACACCTGCATACTGAGTGATGTCCCACAGGATATTTTCCTTGTCAGTATATATCTGGCGAAGAAACTGAAGAAATGCAACAGGCATAAGCATCAGTGAATAATGATTCAGCATAGTACACACAAGTGTACCGGGAAACAGGAGATCACATACTTTTGAATTAGTTGCTGCCCATACTGCAAGAAGTATGCTGAATACTGAAAAGAATACCGGCGTCGAATCAGCATAATTCAGTTTAAGAATAAATACTGAATACAGCATCAGAATAATTCCGACAACAAGAATAATTACTGCAAGTGTCATTCTTAATCCGTAATCTGTAAATATTGCTTTATAGATATCAGAAGTTTCGCCAAAATACAGTATATCATCAGGAGATATATTTTTATAAGGTGATTTTTGATGAATTACAATATTCTTACCTGCATCTTTATCACTGAGTTTGATAAAGTTCCATCTGTATCCGGTTGAGTGTGTTCTTGATTCATCAAAAGGACGGCATTCATAGATTTTAACGCCATCAATAAAAACTTCTGAACTGAAATGAGATGTATTGTAAGCAAGATTCTTTCCCGTTACATCCATATCCGGCAGTGTGAATTCATAATAGAAATTCCCTGATTTTTCTTCAAACTCCATATTGATTTTTACAGCACCGTCATACCTTGTCCTGTTCTCAAAAGAACATCCGAGCCCTGATCCGACAATATATGCAAACAGAACAGACACTGCAAAAAACACGAGAAAAAAATAATCATATTTTTTCCTGTTCATCTGATTTCTTCCTCCTGACCACTGCTGGTTTATATTATGCTGTTTTATTGCAATAACTCCATAAATTTATATAAATTATACCATAAAATAATATTTACCGCAATGATTATTTCTATATTTTTCATTGCCGTGCACATCTGCTTACTTGGTTTGCTGCGTATGTATCGTCTAATATTAAACCGGTATGTTTGAATATCAAATACCTACAAAAATATATCAATTTAAAACAAGTATTGATTCTTTTATTATGTTAAAATTAAGTCAATATAAAAATAAATATAAAGTCAGATTATACTGACTAAAAAATCTATTTTCATACCGCACGGACAGAGTGTGAAAAAATTCATTATCTTTATTTTCAGGAGGTTAAAAAATGAAATCAAAGAATTTATTAAGAAGCATAACAGGCATTGCACTTGCTTCTGCTGTGTTTCTCTCACAGGCAGTCATGCCCTCATCTTCTGTTACCGAAAATGTGCTGCATAATTCGTACACAGTAAGAGCGGCTGCTTCAACACCGGATGAATGTGACTACGTTTTTGAGGTTGGTGAAGAAATCGGCGGAATCATCGTTGATGAAGAAAAAGACGAAAAGGTACAGTACGTACTCGACCTTTCTTCTCAGGTACCGTCTGACGCAAAGATCGAATCTGTCATGATCAGTGTTTCAACTGGTTCTGCTGACGAACTTGCAATGGTTGCTATCGGATGCCATGTGCCGGGATACAACGAAGATGACTGGTATTCTGATTCCGGTCAGGATACAGGTGAGGAACTGCTGTTTACATACAACATTCCTGAAGAAATCGCAGCTTCATACGGCAGCGACTTCACTGAACTCTTCATACAGCACTGGTGGGGAACCGGAGATCAGCTGGTTACTGTAAACAAAGTAGGAGTAAATGTTTCAGGCGGTGCAGGAAGTGCAGTGCCGGGAGATTTCGATGGTGACAAAAAGGTAAAAAGTGCTGACCTTATTCTGTTCTCGCAGTATATGACAGGTGAGATAACAGGAGATTACTATGACATCGTTGCTGACTATAACGGAGACGGAACAGTAAACATTCTCGACTTCATAAAGATGAAGGCTAAGTTTGTTTCTGCAGCCGGAGGAGATATAACGGATGACGGCAAGACAGCAATTGAGTTTGTTGAAAACATCACTGTCGGATGGAACCTCGGAAACACTCTTGAATCAACATGTGACTGGATTGAAAATCCTACTCCGGAACAGTTTGAAAAGGCATGGGGCAATCCGGTAACTACAAAGGCAATGATAGACGCCGTAAAATCAATGGGATTCAACACTGTCCGCGTACCTGTAAGCTGGGGACAGAAAATGGGACCTGCGCCTGATTACAAAGTAAGCGACGAATGGATGGACAGAGTAAATGAAGTTGTTGACTATGTTATCGAAAATGACATGTACTGCATACTCAATGTTCACCATGACAATGACTGGGTAGTTCCTACAAATGAAAAATATGACGCTGCATGCGATCAGCTCACTAAGCTCTGGGAACAGATTTCAGTTCGCTTTGAAAAATATGATGAACACCTTATATTTGAAACACTCAACGAACCACGTCTTGTCGGAACAGATCTTGAATGGACAGGCGGAAACCATGAGGCAAGAGACTGCATAAACAGATTTAACGCTGCAGCAGTTGAAACTATCCGTTCAACAGGCGGAAACAATGCTCTCCGTTACATCATGTGCCCTACATACGCAGCATCAGGTTCATCAGCAACTGTAAATGACTATGTTGCACCTGATGATGACAGAGTTATCGTTTCTATCCATGCTTATTCACCTTATTTCTTCGCACTTGCAAACACTGACACACCTGGTTCGGTATCAACATTCGGAACAGATGCTGACAAGGCTTCACTCAATGCTGAACTCAAACTCCTCTATGATAAGTTTGTCTCACAGGGAAGAGCAGTTGTCATCGGCGAAATGGGTGCAATGAACAAGGATAATGACGAAGACAGAGAAAGATGGGCTGAATTCTATATTAAAACAGCAAAATCCTACGGAATCCGCTGCGTATGGTGGGATAACAACCTTACGGTCGGAGAAGGAGAAAGATTCGGACTTATTAACAGATCAACACTTGAACCGGCATATCCGGGAATAGTAGATGCTCTTTTCAGAGGCCTTGAAGACTAAAAATTCACTAAAAAGCACAGAGGAAACTATCAGTTTTCCTCTGTGCTTTTCTCTTTGTATTTTTTGGGTGAACAGCCAAATTTATTTCTGAAGAGATGATAGAAGTGACTCAGATTACTGAATCCGGATGCAAAGCAGGCATCTGTTATCTCGTAATTTTCCTCGGAGATAAGAGCTGCTGCGTATTCAAGCCTCAGATCATTGACGAACGAAGTTGGTGTAACACCAAGGTATTTCCTGAACGTCCTGGACAGGTGCTCTGAAGAAACGTGGGAAAGAACAAGCATACGCGGAATTCCGGCACAAAAATTTTCCGGTTTTTTCATCTCGCGAATAAGTTCAAAGATCCACTTAGGCGCGATATCTACAGTCTGAACACCGATATCATCCTGAACTTTATCAGCATCTTTCTTTAGCTGAGGGGTATGGCCGCTTATAAGAAAAAGTGAATTCGACAGTGCTCTGACCCAGCGTTCATATGCCATGTCAGGTACTTCCTGTTTATCTTTGTATGTAACTGCAAGATATCCGAAACTTCTTCCTGCAAACTGAACCGGTGAAAAAAAGAATATATCAGGTCTTTCGCGTTCTGAATGAAGTGCCGGAAGCATGCGGCATGTCCTGAAGGAAATATTTCTGCAGACCTTGACGAACTCGACCTTGTTAAGCATAACAGTCATTTTTTCAGGATATTTTTCATCATGGTATTTTCCGGATGAAGAAATGTTTCTGTCAAGACACAGAAACATTTCTTCATATCCTGAAAGCAGGTAACTGCTGCGGTCAACTGCCTGAATAAGATCTTCAGTGTTTTTCACAAGTGAATAATTTTCATAGATGTCAGACTTCTCAATATATGCAAGCCTTTTTTCCCTTCGGACCATATCATGCCTTAGTCTGGCAACAGGTTCATTTTCAGACTGGGGGCATCCGCAGCTCATTCCTGTTGACAGTATTCCGTGATATTTTCCGGGAGAACAGACAGCCTTATTGTCAACAGCATTTCTTAACCTTCTGAACATATCCGCCCCATATTCAGCCAGAGGCGGAAAATAAGTCGTAACAGGAGGAGAATTCATGATCGCTGTCTCCGTACCGTCAAAGCCGGTCACAAGTACATCTTCAGGAACTGAGATACCGTGAGCGGCAAGAGCATTTATCAGTGAACATGCCATAATGTCACTTGCACACGCTACTGCCTGCGGCCTTTTTATCTTTCCTGACGCTATTCTTTCAGCCATTTTCTCAGCAGATTTTGTCCAGAAATCTCCGTAAAATACACATTTTCCTGATGTCTGCAGTCCGTGAGACTTCATAGCTCTCATATATCCCTTTATACGTTCTTCTGAAATATCATTTCCCTCCGGACCTGCAAGAAAGTATATATCCTCACACCGGTGTTCCTCAATAAGATGTGATACAGCCATATATATTCCGTCACTGTTATATGACGGAATTCCTGAAGCCAGGCAGTTTTTTCCACTGAATGAACCTGTAGTAATCACAGGAACAGTGCACTTTTCTTTTAGCAGCTCTGTTATAATACCCCGAAGACGTTCAGACCAGAACTCTTCCTCAAGGAATATGACACCCGAAACCATATCAAAGTTTATCAGACTGTATATATTTTCTTCGCATCTCCGGTTTTTGTTTTCGTTATCTGTATCTGAAAGTACTGAAAAAAATGCTGTATCTGTGTTGCAGGTCATAGCCTGTGATGAAATACCACGAATTATCTCTGATACCGGACCGTTTATGCAAGGGCAGATAACCGCTATGAGATCCCTTTTTTTCATCGGCACTCCTGTTATGGATTTTTCTTCTTTTACGGTCTCGGAGAAGCACATTCGGAGCAGAACTTACCTGTGTTTACCGCACCGCATGAGCAGGTCCATTCAGCTGACGGCCTTGGACTTGCACATTCTGAACAGAACTTGCCTGTGTTTACGGTTCCGCATGAACAGGTCCACTGTCCTGCCGGTGCCGGTTTTGGAGAAGCGCATTCGGAGCAGAATTTGCCGGTGTTTACAGTTCCGCATGAACAGGTCCATGACCCTGCCGGTGCAGCCGCCTGCTGTGAAGCTGCCTGCTGCTGCCCCATAGCAAAGAGGTTCTGAGCGTTAAATCCGCCTGCAGCACCTGCCATATTCATGTTCATAAATCCTGCCATAGTACCTGCAGAGTTTCCGGCAGCTGTTTTCATAGCCTCAGCCTGAGCATCAACAAGAGTTGCAGCAGCAAAGTTAGGGTCACGCATCATAGCTGTTCTCTGTGCGTTCTTGATCAGTGCTTCATCTTCAGGAGGGATTGTTATGGAGTTGATTCCGACAGATACTATTGATATACCTCTGAGTTCAGACCACTTCTGTGAGAGAATCTCGTTCATTGTTTCTGAAAGCTCTGTTGTGTGTCCCGGAAGTTCATTATATCTGATTCCCATTGCGGAAATTTTTGCGAATGCCGGCTGGAGAGCATCTCTGAATTCTGTTTTCATCATGCTGTCAATTTCAGAGCGGTTATACTCCTGTGCAATATTTCCGCATACATTTGTGTAGAAGAGTACCGGATCTGTTATTTTGTATGAATATGCACCGTTGCAGCGTACAGATGTGTCAATATCGAGACCAATCTTGTTATCTACTATACGGAACGGTACAGGATTCTGGGTTCCGAATTTGTTGTCAGTTATTTCCTTTGTGTTAAAGTAATATACACGCTGATCCTTGCCGGTGTCACCGCCGTGTGCGATTCTGTTGCCGATTGTTTTCAGTGTTTCGATTATTCCTTCGCCGAGTGAACCGGTAAAAAGACTTGGCTCAGATGACATATCGTACTGATATTCGCCCGGTACGGCACATACATCAACAACCCTGCCCTGTTCAACAATCATCATGCACTGTCCGTCAGCAACGGCAATTCCGCTTCCGCTGGAAATAATATTGTCACTGCCGTGGTTTCCCGAACCTTTTCCGGTACGTTTCTGTCCTTTTACAACAAGAATGTCATTTCTGATAGAGTCACAGTAGAAAAATTCCTTGAACTGGTCAGCGAGTGTGCCGGATACTGCACCTAAAGCTATTTTGATAAGTCCCATGATTATGTACTCCTTTCAATTCCCCCTGCTAAATGCAGAGAATAAAAAAATGTTGATAATGAACATATTTTTCTCAGAACAATTTCCTTGAAATGTTCAACTAATATAAATAATACAGTAAAAAAATAAAATAGTCAATATCTTTTTTTATATGAGGGGGACAGTTCGTTTTTCGTAAAAAACCACTTGTCAAATGTGTAAAAATACTGTATAATAAAACTATATGCGCTTACGCATTTAATACTATATGAAAAAATCAGGAGGTTACAAATGGAAAAAACGGCTAAAGCCGCCGTTCAGGCAAAGCCACGTGTCTGGGATAAGGTGAAAACATGGCTGTATAAAAACAGATTTTATATATACGCGTTTTTTATTCCTGTTCTGATAATGGCACTGGCGTATGGACTTTTCGATGTTTTCCCGCTTGGAAACATCATGGGAACCAACTATGAGAATATACCAAAACGAAGCACTGCTCATGACGGTTCTGTTCTTGTACTTGATCTTAACGGACAGTATGTTTATTACTTTGAAGCGTTAAGAGATGCCATCTGGGGTGACGGAAGTATTTTCTACAACTGGTCACGAAACCTTTCAGGTGAGTTTATGGGCATTATCGGTTACTATCTTGCCAGCCCGTTTACCCTTATAGTTATGCTTCTTCCAAGAACCATGCTTCTTGAGAGCCTGCTTATTATGCAGCTTGCAAAGCTTGGTGCTATCGGCGTAACATTCAGCTACTATCTTCAGCATTCAAAGAAGATGCAGCCGGTAAATTCACTTATATTCTCAACAGCATTTGCCCTCTGTGCATACGCTGTTATTCAGCTGATGGATCCGATGTGGATTGACGGACTTGTTCTTCTTCCTATGGTTGCCCTCGGTATTGAGTATCTTGTTGACAAAAAACTCAGAGCGAACTACATCATTCCTCTTGCTCTTATATTTGTAGCAAACTTCTATATCGGATTCATGCTTGCAATCTTCAGTGTAGTTTACTTCCTTTACTACAACTTCTTCGGTACAGAAAAAGAAGGCGTAACCATTAAGGAACATGCAAATACAGGTCTGAGATTTGCGTACTGTTCAATTATTGCCGGTATGTGTGCAGCATTTATGATTCTTCCGGTTTACAAGTCGTTAAGCCTCGGAAAATTTGAATTCACAACGCCGGATTACTCAGTAAATCTTCAGTTTGACTCCATTGACATCATTTCAAAGCTCCTTCCGTCAAGCTATGATACAGTAAGAAACGAAGGACTCCCTGAGATATACTGCGGAACTATCGCAATTCTTCTTCTTCCGCTTTTCTATCTTAACAAGAACATTACAAACAGACGCAAGACAGGCTATTCACTTCTCCTTGCAGTCCTGTTTTTCAGTATGTATGTAAAGCCGCTTGATATGATGTGGCACGGCGGACAGGTTCCTAACTGGCTTCCTTACAGATACTCATTCATTATGTCATGGGTTATCCTCTGTATGGGTGCGGAATGCTTTACAAAGCTTGAAGGCCTTAAGCCAAATGCGGTAGGCGGTTCTTTCTTCGGAATCCTTCTGTACCTTCTTCTTGCAGAAAAATTATTCAAGTATGAGAATCTTGAAGTTCTTAACGGTTTATGGTTTACAGCCGGCTGCGTACTCTGTTTTTCAATACTCATATCAGCATACAGGGAAAACCCATCTTCAAAGGTAATACCGGTTACAATTGTCGTTATGCTTTCAGGTGAGCTTCTTCTGAGTACATTTGATACGCTCAAGGACATTGACGCTGACGTAATCTACAGTATGCGTTCATCATACTATAATTATGTTGAAGCAGGACGTGCAGCTGTTGACAATATGGAAGAGCTTGATGACGGTCTTTACCGTTCAGAAAAAGTCGCTCAGACCAATCCTCTCAGAAGAACAGTAAACGACAATATTGCTTTCGGACTCAAGGGTATCACACATTCAAGTTCAGTTATGAATGCAAAGATGATTGACACAATCGGCAAGCTTGGCTATGTAAGCCGCGGTCACTATACAAGATATGACGGCAATACACCTCTTACCGACTCGATTCTCGGCATTAAGTATGTTCTGGACACTAACAATACAGGCGTTTCAGATATGTACGAATATCAGAGATCCACTGTGACACAGCATGCAGACGGAAAGTCAACACAGATTGATCTTTATAAAAATCCTTATGCACTTCCTGTAGGATATATGGTAAGCAATGATATTCTTAATGTTTCAATTGACAGCAAGAATCCTTTTGAAAATCAGAATAGTCTTCTCAGTGCTATGACAGGTCAGAACAAGGAATACTTTAAGAGACTTGATTTCTCACAGGAACCAAGATATACCAATATAACTCTTGAAGGTGCAGGTGACCAGACAAAGTATGTTGCTGACAAGAATGCAAATGACTGGACTATCGATTACTTTGTACATGCTCAGACAAATGACACAGTATATGCATTCTTCCCTTGCACATATGAAAAGCAGGTAAATCTCTGGCGCGGTAAATGGAATGAAGAGCTGAAGGATTTTGACTATCCTGAATTTATCGATAACTTCTTTGAAAATGAACATTACTGCATTACACGTCTTGGCAGATACGAGGCAAACGAAAACTTCAGTATCCGTATGACAGTTAATAACGAATATGCGTATATGTCTGATCAGTATTTCTACTACTTTGATGAGGAGGAATTCAAAAAGGATATCGCACTTCTTCACGAAAACACATGGAATATAGAAAAGTGGTCTGATACACATATCGAGGGAACTGTGGAAGCTGAAACAAATCAGATGTTCTTCACATCAATCCCTTCAGAAGAGGGCTGGACAGTGAAGGTCGACGGAAAGAAGGCTAAGATAAGAGAGGTTGCAGGCGGATTTATCGGTATTGATATGGTTCCGGGAACTCATACAGTTGAGATGTCATTCTTCCCTGCAGGTCTTTCACTCGGAATACTTCTTGCAGTTGCCGGCATAGGACTTGTTGTTGTATTCATCATGGCAGACGGAAAGAAAACATTTAAAAAATTTAAAAAAGCCCCTGCTCCGGCACCGGCAAATAAATAATTATCAGCGATAGCTGAGAGAAAACTGCTGTTCTGAGTAATCAGGCGGCAGTTTTTGTATCTGGAGGTAAAATGGAAAGAATTGATAAGTTTATATCAGACAGAACACCGATGTCACGAAAAGATGTAAAGCTTCTTCTTAAGCAGGGAGGAGTAACTGTAAACGGACAGACGGTAAAGGATTCTTCTTTTAAAATAAATCCGGAGACAGATTCTGTAAATGCCGGCGGAAGAACCCTTGTGTACCGGAAAAATATCTATGTTATGCTCAATAAACCTGAGGGTTATGTCTGTTCGACAAGAGACGGCAGCTCCGAAACAGTGCTCTCTCTTGTTCCTGAGGAGCTTAAGACGAAGGATATGTTTCCTGCAGGCCGGCTGGACAAGGATTCAAAAGGTTTTGTCTTCCTTACTGATGACGGTGAGCTGGCACATCGCATGCTTTCTCCGAAAAAACATCTTACAAAGTGTTATCTTGTAAGACTTGAAAATGAATATAATGAAAAATATGAAGAATTATTTGCTTCAGGTATGGAGATAGATGGCGGTGAGATATGTCTGCCGGCAAAAGTGTGCGGGATTTCCCATGACAGACATTTTGCTCTGGTCGGTCTTGATGAAGGAAAATTTCATCAGGTCAAAAGAATGTTTCAGGCAGCTGGAAATAAAGTTCTTTCTCTCTTCAGAGTCCAGATTGGCGGATTGGTTATAGATGGAAATCTGGCACCGGGAGAGTGTTTGGAAGTTTTCAACAATGATATTGAAAAAATGTTGTCCCAATTTGACTTTTCTGATGCCCGAAAATCCGTTGAAATAAGCTTTTGGTCATATTTAATAAACAACAAATTATAAGTTTGGATAATTAGAGTCTTGCATTTAAGGTATAAAATTTGTTATTATAGTATTGTACCAATTTGAATTGGCGAAAAAAACTGTTTAGGAGGCCTGCTTAGAATGGCAAGTTTATCGTTACGTGGAATCTATAAGAAATATCCAGGCGGTGTAGTGGCCGTTACTGATGTAAATGTAGAAATTAAAGACAAAGAATTTATTATCCTCGTTGGTCCTTCAGGTTGTGGTAAGTCAACAACTTTAAGAATGATTGCAGGACTTGAAGAAATTTCCGAAGGTGAATTATACATTGGCGATCGTCTTGTAAATGATATTGCACCTAAGGACAGAGACATTGCGATGGTTTTCCAGAACTATGCTCTTTATCCGCATATGACTGTTTTTGAGAACATGGCTTTTGGTCTTAAGCTCAGAAAAGTACCTAAGGATGAAATCGCACGCAAGGTTGAAGAAGCTGCAAGAATCCTCGACCTTACACATCTTCTCGAAAGAAAGCCGAAGGCTATGTCAGGTGGTCAGCGTCAGAGAGTTGCACTCGGACGTGCAATCGTACGTTCACCACAGGTATTCCTTCTTGACGAACCTCTTTCAAACCTTGATGCCAAGCTCCGTGCTCAGATGAGAACAGAGATTGCAAAGCTTCACAAGAGACTCGGAACAACATTCATTTACGTTACACATGACCAGACAGAAGCTATGACAATGGGTGACAGAATTGTTGTTATGAAGGATGGTTACGTTCAGCAGATTGATACACCACAGAACCTCTACCTCAATCCTGTAAACAAGTTCGTAGCAAGCTTCCTCGGTTCACCTCAGATGAACATGATTGACGCTGTACTCAGACAGGATCCGACAAATGGCCTTTACTATGTTGAATTCGGTTCAGCTGATTCCAAGTCTTCAAGAGGTGTTAAGTACACAATCGTTGTACCACCGGAGAAGGCTACACCACAGCTTGCAAGCTATGTAAACAAGGAAGTAATTATGGGTATCCGTCCTGAAAGCATTCACGACGAACCAATGTACCTCCAGAATGCTACAACAGGTGTTGTTGAATGTACAGTAGAAATCACAGAAATGATGGGTGCTGAAACATACCTCTACCTCAACTGTGAAGGTATTCCTCTCACATCAAGAGTTGCTCCTACATCAACAGCAAGAGCTCAGGATACAATCAAGGTTGTTATGGATCCTTACAAGATTCACCTCTTCGATAAGGAAACAGAAGTTACAATTATGAACTAACTGACAGTTATACTTAAAAAGGTTTTCCGTTCCGGAAAACCTTTTTCTTTTTATATAAAAAATAACCGGATGCCCTTTGGGCATCCGGTTTTCATCGTTTGAATATCAGTTTTTAAGCTTGTACACCCAATTGAACTTGTCTTCAATCTTACCGTACTGAATACCTGTCATTGTATCATAGAGCTTCTGTGAAATACTACCGATCTTATTGTCGTTGATAGTCATAACCTTATCGCCCCACTTGAGTGTACCAACAGGGGAAATAACAGCAGCTGTACCTGTACCAAACACTTCCTGAAGTTTGCCCGAGTCATATGCATCAGCCACTTCCTGGATTGTAATTCTCTTTTCAGAAACTTTCATGCCCCAGCTTTTACAGAGTTCAAGAACTGACTTGCGTGTGATACCTGAGAGAATTGATCCCTGAAGAGCAGGTGTAACAACTTCATTATCAATAATAAAGAAGATGTTCATAGCGCCAACTTCTTCAATATACTTCTTCTCAACACCATCGAGCCAGAGAACCTGTGAGTAGTTCTGCTTGTGTGCTTCATCCTGTCCGATGAGAGAAGCAGCATAGTTGCCGCCTGTCTTTGTGAAGCCCATACCGCCCTTAACTGCACGAACGTAGTTTGATTCTACGTAAATGCTTACAGGATTGAGACCTGTTGAGTAGTATGCACCTGAAGGTGAGAGAATGATGATGAACATATAGCTGTCTGCAGGACGTACACCAAGGAACGGATCACATGCGATAATAAACGGTCTTATGTAAAGTGAAGCACCATCTGTATGAGGAACCCAGTCCTTTTCAATACTTACAAGTTTGTCAAGGGCTTCAATGCAGAAATCAACATCGATCTGAGGAATAACAAGTCTTTCGTTTGAAACGTTAAGTCTTTTGAAGTTTTCTTCAGGTCTGAACAGCTGAATGCTGCCATCTGCTGTTCTGTAAGCCTTGAGTCCTTCAAATACTTCCTGTGCGTAGTGGAGACACATAGCAGCAGGACTGAGTTCCAGAGGAGCATAAGGTACGATTCGTGCATCGTGCCATCCCTGACCCTTGTCGTAATTCATTATGAACATGTGGTCTGTAAATACATGACCAAATCCAAGGTTGTTTTCATCAGTCGGTTTTTCCTTTGGAGTTTTTGTAAGTTCTACGCGGATATCCATTTTAAATCAGCCTTTCATTATATATTGATTTTTTTATAATCAGAATGTCAGACGTGGCATTCTGGTGATGTCGTATAAATAACACTTATCAGATACTGATATATCTTTTTTTGTATTTTCTGCAGATATAGTCCGCAGCTGATTTTACAGTAACTATAGTTGCGATAACAGTTACAGTTATTACAAGTGCTCTGAAAAACTTTTTCATCGATTTTAACCTCCGAAAAATGATTTATCAATGATAATGCAGAAACTGCACTCTTTTATAATTATATCACATTTGCAGTCGATTTACTATACCGGATTTAAAAAAAATAAATTTTTTTATTATTATTTGGTTAAAGTATTTCTTTTTTCAGAATAATTTGTTATAATAAATATGTATTTATTTATGAACGGGGGAGTAAATTGAACAAATATAAAAAGCTGGCGGCCAATACTATTATATTTTCGCTCGGCTCATTCAGCTCAAAAATTTTAAGTATACTTCTGCTGAGACTTTATACAGGTTATATGACGGAAGCGGATTTTTCCGTTGCAGGTAAGATTCAGAACATTATCAATCTTCTTGGACCGGTTGTTACCCTGAGTATTTCAGAGAGTATTCTCAGATATGGACTTAATAAAAAATACAACAGAAAAAGTGTTTATTCAACTGGTGTGATCACCGGTCTTACAGGTATGGCAGTCGGTATGATTATTCTGTGGCTGATAGCTTCATTTACACAGTATAAACCTTATCTGCCTCTGATGATGGTATTTCTTTTCACTTCAGAGTTCAGGTGGATGCAGCAGCAGTACACAAAGGTCAGAAACTGTATTAAACTCTATACAGTCGACAGTATCCTGTCGACAATTTCACTTGTGCTTTTCTCACTTCTTTTTATGGTAGTGTTTGAGATGGGCATAAAGGGATATATTCTGTCAATTATACTTTCAGACCTCTGCTCAATATTTTTCCTGATGTATTTCGCATGTATGATGCCTGATTTAAAACCTGCATATGTTGACACTAAACTCAGGAAAAACATGATAAGGTACAGTATGCCGCTTATTCCTACCGCTGTTCTCTGGTGGGTTGTAAGTTCCTCTGATCTTTTTATGGTTTCAGGATTCTGCGGTGAAGACGTAAACGGTCTTTATACTGCGGCATACAAGATTCCGAATCTTATTTCATTTGTGTCAGTCATATTCTTCAGAGCATGGCAGATATCAGCTATTACTGAGTATAACTCGAAGGAAAGAGCCGGATACTATACCAAGGTGTTCGGGGCTTATGTTTCCATGATGTTCGTAGCAGCCTCCGGAATAATGATGCTGCTTCGCCCGGTAACACAATTTCTTACTGCAGAGAAATTCTGGGGTTCATATAAAATGGCGCCGTTCCTTGTTGTCGGAGTACTGATGCAGAGTTTCTGCAATTTTCTCAGCAGTATCTACAATGCGGCAAACAACAACACAAAGTCGCTTACAACCAGTGCAGCGGCAGCAGGTATTAACTTTGCGCTGAATCTGATTCTTATTCCGTTCGTCGAAGTTCAGGGTGCAGCATTTGCTACTATGGCAGCGTATCTCAGCTGCTTTGTAATAAGACTTTTTGATACACAGAAAATAGCGGGATATAAGATAGATTTCAATAATCTCATTATTAACCTGTGTATCCTTATACTTATGGCAGTTGTCATACTCGCCGATGCCCCGTTCATGACACTCTGGCTCGTCGCCGGCTTCGTCGCGACTTTAGCTGTAAATCTGAAATCACTTCTTCAGACCGCATCCAGACTTTTAAGAAGATAATGTGCAAATAAAAATCACTCCCGTTTTTTATTCGGGAGTGATTTTTTTATTTTATGTTGCTGTTTATCAGTTAAAATTACTTAATGCCCCAGATATCTCTTGCGTATTCATTAACAGCTCTGTCAGCTGAGAATATACCTGCACCGGCAATGTTCTGAAGTGACATCTTAAGCCATGTATACTTGTCATTGTAAAGTTCAGTTGCACGCTTCTGAGCTTCACGGTATGAATCAAAGTCAGCAAGAACCATGTACGGGTCCTGATTCTGAAGTGAATTTGCAACTTCACTGAATGCACATCCGTTGATTCCGCTGTAGATACGGTCTACAGCCTTTTTGATTGTTTCATTTGAATCATAGTAGCTCTTAGGATTGTATCCGGCTTTCTTCTTTGCAGTAACTTCATCAGCTGTCATACCGAAGATGATGATGTTTTCGTCACCTACAGCCTGCTTAATCTCAACGTTTGCACCGTCAAGAGTACCAAGCGTAACTGCACCGTTGAGCATAAGCTTCATGTTTCCTGTACCGGAAGCTTCAGTACCTGCAAGAGAAATCTGTTCTGAGATATCGCTTGCCGGCATGAGAAGTTCAGAAAGTGTAACCTTGTAGTCTTCAAGGAAGAATACGCTGAGCTTCTTTGAAATCTTAGGATTTTTTCTGATTTCCTGTGATATGTTCCAGATCATCTTGATAATCTGCTTTGCAAGATAGTATCCCGGAGCAGCCTTTGCAGCGAATATGTATGTCTTTGGTGTGAAGTCTGCGTCAGGATTTTCAAGGAGATAGTTGTAATCTGCAATGATGTTAAGTGCATTAAGGTGCTGACGCTTGTATTCGTGAAGTCTCTTTACCTGAACATCGAATATGCTGTCCGGATCTATATCGAAGTCAAGATTGCAGTAGGTTTTACAGTATTTGAGGAAGTTTTCCTTGTTTTTGCGCTTAATCTTTGCAAGTTCATCAAGAACAGTCTTATCGTCAGCGAAAAGGCTGAACTTTTTAAGTTCGCTGCCGTCCTTCAGGAAAGCATCGCCTATTTTGTCTTTGAGAAGCTGTGTAAGACCAGGATTTGACTGGTAGAGCCAGCGTCTGTATGCGATACCGTTTGTAACATTCTTGAACTTATGCGGATAGTACTGATATTCGTCTGAGAAAACATCGTGCTTGATAATCTCGGAGTGAAGCTTTGATACGCCGTTTACGCTGTGTGATGTAGCAACACAGAGAGAAGCCATGTGGATGCAGTTGTTCTTTATGATGGACATGCGGCTTGTCTTGTCGTAGTTGTTGTCTGTGAGCTGAGCAAGCTTTGCGCAGTATCTGTTGTTAATCTCTACTATAATTGAGAAGATTCTCGGAACGATATTCTTAAGAAGGTTGACATCCCACTTTTCAAGAGCTTCTGCCATAACTGTGTGGTTAGTGTAGGCGAATGTGTTCTTTGTGATGTGCCATGCCTTATCCCATGAGTATCCGCAGTCATCAAGAAGGATTCTCATAAGTTCAGGAATTGCAAGTGTAGGATGAGTATCATTGATATGAATTGCAACCTTTTCATGGAGGTTTTCAAGTGTTCCGTATACTGACATGTGATTTGTAACGATATCTCCGATTGACGCAGCGCAGAGGAAGTACTGCTGTCTGAGTCTGAGCGACTTGCCTTCGAGATGGTTATCGTTAGGATAAAGTACCTTTGAGATTGCGTTTGCAATGCTGTTCTGTCCAAGAGCCTTTGCGTAGTCACCCTGATTGAACATAGCCATATCAAAGCTTGGTGACTTTGCTGTCCAGAGTCTCAGTACTGAAACACCCTCACTGTTATATCCTGAAACATACATGTCACACGGAATAGCAAGAACTGTGCTGTAATTCTGATGTGATACATGGTGATACTGATTGTCCCAGTATTCGTTAAGTTCACCTTCGAAATGTACCTCGATTGCCTTTTCAGGTTTAGGATCGAGCCATACATCCCCGCCCGGCATCCAGTTGTCAGGAAGTTCAGTCTGCCATCCTTCGTCAATCTTCTGTTTGAAGATTCCGTATTCATAGCAGATGGAATAACCCATCGCCGGTATTTCCTGAGTTGCCATCGCATCAAGGTAGCATGCAGCAAGTCTGCCGAGACCGCCGTTTCCGAGACCTGCGTCAGGTTCGTTTTCGTATATCTGTTCGAGGTTGATTTTGTATTCGCTGAGAATACTTCTTACGTCCTCAACTATTTCAAGATTGTAAAGGCTGGTTTTTAATGATCTCCCCATAAGAAATTCCATGGAAAGATAGTAAACCTGTTTTTTTCCTTCGGAATTGATCTTGTTGTTGAAGCTGTTTCGTTTTTCCCCCAGGTAACGCATTACTATTGAAGAAAGTGCGTTGTAAACCTGAAGGTCGGACGCAGCATCAGGTGCCGCATTGTAATCTGCTTTGAGTACTCTTTCAAGCTCCTGCTTGATATAATCCCTGGTCATCTTTTTCATCTTTTTTTCTCCGTTCTCCGGTTTGCTCCTATTCGTCGTTTTGATAAATAGCACATAAATCCGGTAATTGAAAATCAGTGATATGTATAAAACAAACACTATACCTATATTATACACGAATTAAAAAATAAATTCAATACTTTCGGCAAAACAAATTTTATTGCAGGGATATATTCCTGTGGTATATATCTGCGGTGATAAAATAGAAGGTAAAAAAATCTGACGGTATTCTGCATACATGTCGCTGGTCTAAAGTGTGCATATTAACAAATCCACGATATGAAACAAAAAAAATTATATAAACTATTGACAGCGAATGTATGAGGTGGTATACTGAATACAGAAGTTAAGTTGAAGTTAATTATTTCGGAACTTGTCTTCTTTTCTAACCTGAACATCTGACAACATCTTACTCATTCATCTTACTACTTTATCAGTACACATTTTTTAATGATTTTATCTTTCATCTTACTACTCAAAATAATAAAATAGTAAAAATTTAAATATTGGGCAAACTTGCTGAAAGGCAAGGACGCAAAGCTAACGGGTCTAAACCGATAATAAGAGGGTATGACAGCCAGCTGCACAATTTTTAAACGAACCATTAAAAAGGGCGTTTATGGTTGGAACTTAAGGCTGATACCTAAAAAGTATCAGCCTTTTATTATTTTTAATATTAAAATTATTTGAGTAAATAAAAAACGGGAGGAATCGTTATGAGAAAAGTTGCAAAATTTTTTAGCGGACTTTTATCCGCTTCTCTTGCATTTAATTTTGCAGCACCAGCTGTATCACAGTATATTGCTGCAGCAGAGACTGAGATTGCAAGTCTGAGTGAAGTTGTAAGAGCGGGTTTTGAAAATTATGAAACATCCATAGATATAAGCAGGTTTAAACTTACTGCAGAAGATTTTCCTCGAATTTCAGAGGTGGTTAACTATGTAAGAACAATTCCTGAGCTTTTCTATATTTCCGTGGATGGAAATGTGGGAGTTTCCCAGGTGTGGAGCGACAGTGAACAGAAAGCTTTTGTAAGCACGCTTAATATAAAGTATAACAATACTTATGAAGAGGCAAAGCCTCTTATAGATGAATTCAATGCAAAAGCTGACGAGATAATAAGCGAAGTTATAACGGATGATATGTCTGAACTTCAGAAAGCACTTAAGCTTCATGACTATCTCGTACTTAATACAGTATATGATACAACAGGCGAACTCCCGGACTTAAACAAAGGTTCATCTGCATATGATATTTTAGTGTGCGGAAACGGTATCTGTCAGGGATATGCACAGGCATACAATGTTCTTCTCCAGAGAGCCGGTATGGATTCAATAATGGTTGTAAGCTATGATATGAAACATGCATGGAATCTTGTAAGCGTTGACGACGAATGGTATCATGTTGACGTTACATGGGATGACCCGGTTCCGGATTCTCCTGGTCTGGTTAATCACAAGTATTTTCTCCTCTCAGACGACGAGATACAGAAGGAGACTGATACAAGACATGAGCACAGGAACTGGGATGCAAAGGGATTTACGGCAACTTCGACAAAGTATGACAATGCTTTCTGGGTTGATGTAAGAACTGAAATTATCTGTCAGGGCGACCGCTGGTACTATATGAGCGGTTCCGGCGAATACAGCACATACATAGAGTCAACCGGTGAAGTAAATACAAACGTCAGTGTCTGCGAAGAATCATGGCCTGACTGGAACAATCCGGCAGCTTTCTACACAGCAAAGTACTCAAGCCTCATTATTTCAGACGGAGTACTCCTGTTCAACACACCTACACATATTTACAAGATGAATCTTGATGGTTCGAACAAGCAGGGGCTTAGATATATACATCCGAATGAAGTAAACGGTTATATATACGGGCTTAGCATTATGGATGACAAGCTTTATGCAGTTATCAAACAGGAACCGCTTGACGAAGGTACACTTTATGAAGTTAAGGACGTTGACATTCATGCCATTAAGTTTGAAGGCAAGGTTTCAGTAATAGATACTCTTCTTGCAGATATCTTGTATATGGAAGACGGTTCTTCCAAAAAATACAATATGGATACTGAGACAATCCTTCCTGCAGAGGCTATTGAATGCATGAAGGGCAAAGATATCAGGCTTACACTTGAACTCGACGGCTATAACTGGGATATCAGCGGCAAAAACGTTACTACTGAAGAAGCAAACGATCTTAATCTTGAAATCAAACGCGATCAGGGTTTAATTCCTGACGAGATGGTTGCTTCAGTTTCAAATGCAACTTCAAAGTGCATTGAGCTTAACCTTACACATAATGGTGAATTCGGCCTTTCGGCTGATATAAACTATAATGTCGGCACAGAACTTTCAAACAAAATAGCGATTTTATATTACTACAATCAGGCCGAATCGACAATGGATCAGCTGGAATTCACAATGATTGATAATGAAGGTAACATTAACCTTAATCTTTATCATGCATCGAGTTATGCAGTAATCGTTCAGGATGCCCAGAGTCCTTCAGACCCTATAATATCCGAACAGGAGAAACCACCTCAAACTGAAGAACCTGCAGTTACGACAGTAGCTACAGACAAGGCTCCGGAGGAAACAACTGTCGCTTCTTCAGAAACAACAGTATCTGAAACTACTACTGTAACATCAGAGACAACAGCGGCTGAAACTACAATTGACAGTTCAATCGAAGTTGAACCTGAAGTATTAAAGGGCGACATCACAATGAACGGTGCAGTTGATGTAACAGATCTTACTTACTTATCACTTGCATGTCTTAAGGAATACACACTTTCTGACATTCAGTTCAAAGCAGCTGACGTAAACGAAGACGGTAAGGTAAACCTTTCAGACCTTGCAAGAGTAAGACAGCGTATATCAAACATTATCGAAAAGTTATGATATTTTCAAACAAATAGTGTTTTTCTCATATTTCCTTGGGAAATACCCCTGCTAAGGCAGGGGTATTTTCTTTGTGTAAAAATTTTTCCGGATTGAATGAATTGTTGGTAATCACCAATGCAGGAGGGTGCTGTAAACGGAATTTTATTGAAAAAAACAGAGATAAAGCTATTGACAAATTTCGATTTAAGAGTTATAATTGTAAAGGTTTCAAACTTTACAAACTTACTCACAGGAGGCGGGTGTATGGCGAAAAACCTCGATTATGCAATGCTTCTTGATTTTTACGGAGATCTTCTTACCGAAAAGCAGCGCGATATCATGCAGCTTTACTATTATGAAGATCTTTCGCTTTCTGAGATAGCGGAAAACGAGAACATATCACGTCAGGGAGTGCATGATGCAATAAAACATGCAGAGCAGTATCTTGATGATTTTGAGAAAAAGGTCGGTTTTGTCAGAAAGATGAACCAGTACCGCGGTATACTTGAACAGATAAGAAACTGCACTGAAGAGTACAGCAAAAAATACGGCTATCAGAAAAGTATTTCTGAGTATTCCGAAAAGATAATGAACTGTATTGAACAGAGTGAAGAACTGTTCAGATAATACTGTAAAGGAGGGCTTCTTAAATTATGGCATTTGAAGGTTTGTCTGATAAACTTAATAACGTTTTCAAACGTCTGAAGTCACGGGGAAAACTAACAGAGGCTGATGTTAAAGAGGCCATGAGAGAAGTAAGACTTGCACTTCTTGAAGCCGATGTAAGCTACAAGGTAGTCAAGGATTTTGTTGCAAAGGTATCTGAGAGAGCTGTTGGTGAGGATGTACTTAAGAGTCTCACACCTGCACAGATGGTTGTAAAGATTGTAAATGAGGAACTCTGCAATCTTATGGGTAACTCCAATGCAAGAGTCAATATGCCTTCGAAGCCGCCGTGTATTATAATGATGTGCGGACTTCAGGGTTCAGGTAAAACAACTCATTCTGCAAAGCTTGCAAAGTACTTTAAGAGTCAGGGACACAGACCTCTTCTTGTTGCCTGTGATATCTACAGACCTGCTGCTATCGACCAGCTTAAGATTGTTGGTGAAAAGGCAGAGGTTAAGGTCTTTGAGATGGGTCAGTCAGATCCTGTAAAGATTGCTTCAGAGTCAATAAAACATGCTAAGGATTACGGCCATGATATTGTTATCCTCGATACAGCCGGCCGTCTCCATATAGATACTGAGCTTATGGATGAGCTCAAAAACATTAAGAAGGAAACAAATCCTTCGGAAATTATGCTTGTTGTCGATGCTATGACTGGTCAGGATGCTGTAAATGTTGCCAAGGCTTTTGATGATGCACTTGGAATAGACAGCGTGCTTATGTCAAAGCTCGATTCAGATACAAGAGGCGGTGCTGCACTGTCAGTACTTGCTGTAACAGGTAAGCCAATCAAGTTCGTTGGTATGGGTGAGAAGCTTGATGATTTTGAGCAGTTCCATCCTGAACGAATGGCATCCCGTATCCTTGGTATGGGTGACGTGCTCACACTTATTGAAAAAGCAGAGAGTGCGGTTGACCTTAAGGATTCAGAAAAACTTGCAAAGAAGTTTACTGAAAATACCTTCGATATGGAGGACCTCAGAAGCTATCTTCTTCAGATTCAGAAGATGGGTTCAATCAAGAGCCTGCTCTCGATGCTTCCGGGTGTCGGAGACAAGGTAAAGGATATGGATGTTGATGAGAGACAGTTCCAGAGAATAGATGCGATAATAACATCTATGACTCCTGCGGAAAGGGCAAAGCCTTCCATCATCAATCCGTCAAGAAAGAAAAGAATTGCGGCCGGAAGCGGTATGAAGGTTGAGGATGTTAACAGACTTCTCAGACAGTTCGAGCAGATGCAGAAGGTTATGAAGCAGTTCGGCAATATGGGCAAAGGCAAGGGACCGTTGTCTGCAAAGCGCATGAAGAAGCGCATTGCGGGTATGAACTTTGACAAGATGCCTGATATGCCAAAAGACATGGGGCTTCCAGTGAACCCTAAAAAATGATATTTTTGCAATATGCATTAATATAAATTCGCTAAACAAAATCCGGAGGTGAGATAAAAATGGCAGTAAAGATCAGATTAAAGAGAATGGGTGCTAAGAAGGCTCCTTTCTACCGTGTTGTTGTTGCTGATTCAAGATACCCAAGAGACGGCAGATTCATCGAAGAAATCGGATACTATGATCCAACTAAGACACCAAGCGTTATCAAGATAGATACTGAAAAGGCTGACAAGTGGATCAAGAATGGTGCACAGCCAACTGAAACAGTTAAGAAGCTTATAAAGAACGCTCAGGCTTAATTCACGCATTTATCTTTTGATACAGACTTTTAGTCTGTATCTTAAGATTATATCGTTATCAGAAAGGGGCAGCGTACGCGCTGTTATTAAAAAGGAGAAATATTATGAAAGAACTGCTTTTAGCAATTGTCGAAGGTCTTGTTGAAAATAAACAGGAAATCACAATAACAGAAGATGCACCAAATGAAGAAGGCGTAATTGTTTTCCACCTTCATGTTTCACAGGAAGATATGGGGCGTGTAATCGGCAAGCAGGGAAGAATAGCAAAGGCTATCAGAACTGTTATGCGTGCGGGTGCAGCAAGAAACAATACAAAAGTTCTTCTCGAAATTGAATAAAATTTGAGAGAATAAAATTTAAACATGAAAACAATACTGTCAGATTAATTTTCAGGTTATTCTGGCAGTTTTTTTGATAAAATACAGAAACAGGTGAATGAATATGTCAGAAAATTATCTGGAAGCCGGAAAAGTTGTAAATGTTCATGGTCTGAGAGGCGAGGTTAAGATAATGCCGTGGTGTGACAGCCCGGATTTTCTCTGTGAGTTTGATTATCTTTATCTTGACGGTCAGGGAAGAAAAGAGCTTGAGATTGTAAACGCAAGAGTTTTCAAAAACATGGTTATAGCAAAGTTCAGCGGATACGATACTGTGGAACAGGCTGAAACTCTCAGAAACAAGGTTCTTTACCTTTCAAGGGAAGATGTTGAACTTGATGAAAATACATATTTTGTAAAGGATCTTATCGGCGTTAAGGTTATAGACAATGATACAGGAGTTGAGTACGGTGTAATAAAGGACGTTTTCCAGACCGGAGCAAATGATGTCTATACGGTTAAAAACGGTGAAAAGGAATATCTTGTACCGGCTATTGCTGATGTGGTGGTTGATACGGATATAGAAAACAAGGTTATGCACATTACACCGCTTAAGGGGCTTTTTGAAGATGAAGATTGAGATAGCTACGCTTTTCCCGGAGATGTGTGAAGGTGTGCTTGCGGAAAGCATAATAGGTCGTGCAAGGAAAAAAGGTGCAGTAGAGATATCCTGCAGAAATATCCGTGACTATACTCTTGACAAGCACAGAAGAGTTGATGATACACCGTACGGCGGCGGTATGGGAATGGTTATGCAGGCCGACCCTATATTTAACTGTTACAGTGCAGTATGTGAGGAACTTGGCGGGAAGCCGCATACAATATATATGTCACCAAAGGGAACAGTTTTTACACAGGCAAGAGCCGTTGAACTTTCCGGATATAAAAACATATTTATAATCTGCGGACACTATGAAGGCGTTGACCAGCGGGTCATTGACGAGATAGTCGATGAGGAAATATCTATCGGAGACTATGTTCTGACAGGCGGTGAACTGCCTGCTCTTGTTGTTGCAGATGCAGTGTCAAGAATGTGCAGCGGTGTGCTTTCTGATGAGCTTTGCTATCAGGATGAAAGTCATTTTAACGGACTTCTGGAGTATCCTCAGTATACCAAGCCGGCAGAGTGGCATGGGGTAAGTGTACCTGAAGTGCTTCTGTCCGGGCATCATAAAAATATTGACAGTTTCAGACTCGAAAAAAGTATCGAAATAACCAGAGAACGCCGACCTGATATGTATGAAAAATACATAAATACTCATAATATACCAAGCAAGAAGTGATTTTGAATATATTATACTGTTGAATATTGTTAGTCTTTAATAAAATTTCGTTAATATCGACAAAAACCCGACCAATAAACAATTTCAGCATAATCAATGCGTAGAAAATTCAGCTTAAATGCGTATATATATAAGTTTATGCGTTGACTAACTGTAAAATAAACTGTATAATAAAACTAAGGTAATTGATATGAAACTGTTAAACAGCTTCAGCAGTTCAGATTATGCTTACGCATAACACAGCAATAAATAAAAAATAATAATGAGGAGAGTTTTATAATGTTTGTAAGAGAAGTAATGGTACAGAACCAGGTAGGACTTCACGCAAGACCAGCAACATTTTTCATTCAGAAGGCTAACGAATTCAAATCATCAATCTGGATTGAAAAGGAAGAACGCAGGGTAAATGCAAAGAGCCTTTTAGGTATTCTTTCACTTGGTATCGTTGGCGGTACATCAATCAAGATTATTGCTGATGGTGCAGATGAGGAAGTAGCTGTTGAAGCACTTGTTGACCTCGTAACAAATGGTTTCAGCGAGCAGGCATAATTTAAACTGATATTAGTTAATATATTATATGTAAACGGCGGACTTGCTTGCAGGTTCGCCGTTTTTTACAGGGCTTTGCGGTTAAGCTATGCACTCCTTTCAGTCGCCTGCACCTTCGCTGTACATATTTTCACAGAATATGGCATATCCCATTGTGGGGTCGTTTACGAAAACGTGGGTTACGGCACCGACGAGCATGCCGTTCTGGATTATGGGGCTGCCGCTCATGCCCTGGACTATGCCGCCGGTTTTGCTGATAAGTTCAGGGTCGGTTATTTTTATTATCATATTGTGGCTGGAGTTTCGCGGTTCGTATATTATCTTTTTAATATCTATGGCATAGGCTTCCGGTTCTGTTCCTTCAACAGTAGAGTATATCTGAGCTTCACCTGTGCATACTTCATGAGCCATAGCTACCGGCAGTTTTTCGTTTTCAGTAAAGTCTATGTCTATTGTTCCGAATACGCCGCAGCTGCTGTTGGAATTAAGAATACCGCAGCAGTCCGGTTCACAGAAAAATCCCTGAAGTTCCCCCGGACTTCCGGCCTTTCCTTTCTTCACTCCGGAAATGCTGACACTCATTACCTCTCCCTCAGACATAGGAATGATTCTGCCTGTATCGGAATCACATACAGGGTGACCAAGTCCTGCAAATGTACCGGTATCGGTGTCACAGTATGTTACTGTTCCTATTCCTGCCGAACTGTCTCTTACCCATAATCCCAGCTTAGGCGTTTTGTCTGTATCCGATACAGCCGGTCTGAGTTTTTTTACAATCTCCGTGCCATCACGTAAAATAGTAAGTGATATTTCGCGGTCACATGATTTTCCGGCGTATTCTTCAATATCGTGGTATGAGAATACCGGATTTCCGTTGACGGATTTTATAATATCGCCTTTGCGTATATCAGCATCAGCTGCCGGTGAGACATCTTTTGTTCCAGCTTTAGTATTTCCTGTGCGTATTACCATCACACCGTCCATAAGCATTTTTATCCCGAAGGGTTTTCCGCAGGGAGTGAGTTCAGGGCGTGTAATTTTGTGAACTTCAGCATTTTTTACCGGAATTATTCCCATCAGCATCAGCTGTACAGATGATGTATCAGGTGAATTTGATAAGGAAAGCGCGGGAGAAAGATTTTCTGAAGGGACTGCTGTTATTTTCAGTGCTGTATTAAGATGTATGATGCCGGAATCACTGCTGAATCTGTCCGGAAGATATTCAGAATAATGTATAACTGCTGAAAACAATACAGTACAGACAACTGTAAGTACTGCGGTGAACTTTTTTATTATTTTTCTCACTTGTATTTTTCCTCCTTAAAAATTTTTTGTAGTAATACTATTTGCTGATTGAATAAAAATATTAGAGGTTATAACAGAACGGTTTTTTTATAAATTTTTTCATTTGACGAAATAAGAAAAATGTGCTAACATTAATATTATGAATAAAAACTGTGGGGTTTTTTATGAAAATTCTGAATATAATTTTAAAAATATTAATTGTAATAATTACACTTGTATATCCGCTGTTTTTTAACCTTCTTGCTGGCTGCAGCATTGCAGCCAGTGCAGTACGGACGGGCGGATTTTCTTTTATGTTTGTTATCGGCATAGCAATGGTGATTTCCTCTGTACTTATGACCTCAGCAACAGTTCTCGTTCTGGGCGGGAAAAAGAAAGCGGCATTTGTGACCGATACTGCCGGAACAGTTCTGTGCATGACAGCGGCAGTGGTGATAACAGCAGCCGCACACAGCCGTGAGCTTACAGACAGTATGCTCAGACCGCTTGGCCTTGTGTATGCAGGAAGGCATTTTCCGTCGGTTATTCATTATATAGCTGTATCCGCTCTTTTTCTTACTGATTATATCAGGGAGAAAAAGGAAGATGCAAGGAAGCTGCATGAATTCGTTTATGCCAATTCCGGAATAGATGAAGTAATGAATATGCCGGATGAGGATATTTAATTGTAAAAATATGTAAATTATTCTAAAATCAGAATGAATATAAGGGTATTAAACCAGCTTATTTCACGAAATAAACATAATTTCAAAAAAATGTAAAAAATCCTCTTGATTAAACTGTAAATATATGGTAGAATAATATTGCAGTAAAAAATTAGGAGGTTTGACAATGTTAAACAAAATTAGAGTATTGATCGGTGATGACACAGTCGAATATGGAATAGCGTTTGCCAGTACGCTCAGAAGTCTGGGCTGGTATGTGGTGACAAGACCGAAGGATGGCAGCAAGATTCTTGAATCAATCAAAAATGATTCACCGGATATTGTAATCATAGATGCCGTTCTGCCGGGCATGGATGCAATTGAGGTTATGAAGCGCTCTTCAGAGACAGGAAACGGACCTGAATTTATAGTGACTTCTCTTTACGATAATCCGTTTATTGAAAAGCAGGTGATGCAGAACGGTGCAGCGTACTTTATGCTCAGACCATTTGACGTGAACACGCTCAGGGACCGTATAGAAGCTGTTATGCAGAAAAATGACGCAGCGGAAAAAGGCAGCAGTGATGCTGATGACATGGAGATAGTTGTGACAGATGTTATACACCAGCTTGGTGTACCTGCACACATAAAAGGTTACCATTATCTCAGAGAAGCCATTCTCTCGTCTCTTGAAGACAATGATCTGCTTGAAAGTGTAACCAAGTCCCTGTACCCCAATGTTGCGATGAAGTTCCAGACGACATCATCGAGGGTTGAGAGAGCAATACGCCATGCTATAGAGATTGCATGGGACAGAGGAAATGTTGAGATTCTGAATTCATTTTTCGGTTATACGGTAAACACAAGTAAGGGGAAACCTACCAACTCTGAGTTTATCGCACTTATAACTGACAAGCTCAGGCTTCAGTACAAGTCAGTTCTCAGCTGATATCAGCTTCCTTGTTTTCACTAAGCGGCGTTGCATATAGATTTTTCATACGAAAGGAATATTATTATGAGTTTAGTAAAAACAAGTATCGAAAACTTAAGTGTGAATCCGTTCACACTTATCGGACGCGACTGGTATCTTATCACTGCCGGAAAGTCAGTATCTGACTACAACACTATGACTGCTTCCTGGGGTTCTCTCGGTGTTATGTGGGGGAAGAACGTTTTCACATGCGGTATCAGACCGAACAGATATACATTCGGATTCGTTGAGGACAGCGAATATTTTACCATGTCATTCTTTGACTCTGACAAGTACAGAGATATGCTCACGTTCTGCGGAACAAAATCAGGTCGTGATGTGGATAAGGCAAAGGAAACAGGGATTACTCCGACAGAGATAGAAGGCACAGTTACATTTGAGGAGGCAAAACTTGTGTTCGTGTGCCGCAGGATGTATTCACAGGATCTTGAGGAAAAATCCTTCACGGACAAGGATGCACTTAAGTTCTATGAAAAGGATCCGTACCACAGAATGTACACTTCTGAGATAGTTGCTGTGTACGAGAATAAATAACAGAAACCGGAACTCTCTGTTCATATGCAGCGGGTTCCGGATTTTTTGTTATAATAAGAGCAAAGTAAATATTCATTGTTTTCATGAATATTCCTCTAAAAATGAATAAATATGCATATCCCCTTGACATTTGAAATTTATAATGTATAATAAAAATATATCATCAATTTATTAAGATAATTCTAATATACGGAGGGTTATTATCATGGCAAACGATATTAAAAAGGTTGTACTTGCATACTCAGGCGGACTTGATACATCTATCATCATTCCGTGGCTCAAGGAAAACTACAACAACTGCGAAGTAATCGCTGTTTCTGCAGACGTAGGACAGGGAACAGAGCTTGACGGTCTTGAAGAAAAGGCTATTAAGACAGGTGCTTCAAAGCTTTACATAGAGCATATGACAGAAGAATTCCTTACAGATTATGTGTTCCCGACACTTCAGGCTGGCGCTGTTTATGAAAACAGATATCTCCTCGGTACATCATTTGCAAGACCTATCATTGCAAAGAGAATAGCTGAAATTGCACTTAAGGAAGGTGCAGATGCTATCTGTCACGGATGTACAGGTAAGGGTAATGATCAGGTTCGTTTCGAACTTGCTATCAAGGCTTTCGCTCCTGATATGAAGATTATCGCTCCGTGGAGAGAATGGGATATCAAGTCAAGAGACGAAGAAATTGACTATGCAGAAGCTCACAATATTCCACTTAAGATAAACCGCGAAACAAACTACTCAAAGGACAAGAACATCTGGCACCTTTCACACGAAGGTCTCGATCTTGAAAGCCCTGCAAATGAACCACAGTACAACAAGGAAGGCTTCCTTGAACTCGGCGTTTCACCGGAACAGGCTCCTGACACACCAACATATGTTACAATCACATTTGAAAAGGGTGTTCCTGTAGCAATTGACGGTAAAAAGATGAACGCTACTGAACTCGTTACAACACTTAACAAGGTTGGCGGCGCAAACGGCATTGGTATCGCGGACCTCGTTGAAAACAGACTCGTTGGCATGAAGTCAAGGGGCGTATATGAAACACCAGGCGGAACAATTCTCTACCATGCTCATGAAGTTCTTGAAACACTTTGCCTTGACAAGGAAACAGCAAGAATCAAGCAGCACCTCGGCATCAAGTTCGCTGATGTTGTTTACAACGGTCAGTGGTTCACACCATTAAGAGAAGCACTTTCAGCATTTGTTACAGAAACACAGAAGACAGTAACAGGTGATGTTAAGCTCAAACTTTACAAGGGCAATATCATCAATGCCGGTGTAACATCCCCGTATACACTTTATGATGAAGAAGTTGCTACATTCGACGAGGATGAGGTTTACAATCAGAAGGATGCAGAAGGATTCATCAATCTCTTCGGTCTTCCTGTAAAGGTTAAGGCTCAGCTTGACGCTAAGAGAAACAACAAGTAATTTCTTACTGTAATTTTTAATGTAAAGGGCGGGCATTCGTTCGCCTTTTACTTATTTTATAACACAGATTTTTTTATTTATGACGGGAGGTTTTTCGAGTGAATGAGATCAGGACATATCAGCATGTAATAGGTGAGAGTCTGAAAATTTCAGATGACAGTATACCTGATGCGGAATTTGTTACAGTAAATCTTGAAAGAGCGGCATTCAGCAATCTTAATCTTTCGACAGTAACATTTGAAAAGGCAAATATGGAATGTGCGGAGTTTAAGGATGTAGACTTAAACTGCTGTTCATTTGATAAAGCGTACCTTGATAACAGTGTAATAACTGAGTCAAGCTTTGCAAATGCTGTTGTCGAAAATGTTAATATGGAAAGAGCGAAGTTCTGTGGCTTAAATATGTCAGCTGCCACATTTAAGGGAATAAACTTCAAGGAAACATCATTTAACGAAGTGTCACTTGACGACTCGAAACTTTATTTTTCTGATATGCTTAATGCTTCATTTGAAAAAATTATTCTTACCGGAAGTAAATTTAAGGAATGCGATCTTAAGAATGTTGAGATAACGGAGTCCGAAACTGACGGACTTATCATAGACGGTATAGACGTCGGTGCGATTATTAAAGCGGTAAAAGAAAAGAAAATAGACGTTGACAGGCTTTTGAACGGCTGAAAAGAGAAAGGTGTGTATACAGATGGCAAAAATGTGGGCAGGAAGATTTTCCAAGGAAGTTGACGAGACAGTTAACGCATTCAATTCATCAATCTCATTTGACGGAAGAATGTACAGGCATGATATAGAGGGCAGTATTGCACATGCTGAGATGCTTGGCAGATGCGGGATTATTTCAAAGGATGACAGTGCAAAGATACAGGCTGGTCTTAAGGAAATACTTGCTGATATCGAATCAGGCACACTTGAACTTGATATGACAGCAGAGGACATCCATATGTTCGTTGAAGCTGAACTTACAAAGAGATACGGAGATGTAGGAAAGAGACTCCACACTTCACGTTCAAGAAATGACCAGGTGGCTCTTGACATAAGACTTTACCTCAGAGATGAGATTGCACAGATAAGAGAACTTACAGCAGAACTTGTAAAGACGGTATGCAAAATTGCTGAAGGAAACCTTGAAACTATTATGCCTGGCTATACTCATCTTCAGAGAGCACAGCCGATAACACTTGCTCATCATATGATGGCATACGGACAGATGCTTCTCAGAGACCTTTCAAGACTTTCTGATACAGCAAAGAGAATGAACTTCAATCCGCTTGGAAGCTGTGCACTTGCAGGTACAACATATCCGATTGACCGAAATATAACATCAGATCTTCTCGGATTTACAGCACCAACCGTAAACAGCCTTGACGGTGTTTCGGACAGAGACTTCTGCGTTGAACTCGCTTCGGCACTTTCTCTTCTTATGACACACCTCTCAAGATTCTCAGAAGAAATCATCATGTGGTGTTCATGGGAATTCAAATTTATCGAACTTGACGACGCATATGCTACAGGTTCATCAATCATGCCTCAGAAGAAGAACCCGGATATAACAGAGCTTATCAGAGGCAAGACAGGCAGAGTAACAGGCGACCTTGTTACACTTCTCTCAATGCTTAAGGGGCTTCCGCTTGCATACAACAAGGATATGCAGGAAGACAAGGAAGCAATTTTCGATGCAGTTGACAATGTTAAGCTTTGCCTGAAGACATTTATTCCTATGATTGAGACTATGAAGATAAATGCTGTTAATATGAGAAATGCAGCTGCAAGAGGATTTATCAATGCAACAGACTGTGCAGACTACCTTGTAAAGAAGGGTATGCCATTCAGAGATGCGTACAAAATTACAGGACAGCTCGTAGCGCTTTGTATTCAGAAAAATGAAACACTCGAAACTCTGGCACTTGAAGAATACAAAAACTTTACAGAGCTCTTTGAGGATGACGTGTATGATGCAATAAACCTTGAAACCTGTGTAAATCAGAGAAATTCAGAAGGCGGTCCTTCACCGGAGGCAGTAAAGATTCAGATTGAAAAGACAAGAGCGGCTCTTGCAAAGGAAATGGAATAATGAACCGTAAAAATTTACGTTCGGTTTTTCTTATAAGTCTGGCAGGCGTAATGATATGGCTTGCCGGTTTCATACTGATAATGGTGCTCAGATTTGAAAATGCACCTGCAGTAAACAAGGCATGGCTCATAATTTCTCTCGGCGGAACAGTTATTGTGAGTGTGGCTAAGAATATGAAAGATGACGAAAGGTGAGATAAGATTGGCAGTAAAGGTTTATATAGACGGACAGGAAGGTACAACAGGACTTCGTATTACAGAACGTTTCAGCGGAAGAGACGATATCGAACTTCTCAGAATTGATGAAGACAAGAGAAAGGATACAGAAGAAAGAAAGAGACTCATAAACAGTTCCGACTTTACTTTTCTCTGTCTGCCTGATGCTGCAGCTATTGAGGCTGTTTCTCTTGTGGAAAATGAAAACGTAAGAATTCTCGATGCTTCGACGGCACACAGAACAAATGACGGATGGGTTTACGGTTTTCCGGAACTTTCAGAAACACAGCGTGAAAAGATAAGAACCACAAAGAGACTCGCCGTGCCGGGATGCTACGCAAGCGGTTTTGTTTCACTTGTAAATCCTCTCATATGTGCTGGAATCATGCAGCCTGATTTTCCTGTATTTGCGTATGCAACTTCAGGTTACAGCGGAGCAGGAAAAAAAGCTATCGCAGTGTACGAGGGCGAGGATAAGCCATATGAATTCAACAGCCCGAGACAGTATGCTCTTACACAGGCTCACAAGCATCTTCCTGAGATGCAGAAAATTTCCGGTCTGACAGTAAAGCCGATGTTTAATCCTATTGTATGTGATTACTACAGCGGGATGGTAGTATCCGTTCCTGTGCAGACAAGACTTCTTGAGAAAAAATGCGGTATCAGTGATATCTACGAAGCTCTTGCAAAGCACTACGAAGGTCAGAAGATGGTTTCAGTTATGTCCATGGGCGGCAATGCAGAAATACCGGACGGTTTCCTTGCTTCCAATACTCTGAGCAATCACGACAGTATGCAGATTTTTGTGTTCGGAAACGATGATCAGGTTCTCCTCTGCTCACGTCTTGACAATCTTGGAAAGGGAGCATCAGGAGCGGCAGTTCAGTGTCTGAATATTATGATGGGCATCGATGAAACAACAGGTCTTAATTTATAATAAAGAAGGTAATAACTATGCCAGAATTTGATATACTTGAAGGCGGAGTTACAGCTCCGAAGGGATTTCAGGCAGCATCCGCAGCTGCAGGAATAAAATACAAAGGAAGAACAGATATGGCTCTTGTTTACAGTGATGAGCCGTGTGTTACAGCCGGTGTTTACACAACAAATGTTGTAAAGGCAGCACCGGTACTATGGGATAAAAAGATTACGGATTCCGATACAAAGGTCAGTGCTGTGGTAGTAAACTCAGGTATTGCGAATGCATGCACAGGTCAGCAGGGGCTTGATATATGCAGAGCAACCGGTCAGGTGGTTGCTGATATTGCAGGCGGTACAGCTGAAAGTGTACTTGTGGGATCAACAGGCGTTATCGGTATGAAGATAGATGCTTCAAAGATTACTGCAGGTGTAAAGGAACTTATGTCAAAGAAGGCTTACGGAAAAGAAGCCGGAACGGAAGCTTCACGAGCAATTATGACAACAGATACTGTAAACAAGGAAATTGCAGTATCATTTAAAATTGGTTCTGAAACAGTAACAATCGGTGCAATGAGCAAGGGTTCGGGTATGATTCACCCTAATATGTGCACAATGCTCGGATATGTTACAACCGATGCAGTTATCGAAAAGAAGCTTCTTCAGGAGGCACTTTCAGATGTTGTGCAGGATACATTTAACATGATTACAGTTGACGGTGATACTTCAACAAATGACACTCTTCTGATTCTTGCAAACGGTCTTGCAAAGAATCCTGCAATAGATAAAAAAGATGAAAACTATAAGCTTTTCCGTGATGCACTTTATTTTGTCTGCGAATATCTCGCAAAGAAGATGGCAGGAGACGGTGAAGGTGCAACAGCTCTGTTTGAGGCAGAGATTATCAATGCAAAGAGTGTTGAGGATGCAAAGCTTATGGCTCGTTCGGTAGTTGGTTCAAACCTTTCAAAAGCAGCGATCTACGGACATGATGCAAACTTCGGTCGTTTCCTCTGCGCCATGGGATACTCCGGTGCACAGTTTGACCAGAATGATGTTCAGCTTTACTTTGAAAGCAAGGCCGGAAAGATGATAGTATTCGACAAGGGAAATCCTGTACCGTTTGAGGAAGATGAAGCAACAAGGATTCTTTCCGAAGATGCTGTTACTATTCTTATCAATATGAATGAAGGTACTGCTTCTGCTACTGCATGGGGCTGTGACCTTACATACGATTACGTAAAAATCAACGCTGACTACAGAAGCTGATACTTAATATTCAGCTATAGAAAACAAAGAAAATATACGTGCGAAGGTGCAGGGCGACCGCAAAGCCCTGCAAAAAATACAAAGGAATTAGCGTGAATTTATATCATGAGACGAGTAGTAATGCTGATTTTTAATATATTTTACAGAAAGATGGTTTAAAATTGGAAACAATAGCAAATAATATCCGTTCACAGGTGCTTATAGATGCACTTCCATATATTCAGAAATACAACAACAAGATTGTCGTAGTAAAATACGGCGGAAATGCAATGACCAACGATGACCTCAAGCAGGCAGTTATGAGTGATATCGTTCTTCTTTCACTTGTTGGCGTAAAGGTCGTTCTTGTTCACGGCGGCGGTCCTGAAATAAACGATATGCTGAAGAGACTTAATATCGAAAGCAAATTTATCGGCGGTCTCAGATACACAGACAAGGATACTATCGACGTAGTAAAAATGGTTCTTGCAGGCAAAGTTAACAAGGAACTTGTTGCACTTCTTGCAGCGAACGGCGGAAGTGCAGTGGGTCTCTGCGGACTTGACGGAAAGATGCTTATGGCCGAAAAGCTTAAGGCTGAGCAGGATCTCGGATTTGTCGGTGAGATTACAGAAGTGAACACAAAGGTAATTACAGATTCACTTGACAATGGTTATGTTCCGGTTATTGCAACAGTAGCAAGTACAGAGGACGGTCAGACGATGAACATCAATGCTGATACAGCAGCTTCAAGAATAGCAGCAGAACTCGGCGCTGAAAATCTTATTCTCATGACAGATATTGCCGGACTTCTTAAAGACAAGGATGATCCGTCAACTCTTATCCCGTCAGTAAATGTAAGTGATGTTCCTTTCATGAAGAGACAGGGTATTATCTCAGGAGGAATGATTCCTAAGATTGACTGCTGTGTTGAAGCAGTAAGACGAGGTGTAAGGAAAACATCAATTATCGACGGAAGAGTACCACACTCAATTCTCATTGAACTCTTATCAAATGAAGGAATCGGTACACAGTTTACCTGATACATACAGAAAGGCAGAAAAATGAATACAATAGAAAAATTCAACGGCAGTGTAATGCATACATATGGTCGTTATGATGTTGTGATTGATTCAGGCAGCGGACGTAATGCTGTTGATGAAAACAACAAAACATATATAGATTTCGGAAGCGGTATCGGAACAAACTCTCTCGGATACTGTGATGAAGAATGGGCGGATGCAGTATGCAAACAGGTTCGCAGCATACAGCATACATCAAATTACTATTACACTTCGGTACAGGCTGATTTTGCTGATAAACTCTGCAGTATTACCGGATACGATAAAGTATTTTTCGGAAACAGCGGAGCTGAAGCAAATGAATGTGCTATCAAGATTGCCCGTAAGTACAGCTTTGACAAGTACGGAAAGGGCAGGAGCACAATTATTACTCTTGTGAATTCATTTCACGGACGTACACTTGCAACACTTTCAGCAACAGGACAGGATGTTTTCCACAATTATTTCTTCCCGTTCGTTGAGGGATTCGTTCACACACCTGCAAATGATATCGACGCACTTAAGGCATCAGCTGATGATACTGTATGTGCAATTATGCTTGAATTTGTTCAGGGTGAAGGCGGCGTTGTAAAGCTTGACGAGGAATTTGTAAAGGCAGTTCGTCAGATTTGTGATGAAAAGGATATTCTTATGATTGCTGACGAAGTACAGACAGGTGCAGGCAGAACAGGTAAATTCCTTGCTTCCGAACATTTTGGTGTAAAGCCTGATATAACAACTATGGCCAAGGGACTTGCAGGCGGTGTGCCGGTTGGTGCATGTCTTGCTTCAGAAAAATGTTCATCAGTACTTGTTCCTGGTACACACGGCTCCACATTCGGAGGAAATCCTCTTGCATGCGCAGGCGGAAATGTTGTTCTTTCACGTGTAACTTCAGAGGGATTCCTTGATGAAGTAAAGAAGAAGAGCGAATATATTTTTGATAAGCTTTCAAAAACTGAAGGTGTTGCTTCAGTAAGCGGTCTTGGTCTTATGATTGGCATAGAACTTAAGGAGAAAAAAGCCGCAGATGTAGTTAAGGCTGCACTTGACAGGGGACTTCTTCTCCTTACAGCAAAGACAAAGGTACGTCTTCTCCCTCCTCTCACGATAACATATGAGGAAATTGACAGGGGACTTCAGATATTTGCTGAACTTCTTGCATAAATGCATATAAAATATAAAAAAGCGAGGTATAAAAACGATGAAACACTTACTTACAATGATGGATCTCAGCAAAGAAGAAATTATTGATATTCTTAATCTTGCAGATCAGCTCAAATACGAATTAAAGCACAATATTCCGCATCCGCACCTTAAGGGCAAGACACTCGGAATGATATTCCAGAAGGCTTCAACAAGAACACGTGTTTCTTTTGAAACGGGTATGTATCAGCTCGGCGGTTATCCTCTTTTCCTTTCCGCAAATGACCTTCAGATTGGCAGAGGTGAACCTGTACAGGATACAGCACGTGTACTCTCACGTTACCTTGACGGTATTATGATCAGAACTTTCGAACAGAAGGAAGTTGAAGATCTTGCATCATACGGCTCTATACCGATAATCAACGGTCTTACAGACTACTCACACCCGTGTCAGATTCTTGCTGACCTTATGACAGTACGTGAATTCAAGGGAAGCTTTGAAGGGCTTAAGATGTGCTATATCGGTGACGGTAACAATATGGCTAACTCACTTATAACAGGATTTCTCAAGGTTGGCATGTCAGTTTCAGTTGCATGCCCTGATGATTACCAGCCGGCTGCAAAGGTTCTTGAATATGCACGTGCAACAGGCAGATTCACAATGACAAACAAACCTCTTGAAGCAGCGGCAGGTGCTGACGTTGTTATAACAGATGTATGGGCATCAATGGGACAGGAAGGCGAAGCTGAAAAGAGAAGAATCGCATTTAACGGCTACCAGATAAATGACGAAGTAATGGCAGCTGCAAATGAAAAGGCTATGGTTCTCCACTGCCTCCCTGCACACAGAGAAGAAGAAATCACAACAAAGGTGTTTGAAGAACACGCTGAGGAAATATTCGAAGAAGCAGAAAACAGACTTCACGCACAGAAGGCAGTAATGGTTAAGCTCATGGCTGACTGATAAGCTGCAGATACAGCTGCGGCGTTTGGGTGCAAATAACGCACTCAAACGCCGTTTTTGTTTTTAAGAAAAATATTATCGGAAAACGATAAAAAAGTATTGACAAATAATCTGAGAGGTGATATAATAAGTACAACAAATAAAACAGGAAAGGTGGTAATTACTTATGAAAAATAAGGAATTGTCAATTTTATTATCAAAGGGACTTATCTTTTTAGGAATGGCTATGGCGGCAGCGATAAGCATATGGCTTCCTTCATGTATCGGCTGGCTGGAGGAATATTATTACAAGCCTCTGGGTCATGTTCCTTCATGCATTATGGGATATGCAGTAATGGCGCTGGCAATTGTTCTTCTTGTTTTCCTTTATCTTCTGCTTCGCAATATTTCGCAGAAGAAGGTGTTCGTGAAGAAGAATGCAGATATACTTGGCGTTATATCAGCATGCTGCTTTATTTCTGCTGCGATTCTTTTTGCATGGGGACTGATTACATTCCTTGAAGTAATATTCCTTGTTGCATTTATAGCAGGCTTTATGGGAATTATACTTCATGTACTGAAGAATGTATTTGAAGAAGCAGTAAGTATAAAAGAAGAAAGCGATTACACAATTTAACCGGTGCAGAAGGAGGAATCAATATGCCTATTATAGTAAACCTCGATGTAATGATGGCAAAACGCAAGATATCATCGGGAGATCTTGCTGAGAAGATAGATATAACCCCGGCAAACCTTTCAATACTCAAAACAGGGAAGGCAAAAGCAGTACGTTTCTCAACACTGGAGAAAATATGCGAAGTTCTGGACTGCCAGCCCGGTGATATACTTGAGTACGCAAAGGAAAAATGAGCTGAGCGGGTGCTTAGAGATGGGATTAAAGAGATGTTTTAACCATAGCGAAGGATGCGAGAGAGACACCTCTCGCGCACTCCTTTCCCTCAATCTCCCCCGTTGCCAATTTTTCAGCTTAACTTGAACTATCATAAAGGTAAGAAATTATAAATGTTCTGTATACTATGCTCCGGCCTTTCGCAAAATACAACGTCTTTCGTTTTATCCCGAATGCCACAACATAAACTAAGACCGCTAAAAAATACGGAAAGAAAGGGCATCGGTACGGCAACTCTGAATATTCACAGGTAAAATATGCGGAAAAACAAAAACAGAAAAACCTGCAAAAGGGGAGGTCGAGGGAAAGGAGAGCTCGAGAGGGAAACCCATAAGGAGGGGAAAATGCAGGTTTTTGCCGGATTTAATCTTGTCCCCTCCTGCGGGGGTTCCCTCTCGAAATGACGTAACTGAGAAAAATCCGAAAACATAAAAACACATCCCACCGAACAGCAACTATGCTGAACCGGTGGGATGTGTTTAATTAGCTGAAGTAAAATTAAATCAGTACCTTATTTAATTCCAAACTCCACATACAGCTTCTGACGGTATTCGGCATCTGATGTAACCTTTTTTATTTCATCATTTCTTCCGGCATCAATAAGGGAATCAATTAAAGCCCCAAGCTTTTTTTCGCCTGCATCTCTGCCTTCAGCCTTGCTTTCATCAATAATCTGTCTGAATCCTTCACTCATTTTTTTCACCTCGTTTTCTTCCGGAATATCTATATCGACTCCGGTAAATTTATTTATTAACTGTGTTTCAAGCTGATTAAATTCTGCACCTGATTCGGCAAACTTTATCAGCTTATCCTTGTCATTGGCGTAATTGATTACTCTGAGAACGTTTCCTAAATTTGTATTCATCCGCTCAAAATCATCCTCGCTCATCTGATGCGGATCAATAAGGATGAATTTATAATCCGGAATCATCTCCCTGATGACTCTGTTCCTCTGAAACTTTCTCTTAGTCTTGTCAAACATCTCATGAAGAGTAACCGGAGCGTCCCACTTTTTCTCACCGAAGTTAATCACTATAGTAATTACCGGAACGAGCTCGTCATCTGCTTTCCATGATGAAAGAAACTCCTCATTGTCAGGTGATTCCTCAATTGGTTCCTCGCCGGCTTTTTTCGCTTCTGAAATTGCCCGGAAAGTCTTTTTACGGTTTTCAATCTGACAGATGTACTCCAGAACGTCATATGTCATAGCTTTAACAGGCATAGCATAGTGAAGCTGGGACTGATTTTCAGCGCCGAAAACCATATAGCAGGTGTTGTCTCCGGAGTTTTTTCTTGCAATTTTTCTTACATCACGGGTTCTTTCGAAAGTCAGCCTAAAGTCGTCACCTTTGTAGATGTACGAAGTAGCAACCGTATTCCCGTCTTCAAGTACCTCAGGTTTGATAACCTGTACACCGTCGTAAACAGCGTAGTTTACAACATCAGCGAAAATCACATTATCTCCGATGTAAGTCTTGGTTAAATGATCCTTTTTAGTCATGTCGTTGTTGTTTTCCATAGTCATATTTCCTCGCGGTAAAATAGAATATTTTGTGGGCACTACTATATTTTAACATATATGTAGCATAAATACAATACCGCAATTTCCACAAGGTTTCCTGTAAATAACAGGTAATATTACATAAACTGACAAAATGAAGAGTGCTGTTTACACTAATATTATACCATATTAGTTACGCAGATTCAATCAGCTAATTCTTCCGGAAAATCTTTTTTAGATATAAACAAAATCACGCACTTGCCTCAACAATAGTCATATCAAAAATGCAGTTCCCCGAAAATCCGGGAAACTGCATTTTCTGTTTTTTCATGGATGGGAGTATTAGAATTATAACGAATTTGAAATTCGTTGTCTGAATGTTTTTATG